>NZ_JACSWA010000613.1 GCF_016888125.1 Spirulina sp. CCY15215
CAACCGATAAAAACGAAGCGATCGCGTTTGAGCCAGTCATCGAGGACATCAAACCATCCTCGTTGTGCCTGGGCGCGTCCCATTGCTACGGTCATAATCAAAAAACCTCTTGCTTATTATCAATCGGGGCAAGATTTTTTAAAAGAGATGTGGGAGTAACAAAGCTAGACAAGGGATTGTGCTAGGGATTTGTTACTTCTTGTGGTCTCTTCCCGTTTGGATTGCGATTCCAAAACGGTTTTTACGTTTATTAACATTACCACGAGGTCGAGACCAACCAAAACTGCCTTGTTTTTGGTCTGGTTTTTGACTGAGAACATTTAGGCATCGGCACTTGACCCGCTTAAAACATTATTACCGAAAATTTTACAAATTGACACATCTTTCCTCAGAAATCTGGTCTAGAAAAAAGGAAGGAGTCCCGAAAAGACTGGAAATAAAGGATTTTGCGCCGATCTCTTCTTCTCTCTCTTCCCCCCTCTCAACTCTCAATTTCTCAACTTCCCCTACAATGAGAGATTATTAAAACGAACAGGGCAGTATTGACTCTATGACAGCACCGACGACACAGCAAGACAGTCTTATCCTGCGCCAAGAGATTATTGGCTCTCGTCGCTTCAGTAATTATTTTTGGGCGATTATTTCAGCAATGGGGGGAGTGGGCTTTTTATTGGCAGGGCTTTCGAGCTATTTCCAGAAAAATTTCTTGCTCGTGAGCGACACCCGTAATTTAGTGTTTTTTCCCCAAGGTGTTGCGCTTTTATTTTACGGCTTTGCCGGAAGTCTTGTCGCAATCTATTTAGTGGTTGTAATTCTTTTGGATGTTGGCGGAGGCTACAACGAATTCAACAAAAAAACAGGAAAAATGAGGATTTTTCGCCAAGGATTTCCAGGTAAAAATCGCCGCATTGAGATTGAATACCCTTTAGATGATATTCAGTCGGTGAAGGCAGAAATTCGCGAGGGTTTGAATCCGAAGCGATCGCTCTATTTGCGGGTTAAAAAACAACGAGATATTCCGCTTTCTCGGGCGGGAGAACCGCTTTCTCTTGCGGAACTGGAAAATCAAGGGGCAGAAATGGCTCGGTTTCTTCAAGTTCCTTTAGAAGGGTTATAAAAAAAATCAAAATTCATCTTAATTTTGTTCAATTTTGTCAAGAAAACATGAAAAATAAAGTGCAAGTGTGGTTGAGAACGTCTATTTTGGCGATCGCGGCCATTTCTTTGATATTGGTGGGGTGCAGCGAACCCCCAGTAAGCTCAACGGCAAGTACCGCAGAAGCCAATAAGATTACGGCAGGGGTTAGCAGTCAAGAGATCAGCGAACTCCCCCAGTTAGAAGGGTTGGCGATGGTGGAGATGAAGGTGAATGGTGCTTCAATTCTCATCAAAGTTGATGGAGAAAATGCTCCCGTTACGGCGGGTAATTTTGTGGATTTGGTAAACCGGGGTGCTTATAATGGGTTGGTTTTTCACCGCGTGATTAAGAAACCTCAACCTTTTGTTGCTCAAGGGGGAGATACTCAAAGCAAAGATCCTGATTTTCCGGTTGCTCGTTTGGGGACGGGGAGTTTTATCGATCCCGACACTCAGCAACCTCGCTACATTCCTTTGGAAATTACTCCTGAAAGTGCAGATGCTCCCGTTTATGGCCAAACTCTCAAACAGGCAGGAGTTTCTGCTCCTCCCGCTTTACGCCATACTAAGGGGGCGATCGCTATGGCGCGATCGCCCATGCCGGATTCTGCTTCTTCTCAATTTTATTTTGCCCTCACGGATTTGGGGTTTTTGGACGGAGACTATGCTGTTTTTGGCTATGTGACTCCGGAGAGCATGGAAGCGGTTGAAGCGATCGATCAAGGCGATCGCATTGAGTCGGCAAAGGTGATTGAAGGATTAGAAAATCTTAAGAAATCTTAACGAGGGGGTGAGGGTTTGGAAACCAAACCCCTACCGTTATATTTCCTGAACCACGAGAAGCGAGTGGAAGTTGTCGTCACTGGGATTGGTTTAGTTTCCGCTTTAGGGTCTTTAAGTACCAGTTGGCGGAGTTTAATCGGGGGGGAAGTGGGAATCGCTTGGCATCAGCCCTTTCCTGAACTTCCCCTTTATCCTTTGGGGTTAATTGGCAGCCAACCGGGAGAATTTAGCGCGATCTCCGAAAAAGTCGTTCGTGCCGCGATCGCCGATGCGGGTTTATCCCTGCCTTTACCGGATTGTGGTGTGGCGATCGGCTCGAGTCGTAGCTGTCAAGGACTCTGGGAACAATTCCCGATGGGTAATTCTCCTTGGCTGGAGACTTTGCCCAACCGAGGGGCGATTGTAGCAGCCAGGACGATCGCCACGAGAGCGCCCGTACTTGCGCCTATGGCAGCTTGTGCGACGGGATTATGGGCGATCGCGCGGGGAGCCGAACTAATTCGCATGGGGGAGTGCGATCGCGTCTTAGCGGGTGCGGTGGAAATGCCCATCACCCCTTTAACTCTAACGGGATTTGAGAGGATGGGGGCGTTAGCTAAAACGGGTTGTTATCCCTTCGATCGGCAGCGCGAGGGCTTGGTTTTGGGGGAAGGTGGAGGGATTTTGGTTTTAGAATCTCAAGAACTTGCACAAAAGCGAGGAGCTACGTGCTACGGCAAAATTTTGGGATTTGGCGCAACAGCAGATGGGTATCATGTAAGTGCGCCGGAGCTAGAGGGAAAAAGTGCCGCGATCGCCATTAAAGATGCGATCGAACGCAGTAATTTAACTCTTAATGATATTGACTACATTCACGCTCATGGTACCAGCACGCGGTTAAACGATCGCAATGAAGCAAACTTAATTGGCCATTTATTTCCCGAAAATGTTCCTCTCAGTTCCACTAAAGGGGCAACGGGACATACTTTGGGGGCATCTGGGGCATTGGGTGTCGCCTTTTGTTTATTGTCCTTAAAACATCAAGTTTTGCCCCCTTGTACGGGTTTACAAGTGCCGGAATTTGACTTAAATTTTATCCGAGAAGCGCGATCGGCAAACATTAACAATACTCTTTGTTTGAGTTTTGGTTTTGGCGGACAAAATACTGTTTTGGTAATGGGCAATAATTAAAGTTTAGACGAGAAAACGCCCTGAATTGAATAGGCGATCGCGATCGAATTTTTGTTGAATTTGTCTCATTAATTCTAAAGCATTTCCCGTATATCCCCAGGGTTCTAATTGTTTTTTAATGGCGATCGGCGCTTCTAAAATTGTTAAGAATCCTTGCTTCTCTTGACAAATTTCCCGTAATTGTTTCAGGCGCAGAGTAATATCTTCTCCAGTCAGATGCAGATAACCTAAGCCACTACCTGCATGAATAAGTCCTAAATCTTGCTGTGGGGAAATAACCTCTAATTCTTGTAAAAAATTAACAGCATGGGAGGGAAGAAGACCGATTTTGGCGATCGCTGCATCGGGACTCTTCCGCACTCGCGCAAGTTGATGAACTTGCGGCCAAATTTGGCGATCGCAAATTACGTTTAACCCTAATTTTTCTCCCCAACTGGATAGTCTTTCTTGTTGTTCCTTAACACTTTCGAGAATACTTGCAAACTGTACGGCTAAACCCAATTTTCCCGCAATTTCTAACTCTTTTAAAATGCCAAAAGAAAGTAAATCAACGCGAGTAGGACTCAAGGCAGAGTTGAGAAGTGTTTGAGAAATCGAGGCAATGCGATCGGCTTCTCCGGTTAACAAAATTGTTCCCGATTCTGGCAATAAAGGATAGGTGCGAAAGGTTAATTGAGAAATAATTCCCAAGCTGCCATAAGAGCCGGAAAATAATTTCATTAAGTCATATCCTGCCACATTTTTAACCACTCTTCCCCCTGCTTTAGCCAGTTTTCCATCCCCACGCACAAAGGATAATCCTAACAATAAATCTCGCACACCCCCATAGCGATGTCGCCAACTGCCTGAGTCTGCTGTTGCCACAATGCCTCCCAAAGTTGCATCATGGGGATAGGCCGGGTCGAGGGGTAAAAATTGTCCAGTGGGTTGTAAAACTGCTTGTAAATCTGCGAACTTAACGCCAGCTTCTACTGTAACCGTTAGATCGCCGACGGCGTGTTCTATAATGCGATCGAGTCGTTGGGTACTCACCAAGAGTGCTGGGTTTGGTGGCAAAAGGTTTGGTGGCAAAAGTGCTGGGTTTGGGGACAAAAGTGCTGGGTTTGGGGACAAAAGTGCTGGGTTTGGAGACCAAACCCCTACGGGTCCCCCCCAGGATAGTTTACTGCCATTACCGCAAGGAATTATCTTCCCCTGTTTTGCGGCTGCAAGTTCAACAACCTGGGAAAGTTGCTCAACAGTTTTTGGAAAAACCGCAGCAATTGAAGATAAATTAAGACCAAGACAATAGAGTTGCTTTTGCCAATCTACTGCCAATTTCTCCCCTGTTACCCATTCAACCTCCGTTAGCGCGTCTAACGCAGTTGCAATCTCCCGCTCCATACCTTCAATCATAAGACAATATCTATATCATCATATTATCAGTCATCCTTCATCATTCATCCCTCATCATTTTCCATGATCGTTACTGTTAAATTTTTTGCCGCTTATCAAGAGGCTTATGGTTGTTCCGAAATGCGTTGGGAGTTTCCTGACAATACCCCCGTTTCTGCGGTTTTGGAACGGGCGATCGCGCAATATCCTCATTTAGAACAATGGCGAGAACTGACTCGTTTTGCTATTAATCTTGAATTTGTGAGTAAAAATGCTCTTTTAAAAGACGAGGACGAAGTTGTTTTAATTCCTCCTGTCAGTGGTGGCAGATCGACAACGGATGAACTAGGAACAATAATCAATATAGGAACTAGGAACTGAGAACCGAGTAAAAGGGTTAAACTATCATCATCAATGGCAATAGCGATGATTATGGCAAGGTTGTCGGAACGGAACAATGAATGAACATACAAGCTATCAAATTCTTTTAGTAGAAGATAATCTTGTCGATCGGAGATTATTGAGAATTTTACTGCTCAATGTTCCCAACTTTGATATCGAATTGATCTACGTTAAAACTTTAGCTGACGCGATCGCGCATCTCGATCGCACCGACTTTGATGCAATCTTGCTCGATCTTTTTCTTCCAGACAGTCGAGGTTTAGACACCCTAACCCGCCTCAAGAAAGAAAGTCTGACCCGGCGACAAAACTCTTCAGAAATGCCACAATTAGAGCAGTGGCAGCCTTTACCTCCGATTATTATTCTGACGGGATTAGAAGACGAAGAAACTGCCCTAAAAGCCATTAAAGTAGGGGCGCAAGATTATTTATTGAAGGGAGAATTAAGCAGTCGCCTCTTAATGCGAACCCTGCATTATTCCATCGAACGCAGTAAAATTGAGGAACTGCTGCGACAAGCATCGGAAGAACTAGATTTAGAGTTAAATCGACGCACGGCAAATTTACAAATCTCTCTCAATGAGTTAGAAAAAGAAATTGTGCGGCGCAAACAAGCTGAAAGTAAATTGCGCCAAGAACAAGAAAATTTAGAAGCATTAGTGCAAGAGAGAACCGCCGAACTTGAGGCGAGAAATCAACAACTTCGCCAGGAGATCGATCGCCGGCAAGAATCAGAAACCGCTTTAAAAGAGAGCGAAGAACGCTTCCGACATACCTTTGAGCAAGCGGAGGTTGGCATTGCCCAAGTTTACCCGGATGGCACCTTTGCCCGAGTCAATCAAAAACTCTGTCAGATGTTGGGATATTTGCCGGAAGAACTCTTACAATTAAACTTCCGCGAGATCACCCACCCCGAGGATTTTGAGATCAGCGTCGAACGGGTTAATGAATTGCTGCGACGGGAAAGGACTACCTATTCCCTCGAAAAACGTTACCTGCACAAAGATGGATCTCCTGTGTGGATATATCTCACCGTTTCTCTCGTTTGGACTGAGAAAGGAACTTCTAAACATTTTGTGAGTATTTTTCAAGATATAAGCGATCGCAAGAAGGCCGAAGCCATCCTCGCCCAGAAAAACACCGAATTACAAGTTATTTTTGAAGCCATTCCCGATCTCTTTTTCCGCATCTCAGCAGAGGGTCAGTTTCTCGACTGCAAAACCTCGAATTTTTCCGATTTATACGTACCTCCTGAAGTATTTTTAGGCAAGCAGATTACTGAGGTTTTACCCGAAGAGGTCGCCCAGAAAATGCAGCAAACCATTGATGATGCCCTGCGCGATAAATCCCTCGTTACGGTTGAATATATGCTTCCCATCGGCGATCGCGAAGACTATTTTGAATGTCGCACAGTGCCTTTTTCCGAAGATGAAGCCGTCTGTATCATCCGCAAGATCAGCGATCGCAAGCAAACAGAACTAGAATTGCGCCAAAGCGAAGCCAAGCAACGCGCCCTGATTGAATCGATTCCCGATCTGCTCATTCGCATGAAGTCAGATGGAACTTATCTCGAGATGATTTGTGGAGAACGGGTAGAAGAAGTTTTTCATCCCAATCTCAAAGGAGGGAATGCGAATATTTATAACATTATGCCCCGAAAAAAAGCAGAAGAGCGAATGTTCTATATCGAACAAGCGATCTCGACGGGAGAATCATTAACCTATGAGTATCAATTGGTTTTAGCAGAGAAAGTCTTGGAGGAAGAAGCCCGCATCGTCCCTTACGGTGAGGATGAAGTTTTAATGATAATTCGGGATATTAGCGATCGCAAGCGGGCTGAGGAAAAATTGCGCCAAAGCGAAACCAGAAATCGCGCCTTAGTTCAAGCAATACCCGATCTATTGGTTCGCATGAAAGCCGATGGAGAATATCTCGATATTATTAATGGCGGTCAGTTGCAAATGTTCGCTCCCGATCGCAGTCGGATATCTGCCAATATTTACGATATTTTATCTCAAGATCAAGCTCGAGAGCGCATGGAATATGTACAACGGGCTTTATCTACCGGAGAACCGCAAGTTTATGAATATGAGTTGGTGAAGGACGAAAAAATTTGGCAGGAGGAAGCGAGAATCGTTCCTTGCGGGGAAGATGAAGTTCTCATGATTATTCGGGATATCAGCGATCGCAAGCAAGCTGAGGAAAAATTGCGCCAAAGCGAAGCCAGAAATCGCGCTTTAGTTCAAGCAATACCCGATCTATTGATTCGCATGAACACGAATGGAGACTATCTCGATGTCATTAGTGGGGGTGAAGTTGAGTTATTTAAACCCAATAAAATTCACAAAAATGCCAACCTGTACAATATTCTCCCCTTAAATACAGCCAAAGAATGGATGAAGTGCGTGCAACAGGCTTTAACAACAGGGAAACCGCAAGTTTACGAATATCAATTAGTCAAAGCGGAAAAAACTTTGGAAGAGGAGGTGCGAATCGTGCCTTGCGGGGAGGATGAAGTGCTGGCCATGGTGCGGGATATCAGCGATCGCAAGCGGGCAGAAATGGAGCGCGATCGCTTCTTTACCCAATCCCTCGATCTCCTCTGTGTTGCTGGCTTTGACGGCTATTTTAAACGAGTAAATCCTTCTTGGGAAGCAACTTTGGGTTATACAAGGGAAGAACTCATGGCTCGCCCTTTTCTCGACTTCGTTCATCGGCGCGATCGCGATGCCACTATAGAAGCAGCAGCACAACTGGCGCAAGGAAAAAACATCGTTAATTTTGAGAATCGCTATCAATGCAAAGATGGTTCTTACAAATGGTTGTCTTGGCATTCCACCTCATTTACCCAAGAAAGTTTGATTTATGCCGTTGCCCATGATGTCACCGAACAAAAGAACTATGAAGCCAACCTCGAACGGGAACGCCAACAACTCCAGCAAATCGTTAAAAATGCCCCCGTTGCCATGGCCATGTTCGATCGCAATATGAACTATATCGCCCATAGCGATCGCTGGCTGACGGACTACGAACTCCCCGATACATCCTTAGTGGGTTGGAATTACTACGATATTTTCCCCGACATCCCCGATCGCTGGCGAGAGGCGCACCAACGCGCCCTACAAGGAGAAAAACTCTCCCATCCTGAAGATATGTTTTTGCGAGAAGATGGGCAACAATTTTATTTACGTTGGGCATTGCATCCTTGGACTGAATCCGATGGCGCGATCGGCGGTATTGTTATGGTTACGGATCGCATCGATCAATTAGTCCAAGCTCGAGAAGCTGCCCTCGAAAATGTTCGCCTCAAGTCCCAATTCCTCGCTAATATGAGCCACGAAATTCGCACTCCGATGAATGGAGTCTTGGGCATGACAGAATTATTGTTGAGTACCTCTCTCAACAATAAACAGTTAGATTTCGTGCAAACCTTGAGAAGTAGCGGCGAGAATTTGCTGACAATTATTAACGATATTCTCGATTTTTCCAAACTGGAAGCGGGGGAAATGCGCTTAGATGCCCATGAATTTCATCTCAATAGCGCGATCGAGGATTTATTGGATTTATTTACCCTGCAAAGCTGTGCTAAGGGAGTAGAACTTATTTACATCATTGAACCAGATGTTCCTGTTTATCTTAAAGGCGATGCTGCCCGCTTGCGCCAAGTTCTCACTAATCTGATCGGCAATGCCCTGAAATTTACCGAACGCGGCGAAATTACTTTATCAATTATCAAGGAACAATTATCAATAAATAATGAGGGACAAAGTAACAATAAATTACGTTTTGCTATTCAAGATACGGGAATTGGAATTTCTGCGGTAGGACAGAAGAAATTGTTTCAATCTTTCTCCCAAGTAGATGCTTCTAATACTCGCAAATATGGGGGGACGGGTTTGGGTTTGGCGATATGCAAGGAATTGGTGCAATTGATGGGGGGAGAAATTGGCGTTGAGAGTATCCCCGATCGCGGTTCCACATTTTGGTTTACAGCAATTTTCGATCCCTTAAACCCAGAAGAAGAAGATAATGCTTTCCCTCGTAAGAAGACACAGACCTCGATCTCTACCCTCACCGGGAAGAAACTACTTGTTGTTGATGATAATGCCACGAATCGCAAAATTGTGCGCCTACAAGCGAAAGCATGGGGCATGGAAGTAGACGATGCTGAAAATGGTACTGTTGCTCTGGCGATCTTGCGTTTGGCGGTGGTTTTGGACAAATCTTACGATCTGGTGTTGTTAGATATGCAAATGCCAGAAATGACCGGAGAAATGTTAGGTCGGCAAATTCGCAGTGAAGTCGATATTGCTCAAACTCGGTTGATTATGATGACTTCTATCGATGAAAGAGATTTAATTTCTCGGTTGGAGGAGATTGGGTTTGATGGCTATTTACTCAAACCGATTGTGACTTCGCGGTTATTAAATAGTTTACTCAATGCGATCGAACAAGTGCCGATTCAAGATATTTTACCCTCTCTTTCTCCTGCAAAACAAGAAGAAATTACCTGTCCGATTGCCCCGATCGAGGGCAAAATCTTGGTAGTTGAAGATACTCTCGTTAATCAAAAAGTAGTCTTAAATCAACTGCAATTATTAGGGTACAAGGCTGACTGCGCTAGTGATGGTCGCGAGGCGTTAGAGCAATGGAGTATAGGAAACTATACCCTCCTCTTTATGGACTGTCAAATGCCCGTGATGGATGGCTATCAAGCGACGCAAACAATACGACAGCGCGAAGGGGAAGATAAACATATTATTATTGTCGGTTTGACGGCTTATGCGATGAAGGGCGATCGCGAAAAATGTCTCGAAGCTGGCATGGATGATTATCTATCTAAACCCGTCTCTAAACAGGATTTATCAGTAATGTTGGAAAAATGGCTTTCTGCTTCAATTAATCCCTCACTGTCAACTTCGACTTCAATTCTCCCTACTACACAAGAGGAGTCAGAAGAGGGCAAACAACTCATCGATCTCGAACAATTCGACGCAATTACCGATGGCGATCGCGATTTCCAGATGGAATTATTGCAATCGTTTATTGATGATGCAGAAATGGATTTATTACAAGCCAAACAAGCCTTAAAATCAGAAGATTCTCTCACTCTTGGACAAAAAGCACATCGCATCAAAGGGGCTGCTGCTAATTTAGCGATTACAGAATTGTCTCAAATCACAGCAACTTTAGAAAAACAAGCTAAAGAACAACAATTCCTAGGAATGGAAACACTTTTAGATCGAGTTGAAGTCTTGCTAGAAGAGGTCAAACAGTTTTTATTAACAATGGAAAATGAAGAAGAGAGTATAGGAGAGACGGAAACAACCCACAACCAACTCTTGCTTTCTGATTCCCATTCTCTCATCGATCGCCAACTTTTGCAAAGCATTTCTGGGGGCGATCGCAATTTTGAAGTAGAATTGTTTAATGCGTTTCTGCTCGATATCGAAGCTGAATTGCAAACTGCAAAAGCCGCATTGGAGGTTGAGAATTATGCTGAATTAATTCAAAGGGGAAGTTCTTTCAAAAGTGCGGCGGAAAGTGTTGCTGTGGGTTTTGTTCCCGACTTGGCAAGGCGGTTAGTAAAAGCAGCATCACAAGAGAATCGAGAGTTAGTTGCAGTAGTTCTTAAGGAACTTGAACAAGTTTTAAAAAGAGTTAAAATAGAGTTAAATTAAAATAGAGTTATAATTTTAAATTTATCAAATGAAACAGTTATTTTCTCCCTTAACCAAAAAAGATGCGATCGCCTTATTCTTTCTAATTCTCTTAGGAGGGTTAGGAAATTATTTTAAATTTCCCCTCTTATTTGGGGTTGACTTTCTGTTTGGGAGTATTGCGGTTTGGCTGACACTATTTCTCTATGGTGTAGGCTGGGGGACTGTAGTTGCTTTAGTTATTAATACTTACACGATCCCGTTATGGGGACACCCTTATGGTTTAGTGATGTTTACTCTCGAAGCGGCGATCGTTGGTTTTTCTTGGCAGCAACGAAAGCGGAATATTGTGGCGATCGATATTGTATTTTGGCTTTTTTTGGGATACCCTTTGAATTATTTATTTTACCAGCAATTTTTACATCTTCCGTTTATTTCCGCTTTTCTAATTATTTTGAAGCAACCCATCAATGGTATTTTTAATGCTTTTATTGCAACTTTAATTTGGTCGAATCTCCCTTTAGACAAATGGCTAAAAAAACGGATTAAAAAGCACACGCTGTCTTTTCAGCAAACATTATTTAATTTATTTTTTGGCTGTATTTTTATCCCTGTTTTGTTTATTTTTGGACTCAATGGCAGGAAAGAATTTGCAAATATTGAAGTCGAAATAAGTAATAATTTTAAGCCAATTTTAGTACATTTCGCTGATGATTTAGGAGATGAAATTAGAGTTTATACTGCGGGATTAAATGGGTCAATTGATGAATTCATTAAATACCAAGAAGAAGGGAATGATTTAGATGTATTTCTTCGGGAAATTAATAGTATTTTTCCATCTTTTCTTTACATTGTTGCAATTGATGAAAAAGACAATATTTTAGCTTCATCTCAAAATAATGCTTTAGCCGAAAGAGGAAATATAGAAACAAACACAACTATCGATCGTATTTTTCAAAATTCTTTTCCTTTAAACTTTGATTTTTTGCAGGACCAAACTTTCGCAGCATTCGATCCGGATACATCAGCTTTTTTTGTTCGTATTAATGTCACTAAAGATAAAAAGTTTTTAGGGTATCTTTTGGGGAAATTTTCTTTAACCGAATTTGCAGAATGGGAAGAATATATTGAGGAAATTGACTCTCGTAATTTTGGTATTCGTCTCGCTCTTTTCGATGCTCAAGGAGATAAAATTTTTGGTAGTCCCGAAACCGAAAATTCTCAAGAACTTGCAGCTAAATTTTACGCTGAAAACTCCGAAAACACGAGTCAAGAGTCAATCTTGCACTGGCTACCAAAAGAGGAAAATTTATCAACTATATTGCGCTGGAGACAATCTTTTTATCGTCAAGATGTTCCTTTTGGATTCGATTTTCCTTGGACGATCGCGATCGAGTCTCTCCTTGATTCCTATATCGATGATTTACACAAATTCTATGTCTTAGATTTAGCAATGGGGAGTATTCTTGCTATTTTTGCAGCAATTCTAGCTCGTTTTATGAGCCAACAGTTAATTTTACCAATTTCTCAACTAGCGGAAAAAACTACTAATTTATCAGACAAATTGATGAACCGGGAAAAGTTAACTTGGCAGCGTAGTCCCGTGCGTGAAATCAACACTTTAGTAAACAATTTTCAGCAGATGGCGTACACACTACAAGAGCAATTTAGCGCTTTACAAAATGTCAATAAGGTGTTAGAAGAACGAGTGGAAGAACGCACCCGAGAGTTGGAAATAAAAATCAGGGAACAGAAGGCGATCGAACAGTCTTTACAGCGCTATCAAGAAGATTTAGAAGAGTTAGTGACAGAAAGAACAGAACAATTACAAGCTGAAATGCAGAAACGTCAGCGTACTGCTGAAGACCTAAAATATCGTGCCGATCTCGAACAACTGATTACCCAAATCTCTAGCCGTTTTATTAATTTGAATGCCAAGGAACTCGATGCAGCCGTAACTCGAGCCTTGCAAAATATTGGTGAATTTATGGGTTGCGATCGCGCTGGAGTTTTTCAGTTCTCAGAGGAGGAAACTTACAGTAAAACTCACGAATGGTGTGCCGAAAATATTCAACCAAACCTCGAACAAGCACAAAATGTTCCTGTGGCGATCGCACCCTGGTTTATGGAACGACTCAACCGCTTAGAAACCCTGAATATAACTGCTGATAATCTACCCCCAGAAGCCGAAGCAGAAAAGGAAATTTTCCAACAATTTTCTCTGCAATCTTTATTAATTATTCCTATCGCAGGAGGCGATCGCCTCTTGGGTTTTTTAGCATTTGCTGGAGTCACAGAAGCAAAAATATGGGCGCAAGAAACCATCGATTTATTAAAAGTTGTGGGGGAAAGTTTGGCCAATACTCTCATCCGAGTACAGTCGGAGTCAGAACAGCATAAACTGGCATTATTAGTAGAAAATAGTCAAGATTTTATCAGCGTTTCCAGTCTCACAGGTCAAACCTTATATCTTAACCAAGGGGGATGTAATTTAGTAGGTTTAGCTAATTTTCAGGAGGCTAGTTCTAAAACTATTCCCGATTATTTTTGCATAGAAGATTGGGATTTCATTCAATATACTATCTTGAAAAGTACCTTAGAAACCGGACAATGGACGGGAGAAACGAGATTAAAACATTTTCAAACTGGAAAGGCGATCGATGTAGCAATGAATATGTTTTTGATCCGCGATCTCCAAACTCAAGAACCGCTCTATTTTGCCACAGTACAAAGAGATATTACCGAACGAAAACGCTACGAAGCAGCCCTAGAACAAGAACGCCAACAATTGCAACAAATCGTGATTAATGCCCCCGTTGCGATGGCACTGTTCGATCGCGAAATGTGTTATCTTGCCTACAGTAACAAATGGTTGGAAGATTATAAACTGGAATCCGAACAATCTCTCATCGGTCAAAGCCATTATGCAGTTATTCCCGATTTAAAAGCAGAATGGAAACAATTTTACGATCGCGGTTTGCAAGGAGAAGTGATCGCCAATGCAGAAGAATTATGGGAAAGGGAAAATGGCAGCCAAATCTATCTGCGGTGGGCAATTCAGCCCTGGTATTTGCGGGAAAATGTCATTGGGGGTATTATTATTGCTTCCGTGGCGATCGATGAACTGGTAAAAGCACGAGAAGCAGCTTTAGATAATGTTCGTCTCAAATCCCAATTCCTTGCTAATATGAGTCACGAAATTCGCACCCCTATGAATGGAGTGTTAGGGATGACGGAATTACTCTTAAGCACCGATTTAGATGAGGAACAATTAGACTTTGTACAAACTCTGAAAATCAGTGGGGAATCTCTCCTCACCCTAATTAATGATATTCTTGATTTCTCCAAATTAGAAGCCGGAGAAATGCGTTTAGATGTACGGGAGTTCGATCTCAAGAAACTCCTCGAAGATTTATTAGATTTATTTGCCCCGCAAACCAATAAAAAAGGGTTGGAATTGGTTTATACCATTGAACCCGAAGTTTCCCAATTTCTACAAGGAGATTCGACTCGCTTGCGCCAAATTTTAATCAATCTTATGGGTAACGCAATCAAGTTTACCAGTGAGGGAGAAGTATCTATATCTGTGTCTTCGTCTCTTCCTTTTCCTGTTGCTCTTCCTAATCTTCCTGCGATCGCCTTACGCTTTGCCGTCAAGGATACAGGAATCGGGATCGCCCCAGCAGATCGAGCTAAATTGTTTCGTTCTTTTTCCCAAGTAGATGCTTCTACTACTCGTCAATATGGTGGCACGGGTTTGGGTTTAGCGATTTGCAAACAATTAGTAGAATTAATGGGGGGAGATATTGGAGTCGAAAGTGTTGCGGGAGAGGGATCTACCTTTTGGTTTACGGTGTTTCTCCAAGGGAGTAATGGGGACACTCTCGGCGATCGCGGCAGTTCCTCTGATGCTCATTCCAGCTTACAGGGTAAAACAATTCTAGTGGTTGATGACAATGCCACCAATCGTAAATTTGTTCATTTAGAGGCGATCGCTTGGGGCATGAATGTCAAGGAAGCGGATAATGGAGTTACAGCCTTACAACAGCTATGGGCTGCAGCCAAAAGCGATCGCTTACCCGATGCGGTTCTAATTGATTGGCAAATGCCCCACATGACAGGAGAAGCCCTCGGGCAATTAATCCGCAGCGAGTCCGATTTTGATGATATCAAGTTAATTTTAATGACTTCCGTGGAACGCAGCGATTTGATGAGTCGTTGTCGGGCGATCGGCTTTGAGGGATTTTTAACCAAACCCATCGGTTCTTTCCGTTTGCGTGCCTGTTTGTTAGCAACTTTTAATGGTAAAAAAGATTTTGAAGTGCGATCGCTAAATGTTCCTCAACGAGAGATGCGCGCACCTCTCCCGATAAGTTCTGCCAAAATTTTGGTAGTGGAAGACACTCCCGTAAATCAAAAGGTACTGTTAAATCAATTACGTTTATTGGGCTATCAAGCAGACTGTACCGATAACGGTCAAGAGGCTTTGGATTATTTAACCCAGCAAGAATGCGATTTGGTGTTTATGGATTGTCAGATGCCCGTGATGGATGGCTATAAAGCCACTCAAACCCTACGAGAAAGAGAAGGAGATAAACATCATACAGTTATTATTGGCTTAACTGCTTATGCCATGAAAGGCGATCGCGAGAAATGTCTCGCAGCAGGGATGGATGATTATCTCTCTAAACCCGTTGCTGCGGATGATTTAGCAGCAATGTTGGAAAAATGGATGAGTAGGGAACAGGGAACAGGCAATAGGCAACAGGAGGCAACCCCATTTCCGGCTCCCCCCCTTGGTAAGGGGGGGTTGGGGGGGATCGAACAAACCATCGATCGCCCCTATCTCGATGAGATTACCGAAGGCGATCGCGAGTTTCAAGGGGAACTATTGCGATCGTTTCTGATGGATGCAGAAATCGATCTCGACAAGGCAAAACAGGCTTTTACTGTTGGGGATGCGATCGCCCTAGAACATCATGCTCACCGCATTAAAGGTGGGTCTGCTAGTATTGGGGCATCGGTATTGTTAGAGGCAGCCGGAGAGTTAGAAGATTTGGTACGAAATAATCAACTCGAACCCGAATTAGTCTCGATTTTATTGTCTCGAATTGCAGAAGGTTTAAGCCAAGTTAAGGCACTTTTACAACAAGAATAGTGTTTTAGTCGAGGCAAGAAATTAAGGCATTTTTATATTTTGTAGTACGTTCAACAAAAGCAGATTAATGCGATAATGTAGTTAACATTAATTTCCTTTTAGCTGTTTTACGATGGAGAAAAGAAAATTGGAAGGGACTTAATCACAGCATTCTCTAATCAAGACTGATGAAAAAAATCCTAATTGCTGATGACCATTCTACCACGCGACTACTCCTGAAAAGACTGCTACAACAAGGGGGATACGACATTGTTGAGGCAACTGACGGGGCAGAAGCGATCGCCGTGGCCAAACAAGTAACCCCTGCCCTGATTATTTGTGATTGGATGATGCCCGAGTTTGATGGTTTGCAGGTTTGTCAGCATCTCAAACAAAATCCTCAATTAGCTGCAACTTTTTTTATTTTACTGTCTGCAAAAGGAGAAATTCGCGATCGCGTTCAAGGATTAGATGCCGGTGCCGATGATTTCCTCACTAAACCAGTAGATAAAACCGAATTACTGGCTCGAGTGCGGTCAGGTTTAAGACTATACGAAGCACAACAACAATTAAGTCTATCCAATCAAAAACTTAGTCAAACCTTAAAAGATTTACAAAAAGCACAAATTCAACTCATTCAAGCCGAAAAAATGTCATCTTTGGGTCAATTAGTGGCTGGAGTTGCCCACGAAATTAATAATCCTGTTACTTTTATTCGTGGCAATTTAAGCCATGCTCAAAGTTATGCGAATGAATTACTCGAACTTGCCAATTTAGCCAGTCATTCTCAAGATTCGCAACTGATAGAAGCTGCCGAAGATATCGATCTAGATTTTATGAAAACAGACTTTCCTTTAGTTCTTGATTCTATGCACAATGGGGCAAAGCGCATTCAAGAAATTGTAGATTCTCTTCGCAATTTTTCCCGTCTTGATGAAGCCCAACAAAAATCAGTGAATATTCACGAAGGAATTGATAGTACACTCTCTATTCTACAAAGTAAATTAAACCAGATTGAAATTATTAAAAATTATGGCGATCTGCCCAACATTACTTGTTATCCCGGTCAAATTAATCAAGTTTTTCTGCACCTTTTTAATAATGCGATCGATGCCATTAAAGAAGGCGATCGCCATCCCGGACAAATCAAAATAAGTACAAATAAAATCACGGGAAGTGATGCGATCGCCATTAAAATCTCCGATAATGGTGCGGGCATCAAACCAGAAAATTTACCGAAACTTTTTGAACCTTTTTTTACAACAAAGGCGATCGGTTCTGGCAAAGGATTGGGTTTAAGTACCAGTTATTCTATCATTGTCGAACAACATGAGGGAGAATTGGAATGCGTTTCAACATTAGGAGAAGGGAGTGAATTTGCGATCGTGCTTCCGATTGGCGTTGCACCAACTTGAAAATATTGTTTATAATATTCCTAAAATGAAAATATAATAAAGAACCCAGCCATGAGTCTCAAAGATCGTCTGACAGAAAACATCAAAACTGCAATGAAAGCCAAGGATAAAATTCGCTTGGAAACCATTCGCAGCATAAAAAAAGCTGTCATGGAGAAAGAAATAAGCCTGCGTCCTGATGGCCAAGATACCCTCACAGAAGCACAAGAACTTGATATCCTAGCACAACAAGCTAAACAACGTCGCGACTCCATTGAGCAATATTCTAATGCAGGCCGGGACGATCTCGCCGATCGCGAAGCACAAGAATTAGTGATTATTGAAGAATATCTCCCTCAACAATTGTCCGAAGAAGAATTGAGCCAACTTATTGATGAAATCATTACTAAAGTTGGCGCAAAGTTACCGAAAGATATGGGCAAGGTGATGGGAATGGCGATGAAACAACTGAAAGGAAAAGCGGATGGTAAACAAGTGCAAGCTATGGTGAAAGCAAAATTGGGTGATGGGTAGTGCTATAAACTACCCAATACTTTAATTAATTGATCCATCTCCGACGGTAGCGTAAAATAATGGACACAGGCTCGAATACAATCAGGATTAGCAAGAGTTCTGAGAAAAAAGCCCTGTTGTTCCAATGCTTGTACTAATTGTTTGTGACCAATATTTCCCGTGAGTTGAAAAGAAATAATCCCCGCTTCTGGAGGAGAATTTCGCAAGCAATGAATATTAGGTAAAATCGAGAGACCCTGCCATAAATATTGTCCATTCTGATGGGTTTGCTGATAACGTGCCTCTGCATCCCCCCATTTGTGGTGAACTGCAAGTGCAGCCCGCAATCCCACATACAATTGATAAGCAGAGGTAGCTAATTCAAATCTGCGTCCGTCGGATTGCCAATCCGTCGGCATTCCCGTGCTAGTATCAACCACTACCCCCCGCCAGCCAATGAAAGTTGGACTCAAGGTTTCTAAGGCTGGGCTGCTAACATAAAGTCCGCCTACTCCTGCGGGACCGCACATCCATTTATGTCCCGTAAAGGCATAGAAATCTATCCCCAACTCATCCAAGTTTAACGGTAGGGAACCCCCAGATTGAGCCGCATCGACAAGAATTTGTACCGGGTGATTACTCTTATAGTTGCGACAAAGTTCGATAATTTCCGCCAACGGTAAAACCTGTCCCGTATTCCACAATAAATGGGACATAATAAACAAGCGAGTATCGGGGTGCAAATGCTGTTCGATCACCACAGAAGGATTGCCGCGATTGAGGGTTGCCGCGATGGGACAAGTTGTTACTTTCACTTTAAAGCGGCGGGCGATTTCTTTAACTGCCCCAATCACCCCAGGATGTTCGCAATCAGTGATGAGAATGCGATCGCCTTCTTGCCAATCAATCCCCCATAACACAATATTGCAACCGGCGGTCACATTTTCCGTTAAGGTAATATTCTTGGCTCTGGTGCCTAATTCTCTGGCTAAGGCTTCTCGGGTCAGTGCCGATTCCTGCATCAACCAATTATTCACTTGTGCCGAAAAAGGACCTTGGTTTTGCGTGTATTCATAAGCCTTATAAATTGCCTCTAGCGCCATTTTCGGCATGGGACCTTGACCGCCAAAATTAAAGTAGGCTTTATTGGCAAGGGAAGGGAAATTCTGTCGGTGTTGCTTTAAAGATTCCGTGGCGGAGGTCGCGGTCATGTGTTTTACAGTTAAACAAAGGTTGAAGGAAGGTTAAGCTCTTCGCACATTCAAGTTTATCTCATGCTTAGAACAAAATTTCTGAATTAATCTCCGAGGGATGGGGGGGAATATCAGGATATTGGCAAAAATGGGGGCTTTTGGATTCTCCCCCCTGATCAAGCAAGTTGAGTTAATAGCCTTTCTCCGGCTGCGATCGCCTACAATAAGAACTCATTTACATTAAAGCAATGACCCGCTATTTTGCGACTGTAGCCCGAGGATTAGAGGCGATCGCCGCCCGAGAGTTAGAGAATTTAGGGGGGATGGAAGTGAAAACAGATTTTACGGGGGTGCATTTTGTTGGCGATAAAGAGTTACTCTACAAGGTCAATTTATGGTCGAGAATTCTTTTTCGCGTTTTAATGCCGATCGCCGAGTTTCAATGCCGCAATTCTCAAGAACTTTATCAAGCGGTGTACGATATTGACTGGCAAGAATATTTAACGCCAGATAATACTTTAGTTGTTCATGGGACAGGGGGAAACGAACAACTTAATCATACTCATTTTACGGCATTACAAGTAAAAAATGCCATTTCAGATCGTCAGCGTCAAGAATTTGGTAGGCGATCGAGTGTCGATCTCCAAAACCCTGATCTGTCGATTAATCTTCATGTTTATCGCGATCGCGGCGTTCTCAGTTTAGATAGTTCTGGAAGTAGTTTACACCGTCGCGGTTATCGTCCGGCGGTGGGATTAGCGCCATTGAAAGAAACCTTGGCGGCGGCATTATTAGAAATGGCAGAATATAACCCGAATATTGCCTTTTTCGATCCCTTATGCGGTTCCGGGACGCTACCTTTAGAAGCGGGCTTAAAAGCCTTAAATATTGCCCCAGGTTTATGCCGCGATCGCTTTGCTTTTCAAACTTGGCAAGATTACGATGAAACTCTGTGGCAAAAGTTAGTTAAGGAGGCACAGGAAGGGCAACGAGGCGAACTTTCTGCACCGATTTTGGGCAGCGATCGCGATGGGGAAGTGATTCAACAGGCACGAGAGAATGCAACTCCTTGTGGGTTGCGCGATCGGGTTCAATTTTCAGTTCAAGATTTCTCTCAAATCCTACCCCCTTGCGAAACAGGGATTCTCCTTTGTAATCCTCCTTATGGAAAACGCATCGGCGAAGTTAAACAATTAGAGGGTTTTTATAAACAAATGGGAGATGTTTTTAAACAACGCTTTACTGGCTGGACTGCTTATATTTTGACAGGGAACAAAGAACTGGCTAAAAAGGTTGGGTTAAAAGCCTCTAGACGCTTTCCTGTTTATAATGGTTCTTTGTCCTGCACGTTGTTAAAGTATGAATTGTATTGATTTTTTTAGGCTGTTTCATTAGGCCGCATCTGTAGAATAAGGATCGTGAAAATGCTGAATTTTCTGTTGAGATTGCAAATTATTCTGATGAGTCAAATCGATAATTTTTACCGCGTTGGGTAGTGCTTTCGCTGTAGCATGAAAAATAGGACGATTTTGGACAATAATCACCAACTCACTCTCAAAAATAGCCTCATCTAGCGATCGCGCATAAACTGTACCCAATTGAGGAAAATTGCGAGTAATATAATCGCGATTATTGCCAATGAGTTTATTGAGATGAATATCAGGATCAAAAACACGCAATTCTATGTTTTCTTGCCATAATTGTTTGAGTAAAGGGATGACAGGAGTTTCTTGGAGATTGTGCATTTTTGGCTTATTTGTTAAACCCAAAACCGTTACTTTTTTGACTCTCAATTGGCGCACTTTTTCAACCACTGAGGTAATTTGTTCTCCATTGCTAGGTAAAATAGCATTTAAAATGGGCAAATTTACATTGCATTCTTCACTTTGAGAAATCAGCGATCGCAAATTCTTCTCAAGAGAAGACCCCCCAAAAGCAAAACCCGGTTGCAGGGGGGCAGAAAACTGGTTATTCTGCCAGAGGAGATCCATCACTTCATCCCCATTAATATTAAGGCGATCGCAGAAGCGTCCCATTTCGTTAGCAAAGCTGATTTTAAGCGTCTCAAAGGCATTCGCAGACATTTTTAGGGCTTCTGCGGTTTCTATGTCCGTGCGGTGGATTTGAGCGGGAATATCGCGATATAATCGTTCAAGAATGTTACCCGATCGCGAATCCTCTTCGCCAATAATGATATAAGGAGGGGCAAAAAAGTCCGCGATCGCTGTGGTTTCCCGTAAAAATTGAGGATTGACTGCGACTCCAAAATCTCGACCTACTTTTTTATGTGAGTATTTTTCTAATAAGGGAATAAGGATATTACGAGCGATGCCAGGTAAAACAGCACTTTGTAAGATAATAACGTGATAATTTTCCGACTCTTGCAAACCTTGGGAAATTTCTGCGGTCATTCCCTCCACATATTTGAGAATCGGTTGTCCTTTTCTATTAATGGGAGTTTCGGCACAGATGAGAGAAATATCAGCATCTTTCACATCCTCTCTTCCTTCTACTCTCCCCCATAAATGACCAGATTGTACGGCTTTTTTAACCATTTCTCCAAGTCCTGGTTCTTGAATTGGGCTTTTTTGATGATTAATAGCCTTAATTTTGGAAGGGGTTTTATCAATCGCGATAACATTATGTCCTAAGTCTGCCAAACACGCGGCAATAGTTGTACCAATATAATCCAATCCCCAAACAATAACTTTCATAAGTTCTGCTTTCCTTTTTGTGATTTTATATTAGACATTGCCTAAAAAGTTTACAAGTAAGAACTTACCTGCAAGAACAATTTTTAGGCTAATTTTTGGCGCGATCGCCGATCCTAGATCTTCCCCGTGTAGATGCGAATGGGAATTAAATTGCGATCGCCTCCCGATTGTCCCCTGAATCTTAATGCTCTTCGTTGTCCTAACTGGCTGACTTTTCAGCAATTAGAGCATCGGATTAGATATCCTTGCCCTCTAATATACTCAATTATTGCGCCAAGTTGTCAGCGATCGCGATCGCAAGTTAGTCTTATCTTCATTTTTACTCTTTTTACTATTCAATAAAGAGAAATCCGGACAACAATTATCAATCTACAAAGTTTATCTGTCATCGGCACTCACCTACAGCCCAAGAAAGTTAATGGGGAATGTGTTTTTTGTCTTGAATTGACTCACTTTAATTTTTATCCTGTACTTAGCCTCTCAAATTAAATATGCTAAAATCTCAGAATACGAAAAACAACTAACTCTGAAAATATTATAACTCCAGGGATGATCTTTGATTATAAACGCAACTTGCGGCTAACTGCTGCAATTATAACCCTTCTCTTTACTGGGTGCGCGACACCGAGTAGAGATATTGTTTCTAATTCTCTTGAAAACAAGCGCGATCGCCTCCTACAACCAGTAGCACAAACCCAAACACTCCCCCTGACAAACTTAGAAACAGAATGGGGAATTTCTCTTCCTAAAGTTGATGACAAATACAAGAATTTTTGGACACCAGAATTAGAAGCAGAATTTCAACAACGCACCCAAATTGCCATTGAATATTATGCTGGAAAACAGTACGGAACAACCTACGGAGAACGAGAAAAACAAGCATATCCCCTCGCGATGTTAGACTTTTTAGCAGGTAATCGAGAAAAGGCGATCGCAGCCCTACAAGCAGAAGATGTCGAAGCCGAAAGACACCAACACACTCAAGGCATAGACTACTACTATTCTTTCACCTTAAAAGGACAAATTCGCAAATACTTTCTTTGGGGGACTTATCTCGATCCTGCTTATAAACAACGGATGTTTGATGGTGCGAAAGAATGGACAAAACAAGACCCTAAAACTCGTCCTCATCCCGTCTATGGTCATGGCGATCGCAGTTTAGAAGGATGGGATATGAGCAAGCAAGGAAACTGGGTAGATGGTCGCAATACAGATAATCTCCGTGGGATGCGAGATATTGCTATTTATCTCATGGCTGAAGAAACAGGAAACGAAGAAACCCGCCAACTTTATAAACAAAAAATACAGCGTTATGTCTGGGCGCTCTATCATATTGGTATGGGGGAATGGGACTCGCCAATTTATCATGGTCATACCTTCGCTTCTTATCTTAATTTATACGATTTTGCTAAAGATACAGAAATGAAAGTATTAGCAAAAGCCGCCCTTGATTGGCTCTCAACAGCCGCCGCAGTGAAGTATTATCGAGGAGGATGGGGAGGACCGAATAAACGCGATAGCAACGGCACAAATGTTGTTTATGGAGCCGGTGCAGCCAGTTTATTTTGGCTTTATTTCGGAGATGTTACTGATCTTAATCCTAAACCAGAACGAGATTCAATTCATATTATTACCAGTTCTTATCGCCCTCCGCAAGCAGTTATCGCCCTCGCGAGAAAGCAATTCAACAAACCTGTTGAATTATTAGCAACTAAACCCGTTTATGAAAATTGGCAAGAAGGAGGAGAAGATCGACCTGGATACTGGGAAACAACTTTTTTTGGCTATCATTATCAAATGGGAAGTATTGTCTCAGATTTTCCCGATGGCGATGTTGCACCCTTTAAAATTATTGCTGACAATGCCGATCGCGGTTCCGATATTTTCCTCGCTAATACGGGAGGAAAATGGGCGCAACCAGGTAAAAAACCGGGGGATGCGATCGCACAATTTCGCAATTTATTAATTTGGCTGCGTCCAGCAAATAATACTCCCTTTTTCTTGCAAATTCCGAAGACAGCAAATGCAGAAATAGAACAAGGAATTTGGTTTTTTCAACTCGATCGCACTTGGCTGGCCTTGCGTCCCATTGGCTTAGACAAATATACTGAAGTCAGCATCGAAAATAAGAAATATCAAGAGGCTTACAGCGAGGAAATAACCTTAAAAGCAGAAATAATCGGCGATCGCTATGCCGGTTTTGTCCTCGAAGTCGGCGAATCCGAAACCCACGGCAACTATGCACAATTCAAGCGAAATGTCAAGGGTAAAAACCAATTAAACTTGCAAGATTTAGCAACAGGAACAGTAGAATTACAAGGAACTCTAGGAAATACTTTATCCTTAAGCTATCAAGATCGCGATCGCATCCCCCTCGTTAAACGAAATGGAGAAATTTATAACAGATTAAATCATTTTGAACTCTATCGATCGCTTCCCGAAGGAGTCCCCATTTCCCTCGGTTGGAAACAAGGAACATTGCGAGTTGAAGCCGGAGGAAAAACTTTTACCAGCACTGTTACTGGCGATGGTAAAGTGGAGTAATTGTGCATTTTTTATTACTCATTGCTGATGGAAAAAGCTGCCATGCTGAGAACACCATAAGTAAAACTTGAATGTAAAACTTTGCCTATTGCACCCTCTCCTCCCGCACCCATTGCCACAAAAAGAGGCAATAAATGCTCCTCCGTGGGATGGTTGCGAAGGGCATAAGGGGCGCGATCGCGATAATTTAATAAGGTTTCCCATTGATTATTGGCAACAGCATCATTTAACCAATCTGAAAACTGTGTTACCCAGTTTAGGGGCTTTGCATCTAAGGAATTCCCAGCCAATTCTTTTAAATTATGGGTTGCACTTCCACTAGCAAGAATTAAAATACCCTCTTCTCGCAAAGACGCTAAAGCACGTCCCAACCCAAAATGATAGTGTGGCTCTCCTCTCAATTGTAACGAGAGTTGAATCGTCGGAATATCTGCATGGGGATACATCAACATTAATGGCACCCAAACGCCATGATCCAATCCACGACCCTCTTTTATTTCTGCATTATATCCTTGCTCTTTTAACAAAGATTCTAGGCGATCGCTTAACACCGAATCCCCTGCAACTGGATATTGCAAGCGATACAACTCCTCGGGAAAACCGTAAAAATCGTGAATTGTTTTCTGAGATGATGCCGTACTAATTGCGGGAGTTAAAGTTTCCCAATGGGCAGAAATACTTAAAATCCCTTTAGGTGTAGGCAAAAACTGTCCCAGTTGCTCGAGAAAATCTCGGGCGGAACTGGGATAGATCGGCAAATTCGGCGCACCGTGGGAGACAAAAATTGCAGGAATTGCAGACATCATTCAGCTTTCCATAACGGTCGATTGCAAAACTGTGAGCCTCAATTATAGCTAAAATAAAGGGCAAAACTGACGCAAACACAGTTCTATTTCGCCATGATCGGGAATCCACGTGATCCAGCGATCGCTTTCCACTTTACACAGCAACAATGCTTCATAGTGAGCATACTGAGAAGGCAAATCAAACAAAGAAACCCAATCACCGCCTTCTAAAACCTGAAAATCATCTTGGGAAATATATTGACACGCATCCCATTCTATTTGAGAGGGACTCGTCTTTCGAGAGAGTTGTGCGATCGCCATAAGACCTGCTCCTAATATTATCAATCGCTGACAATCCCCATTATGGAACAATGCAATCAATTGCTGTATATTTTGATACAAAACTTTTCGATCTGCCTATTCCGCGATCGCACCCCATAGCGAATCAAGAGATCGATCCCCACAATGAGGCGATCGCCATAAAACTTGCTCTACATACCATGAAGAATCCCAAGAGACTCGGTACAATCAAAAAATAGCCATCTTTGAAAAAAATGATCACTCAAACAATGGTACAACCTTCCTCATGGATTGAAACAGGTATCCAGATCCAAAAGGTTCGAGAACTCAATCTTTTCAAATTTACTGATGAGCTTCAAACTCGTCTTGAAATCCTCATCGATCGCAAGAAAAATAACGACCTTACGCCAGAGGAAACGGCTGAACTTGCCGGCATTACCGAACTTGATCGCATTTTCACTCTCATCAATGCTCGTATTATTATTGCAATGGGTTTAGACTCCGATAACCTCTCCTAGAACATAAAGTTTAGGCTAAATCGGCATATAATTCAGATGCGGATTCAATCTCAAAACAATGCTAGATCTAACTCAAGATATTCGTTCTCTGACCGAATTCAAGCGAAACACGACTGAATTGGTTGAAAACCTCAAACGCACCAAACATCCTCTTATGCTAACGGTTAATGGCAAGACTGAACTTGTTGTTCAAGATGCTCAATCCTATCAGGAACTTCTCGATGCTGCTGAATTGCTCAAAACTCTGAGAGGAATTAAACGCGGTCTTAAACAAATGAAACAAGGCCAATGTAAAGCAGCAGAAGACCTCTTTGCGGAAATGTTCGACCAATTGGATAATGCTTCATGAGCGATCGGTATAAGATTGTCATTCAACCAGAAGCAGAACAAGGGATTAAAGATGCTTATTTCTGGTTTAGCAATTATTCCCCACGTCAAGCACGCAGTTGGTTAGAGGGTCAAATAAATCCATTTTATCTCTGGAGAAAATGCCCCTTCGCTGTTCTCTTGTTTTTGAGAATGACTTCTTTGAAGAAGAGAGAAGAAGAGATTAGACAACTTATTTACGGAAAAGGGAAGAGTGCTTATCGAATCCTGTTTACTGTGATAGAGAACACAGTACAGATTCTTTTTATTAGGCACTCAGCCCAACAACCTCTATCACCTGAAGATGAAGAAAGGGAGAACTCTTAACCTCTTGTCCTATAAATACTGTCGCAGTAGAAACTAACAACCAAAACTATCGATCGCGCCCCCCATAACGAATCAGGCGATCGATCCCCGATAAGCGATTTTGCCAGACTTGTACCTGATAAGGTTGTTCCCGTGCTTGCTGTCCCATCCAAGCGCCAAACCCCTGCCGAAACGTCCCGAGTGCGCTAGTTGCCCGTCGCAGATTTTCCGGCGATCGCGAATTTGCCAGGGTCGTGAGGGCAATTTCCACCGCCTTTGACTGCTTACCCCATTCTCGCATGGCACGTTCATCCATCTGTAACTGACCGCTTACCAGAGAAAGACCCCATTCCCGTTGGAGAATCTCAAAACGTTTCAGTGCCGTTTCCAAAGGTTGGCGATGGGCGATCGGTTCATTAGAGTTAGAATTGCTTCGTCCTTGGGTATTACGAAGAATAGTTTGCAAATTAATACTCAAATTTTCCGCCGCAAACAAAGAATAACCCTCCGTTTGAGAATCCCGTAAATACTGCATTTGATCGATCGCCACCATAGTCGGTAAACCTAACAAGCGAATTCCAGGCAAAAATAACGTCGATCCCTGCACATTTTCATCGAGGATAGGTTGTGTTAACTGTTGCAACTCATCCGTTGCATCCGCATAGGTCATAGGGGTAATTGCATCCAGATAATCTCGTCGTACCCACTCCTCCCAATGTTGTTGAATGCGTCCCAACCGATCCTGAGTCGGGATGGGAAAAACCGCCGCCGACAAGATGATATCGGGGTGTTTTTTCCGCATCAATTCCGATACTTCTCCGACAAAACTATCCACCTGTTGAACCCGGAATTGCGTCCAATCGGACCAAAGCGGATCCCTGGCGGAAAGTTTCGCAGGATCTACCCCTCGCAAGCGATAAAACGCCTGCCGAGAAGCCGCACCAAACCCATAATTTAAACCCCGATTTGGGTCTTGGAAAGGATAGCGAATGTAATCTAATTGAATACCATCAACATCATATTTGCTGGCGATTTCATCCAAAAGTCTGAGTAAATATGCCCGCAGTTCTGGATTTGCAGGATCAAAAAAGGCCTTTTTCGTATTCACTTGAAAAGGATTTCCTTGGGCATCCGTCCCCACCCAGTCGGGATGCTGGGTTAAAACCGGTCCGAGATAGTCTTGAGGCTGCCTCAAAATCTGATTGTGACGTTGATTAGCCGCCGCAAAAATCCACGTCCAAGCGTGGAGTTCCATCCCCCGTTCGTGAGCCAATTCTATCGCCGCTTCAAGGGGATCCCAGCCCTGTACTAAAGGGTTTTGCTCCGGTGCTACTTCACTGGGATAAATAGTATAACTGGCATTCACCGTTTCAAAAAAGACCGTGTTAATGCCCGCATTGGCAAGGCGATCGAAAATTCGTCCTAATTCCTGCTTCGATCGCGTTCGCACAATGGTACCGCGATCGAGCCACATACCACGAGTTTCCGGGTAATGCAGTCGTGCTTCCGTGGGATAGCGATCCCAAATCAAGCTCCGAACATAGCGCCCTTGATTCCTCGCTTGCGGAAAATCCCCCTGTTGAATTAAGGTTTTAAAAGTTTGCAACTGTTCGCGAACTTCCGTCAGTTGAGCATTGAAAGAATTATTGCGAGTTTGTACGGACTTCTCTGCAACCTGTTCGATCACCTCGTTGAGGGAAATTCCTGCATTTTGGTTGTTCGCTTCAGCAATCAGTAATGCACTTTCGTAACGACCCTGCAAGCGTTCCAACTCCTGCTGTAGCCCACGCAAATCAGCAGGAGTTGGGGCAGGAGTTGTAGAAGGAGGAGTTGTAGAAGGAAGAGTTGTACGGGGAGGATTTGTACGGGGAGGATTTGTGCGGGGAGGATTTGTGCGGGGAGGATTTGTGCGGGGAGGATTTGTGCGGGGAGGATTTGTACGGGGAGGAGTTGAGGAATTGCGGGGAGGAGTTGTACGGGGAGGAGAAACTCGAGGAGAAGGATCGGTAGTCGGTTGAACAGCTATAGTTTCAGAATCTCCACAAGAACCTCCTGTAGAGTCCGTCACCGGAGAAAAACGCCCGTAACGATTGAGAGAAGCCTGTAACCACAAACTATCTGCCTCAGTAGAAGCAACCTCATTATTGCCCCAACGCCATCCTAAAAAGGTCGATCGGTCAGTAATGATCACAGCAGGAGGGGTCCCTTGTGCTTGCCAAGTCGCCACCGTTTGACTATTTGTTCCCGTGGGGATAATCGCACCGCCATGTACCGTTGTAGAGAGACGGGAAAACCCGGCAGTGTTGGGATTATCTCCAGTTTGAATCTGTAAGGTAGAAGGAGAGGTGAGGGGAAAACCCCAATAGGCACCAAAAAGCGATCGCAATTGAGTTTTAATCTGCGGTTGCGATAAATGTCCGGCGGGACCTGTGACAATCACCTTCCCCCCTCTACGCATCCATGTATCGAGGGCATTGACTTGAGCGCCAGTCAGAGTTTCCAAATTGGGTAGGAGTAAAACCCCCACTTCACTGTTGAGAATGTTAAAAGTCCCGCCGGGTCGAATCTCCGCGAGATCCACGGTGCAGTAATCTAGTCCCGTCTGTTGCAAGCGCTGATTGATACTAGACCATTGCCGAACATTTTCTTGACTTCTCACTACTCCGAAGCGATTTTGGACAGGAGAAGTATTGCGATCGCGCTGCGCCAACGCTTCGCCGGGAAATAGCCCCAGTATTAAAGTTAGAAAGACCGAGGGAATGACTCGTCCAGAAAAACGAGTAAAAAGAAAAGAATAAAATAGTCTTTTCCTGCCTTCCCGCTTGAAACTCTTGCTCAGATAATTGTTCAACGCCGACATCTCCGTACCACTACTCGTGGATAAACTCTCAATAATTTCAGTAAAGCATACGAATTTAGGCGTGTCAGCGTGTCATTGAAGAATGAGAGAACTTTTCTCAGGCTCAATGGCACTCAAAAATGTTGCGAATCTTAGCAGTTTCTCGATTGAGAATTTCGAGAAGTTCCGCGATAGCAAGGTTTCTAGCAATTTTGTAACAAAAATATTGCTATTTGCGAACTTTTCTTAATAAATTGTGCAAAACTTAGGAATTCACCATATTTTGTTACCTGTAGAGAATTATTTCAATCAGGTAAACCTATGAGTCTCATTGCTCAAGTTATCGCTCAATCCGATGAAGCCGATCGCTTCCTCAGCAGTACCGAGTTGACCAAACTGCAAGATTTTTTCAATAAAGGACAACTCCGCATTACCGTCGCGCAAAAACTCGCAGCCAACGAGCAGAAAATTGTTGACGAAGGCAGCAAGAACTTCTGGTCGAAATGCCCTAAAACCCCTAGCAACTCTGGAAAGCCGGAAAAAACAGCATTGTGCCAACGGGATCAGGGTTGGTACATTCGCTTAGTTAGCTATTGCGTCTTAGCTGGAAACGACAAGCCTTTAGAAGATATTGGTTTGGATGGAATGCGAGATATGTATGTTTCTTTAGGAGTCCCCCTGGCCAATTTGCGAATTGCGATGGGCAGCCTCAAAGACGTAGCAGCAGGAATGATGACCGGGGAAGAAATGGCTCTGGCCGCCCCTTATTTCGATCGCCTGATCCGCTCCTTTTAAAATCAGCGCCAATTTCTGGAAAAAAACTGGGATAAAGTCCCAATTGCAAGTTTAAGTCCATCGCAAAATGCGATCGGCAAAAGCATTTCACAGCACAATTTTAAAACAGAGAAATACCATGCAAGATACCATTACCTCCGTAATTAATCCGGCTGACGAGAAAGGGACTTACCTCGACTCGAGTGCATTAGACGCACTGCAAAAATATTATCAAAGCGGCAGCTTGCGCGTGAAAGCAGCAACGGCAATTAGTTCCGGTGCCGATGGCATTATCAGCGAAACCGTTGCGAAAAGTTTGCTCTACGGCGAGATTACCCTCCCCGGTGGCAATATGTACCCCACTCGCCGCTATGCCTCTTGCTTGCGGGATTTGAGCTATTTTCTCCGCTATGCTACCTATGCGATGTTAGCAGCAGATGCTTCTATTCTTGATGAGCGGGTTCTCAATGGACTCAAAGAGACTTATACAACCTTGGGAGTTCCCATCGATCGCGTTATCGAGTCCATTAATGCCATGAAAGAGGTTGTCACTCAGCGCGTTGGCACTGAAGCAGGTCAAGAAATGGGCGTTTACCTCGATCGCATTGTCTCCGGTTTGCAATAAATCTGGGTAAATCTTCCCGTAACCTCCTCCCCTTGTCTGGGAGGAGGCAAAAAATTGTTATTGCAGAAGAGATTGAGGAAACGGCGAAATTATGTACGCTTCAAAAACAACAGATTCGGAATATTCTTGGTTAGCGGGCAATGCTCGCTTTATCGATTTATCAAATACCTTTATCGTCGCTCACGTCGCCCAAGCCGCTTTAATGATGCTGTGGGCAGGAGGATTTACCCTCTTTGAAGTGGCGAAATATGCCCCAGACTCACCCTTGTACGACCAGGGACTAATTTTACTCCCTCATTTAGCAACTTTGGGCTGGGGAGTCGGAACTGGAGGAGAAATCGTCGATACTTATCCCTACTTCGCCATCGGCTGCATTCATATCGTGGCGGCGATCGTTTTGGCAGGGGGTGCGTATTTTCACAAAACGCGAATTGCCCCCAGTCTCGACCTTGCAGGAGGAAAAGCGGCGCAATTTCATTTTGCTTGGGATGACTCTAAAACTTTAGGGTTCATTTTGGGGCATCACCTGCTAATTTTAGGCTTTGGGGCGCTCCTATTAGTAGCCAAAGCCATGTTTTTTGGCGGTCTGTATGATGCCACTATAGGAGAAGTGCGATTAGTGAGCGAGCCAACTCTGGCTTTCGGCGCGATCGCAGACTATCGGACGCATCTTTTCGATGTCAACAACCTCGAGGACCTCGTTGGGGGACATATTTATGTTGCCATTATCTTATTCCTTGGCGGCATTTGGCATATTCTCGTCCCGCCCTTTAATTGGGTAAAAGCGCGTTTCTTGTTCTCAGGAGATGGTATTCTCGCTTACTCCTTATTTGGCATCGCTTTGGCAGGTTTTGCTGCCTCCTATTTCTGCGGTTTTAATAGCCTTGCCTATCCGGTAGAATTTTACGGGCCGACTCTAGAATTAAAATCAGCGTTTACCCCCTATTATCTCGATCCGGCGCAAACTGAGGCTTGGAGTTATTCCTCTCGCGTCTGGCTGGCGAATGCTCATTTTTATCTCGCCTTCTTTTTCTTGCAAGGATCGATCTGGCATTTTCAACGGGCTATGGGCTTTGATATTGCCACAATGTTTCAATCTTGGCAAGAAGATTTGTGGGGAGAGGGTTCTTCGCAATCCGTCTATCAAAGGCCATTCCAATGCCAACCTCAATTCCGTCCCGAGGTTTGCTACGAACCGGCTTTTGCTGATGCCGAGGCACTCTCTCCCTCTTCAGGAAATGGCTATGTTTACCAATTGCCTGCGGTTAACGATCGCTCGTCTTTAACGGAGATCGATGGGGTGAAAAATTCCCTGTACCAAACCACTTATCAACCCAAGCGGAATATTTTTTACCAAGCATCAAAGCGATCGATGTTTGGCTATTCTGCTTCAGGAAAGAGCTACGCCCCTGCCAAACCGAAGCCGGAAGATTGGGATTACCCCCAATCCATCCCTACGGTTTTCTATGAAGCGAGTGCATCTCAGTCTGAATAAAAGCAGATTATCCAACACTTAAGAAATGGGGGGAAGCGCTTGGCTTTCTCCCATTTTAATTAATGTCTAGCATTTAAGTTGCGCTATTCTCAACTGAGCTAGAGACAAAATGATGTAGCGGGATTGCTCTGCTTCTTCGCAAAATTCCCTTGTCAGTCTGGAGAAAAACAACTTATCATAAGCACGTTCCCCGAATTTAAGTCTTGAGAGGTTGTCCCCTCTTTGCTGCCAGCATGAATAAGCCGCCAAAACGTCCCGATCGCCATCGCCATTCCGAGGAATATCGCACTCCCCCCAGCGCCAATGCAGGAGGGACTCCAAGCGATCGCCACAATATGAATAGCTATCGGGACGGTCTTTATCGAGTGCCATCCCTAGGTCAGCCTAAAGCAAATCCTCGAAAAATAACCTTGCCAATTTCTGGGCAGCCAGTTTCTGGGCAGCCAATTTCTGGGCAAAAGTTATCCACCGCCTCTAAAATAACCCCTAAAACAACCTCTAAGTTTGCCAATCCGCCTCGAAAACAGCCTCTGCAAAAGGTATCACCCCCCAAAACAGAATCCCCCTCCCCATCCCCAAAACACCCCTTAAACTGGCTATTTAACTGGCAATTGTGGGGGAGTTTGCTGGTTCTGATCACGGGAACAACTGGATTCACTGCCACGGCATTACTGCTACAATTGCCGGCGGTGCCCAATTGTCCGGAAATGTTTTTGCCCACAGCTTCGGCTTCTATGCGTCTCTATTGCGCTCAAATCGCTGCCAATAAGCAGGATGCCGAAAATTTGCTCTATGCGATTCAATTGGTAGAAAACTTGCGGGAAGACCATCCCCTGCGCCCGGAAATCGATCGCTTGGTGGAAGAATGGGTCTCGGAGGCCTTGCTCCGGGGGGAAGAAAAATATCAAGCTGGAGATTTGGATGCTGCGATCGCCCTCGCCAGGCAAGTTTCTCTCCATTTTGACAATAAAACTCTGATTGAAGAACGCATTGCCGGTTGGCAGTCCACTTGGGCAGAAGGAGAGCGCATTGAAGGAGAAATCAAGGATCATTTAGGGCGATCGGCTTGGGGACAAGCCTTTCAGTCAGCGGCCAGTCTGACCAAATTAAATAACCGTTATTGGTCAACAACCCGTTACGATCACTGGTATGAGCATTTGAATTTAGCGCGAGAGGAAAGTCAAAAGTTAGATAAAGCCTTTGCTCAACTGCATCGCGGGGGTTTGGATAATTTGTTGCAGGCGATCGCCATTGCGGGGGAATTCACTGAGGACAGTAGCGCCTATGCCGAAGCGCGATCGCTGATGAAGGAAGGTTCCGATCGCCTGCTGGATCTGGCCTTTCAAAATTTGAAATCTGGAGACTGGCAAGGGGCAATGCAGATTGCCAATAGCATTCCTGCCAATTTAAACTTAAATGAAGAGATTATTGATATTAATAATTTGGCAGATGCGTCTTCAACGGCGAGTTATGGCTCGATAGCAAATTTAGAAGACGCGATCACTGCCGCTCGGGAGATTGCCCCAGGTCGTCCTCTCTACGGTCGTTCTCAAACCCTGATCCAACAATGGCAAGCGGAAATTGAAGGTATCTCAAATTTAGCACAGGCTGATCGCCTCGCCCGAGAAGGTTCTGCCAGTGCCTTTGATGCCGCGATCGCCCAAGCTCGTCTCATTCCTGCCAACAATCCTCGTTATAATGAGGCACGAACAAAAATCAACCAATGGCAAGGCCGAATCGATGCCCTCAAAGCGCGACCAGCCTTGGATCGAGGAGAAGTTCAACTGGCCAGTGCGAATGGGCTGGAGTCGAGTATCGATCCCCCCTTATTCCCCACTCGTCGCGAAGGAAATCAAAGTAATGGCAACTCGTCCGCTTCTGGGGTGGTAAACTCGCGGCCAAATGGAGGCACCAATAGCGCTCGCGATCGCGCTCTTCTCAATGAAGCGATCGCCTTAGCCAACCAAGGACGCTATGGGGAAGCCATTGAAGCCTTGGGGCAGATTAATGAAGATAGCGCCATCTCTCGGGAGTCCCAGAATCGTCGCGATCGTTGGCAGCGAGATTCTCAAGCTCAAGTCACTTTAGCGACGGCCTATCAACAGGCTGGAACACGCACTCCCGAAGGTTTGAGGGCGGCGATCGACACCGCTCAAAACATTTCCAGCAATTCTCAAGTTACAGTGCAAAGCCAACAGGCCATCGCCACTTGGAGTGCAGAAATTCTCTCTCTAGCTCGAGGAAAAGCCAGGCAAGATTTACAAGAGGCGATCGCGATCGCTCAACAAGTTCCCCCCAACACCCCCACTTATGCAACGGCGCGATCGCAAATTGCCGTTTGGCAGGAAATGCTACAAAATCCCCCAGTTTCCGATTTGAACTAATCCCCGAGGTATCTATGGTTTGATTTTTCTTTACTCAACAGTAATACTGGCAACCATTCCAGCCCCCCGATGAGGTTGGCAGTAATATTGATAGATTCCTAATGGTACATCTTGAGGAAAAGTTGTCGCATAAGTCTGTCCTGGAGCAAATAACAACTTACTCGAGGAAAGAGCAGCTAAATTTGCGCCATCGGGTCCTTTATTGAAAACGACATTGTGAGGTGCTAATTTATTCATGACAAAATTCACCGTATCTCCTGGTTTGATTTGGAGAGTATCGGGAACGAATTTAAGCACCCCATTATCTGCACCCATTTTGACCGTATAGGTTTCAGCAGCAACCGGAATTGCCCCAACAGCAAAGGTTATGCACGCAAACAAGATGATGGACAAGAATAATCCCAGTTTCTTAAGCACGATTTTAAAAAATAATATCCAAGGGTAATCTGGAAGTATTTTAATTGTTTATTGATAATTGTTCATTGATAATTGATAATTGATAATTGATAATAATTCATTGAACAACAAGGAGATTCTCAATGGCTATAGTTGCTTATGTGGGTATTTTAGGCGCTTTGACTGTAACGGCATTTGGTCTTTACAAAGGATTCCGCGCTGCTGGGTTGATCTAGTCAAGAGCTTGGGAGACCAGATATTTGCATATCTGGTTTCTGAAAATTGGTTGCCTACATGATCATGGTTTTCCCAGCTTGAATTGCTGCCAAGATCTGTGCTGAGACAAAAGGCAATAACTCGCGGTTTTGCGCTTGTGCTTCCCCTTCCGTAAAGACTGTTAAAAGATAAGGCTGAATGGTAGGCACTTCAATATAAGCGCAGTCGTGACGCACCCGAGAAGTCCATCCTGCTTTTGACCAAAGTTGCGCTTGTGGGGGCAAACTTTCCCCCAAAAATCCTTGGACTTGGTTTTCGTCCCCTGGTAATAACTCTACGGGATCGAGACTGCGGTGCAGGAGTTTCATCATCGTTTTGCAGCGATCGCTGGACACGGCTACCCCTCCGACAATACTGTGGAATAAGCGTGCTAAGGCGTTTGTGGTGAGCATATTCCGATTTTCCAGCAGTTCTCCTACGAACACTCGTTCTCTACCGTAAGGACCATCTCCCCAGGTTTTTTGATTGATATTAATACTTTCAAGTTCTTGCCAGCCTAAAGATTGATAGTAACGATTAACGATATTGCGCTGATATTGCCAAGTGGTAAAGGGTTCTGCGGAAATTTCTGGACCGCTTGTTGTTCCACTTAACATATCTACAACTAAACTGGTGGCATCATTGCTGGAGTCTGTAATCATATCCCGAATAGCGCGATCGAGTTCTGGCGATCCATTCACCATCTCTTTTTCTAGCCATTCTAGAATTGCCACCAAATAAAACAATTTTACAATGCTGGCAGGATAAATCCTTTCTACTCCCCGATAGCTGAATCCTCGGACCCGATAGTGCCAAAATTCTTCATGGGAAATAGCTCCTCCAGTATTGACGAATACGGGGGCATCATAAACAATCCATGTTAGGGCAATTTGATTACGAGCCAAACTGGGAAATTTGTTCCATGTTACCTCTAAAATTTCCGAGCCGATTTGTTCGAGTTGTTCGTTTTTTTGAAAGAAAGCCATTGGTTTAATTATCAACTATCAACTATCAATTATCAACTAATTAAGTATGTCTGAGTTTCCTTTTTATCTTCCCGCTTCCGCTAGTGGCGAATATTTCTGTAAGACTAATCTAGATCTCTATACTTCTCCTCGGTGTGATGGTTTAGCAACTCAGGCTGCAAAAGGAAGACATTTGCAAGTCTTGCAGCATCAAGATGCTGCTTTGGAGGTTTGCTTGTGCGAGGATAATTATCAGGCTTGGTTGCCCTCTAAATACTGCGATCGCCTTTACCCAGCATCCTCTCCTTATCGCCCTGTTTCCGTTTCCCGAAAAGAGATCGAAGTTCGCATTCCCGATATTATCGCATTTACCAAAGCGGCGATGACTGTCCACCATCATTATCTTTGGGGAGGGACGGTATCTCCTCATTATGATTGTTCTGGGTTAATGCAGGCTGCTTTTGCGGCTTCGGGAATTTGGCTGCCTCGAGATTCCTATCAACAAGAAGCATTTACACAGAAAGTTTCTTTCGAGGAATTATTACCGGGAGATTTAATCTTTTTTAAAGAAACTAAACGAGTGAATCATGTTGCTCTTTATTTGGGAGAGGGTCAATATATTCATAGTTCTGGTAAAGATAAAGGACGCAATGGCATTGGCATTGACCCCCTTTCGCCGGATGGTGGAGAAATTGCACGCACTTACTATCAATATTTGTTCTGTGCGGGACGAGTGTTTGATAGTTGATAGTTGATAGTTGATAGTGGATAGTTGATAGTTGATAGTTGAGAGTTGATAGTTGATAGTTGATAGTTGAGAGTTGAGAGTTGAGAGTTGATAGTTGATAATTAATTGGTTAGTTAGTAATTGAACAGTGTTCGATCGCCAAACATTCCAACAAGTCTTCGATCGCCTTCCTTGTCATTTTTCTCAAGGGGCGATCGCCTTACACCATTACGAGGTTTTAGAATCTACAAATACAACGGCCTGGGAATTGTTAAAAAATGGTGCATCTTCTCCCCTAGTTGTCATTGCCGATCGCCAAACTGCTGGACGAGGACAGTGGGGACGGCAATGGCAAAGCGATCGCGGTGGTTTATATTTATCCCTAGGAATGGCTATCGAAAGCGCGATCGGCATTCATCTGACATTTTCTAGCGGTTGGGGTATTGCTACAGCACTGGGTCGCGAGGGCATTCCCGTGGAACTAAAATGGCCAAATGACCTAATTTTAGAGGGTAAGAAGCTCGGGGGCATTAAAACAGTCACCAAGGGGCAGGTAAGAGGCAAGAGGCAAGTTTATCCACCCCCAACTCCCAACTCCCCACACTACACAGTAATCGGGGTGGGCATTAATTGGCAAAATCAGCCTCCAGAGCCTGGAATTGCGCTGAGTTCATTTTTACAGGGTCAATCTCGAGGGGCGATCGCCACGCTGGAAAGTTTGGCCGCAATTACTACTTGTGGTATTTTGTCTGGATATCATTACTTTTTAAACGAAGGAGTAGACGCGCTATTATCTTCCTATTGGGAACTTGCGATCGCAAAAGGACGTTCTGTAACTATAAATGGTTGTCCTGGGAAAATTGTGGGTATAACCCCCCAAGGTGAACTTCGCATTCGGATCGAGTCCCCAGGAGCCTCAACCGAAATCTGTTGTCCTCCTGGCACAATTACTCTAGGATACGATCGGAAAGATAAAAATTTCAGCGAGCGATCGCTGCATAAAAAATCCTAAAAACTCCAAGAAAAGTTAAATATAATTCCCTGTTGTCTGTTGTGAGGAGCAAATGACTCAAAACCACTCTCCAGAAAAAAATCTACACCGTTTAATGAGAACTTGTCTCATTGGCAAAAGCCTCGGAATGCTGGGCAGTCTCAGCTTATTAAGTGCGGGCATGGCCTGGGCGAATACAAATACTTTTGTTGATAATCTTACCCCCGCCGCTTCCCCCGCCCCTGCAACTCCGCGCCTCTCCAAACCAACCAAAATACAAGTAACTACCCCTCCCCCTCGAGTCGCTCAACCTGCGCCCAGACCCGCTCCTCCCCCCCCACAAATAGCCAAACCCCCTCGTAACGCGAATCCTGTCGTTACCCGACCTCCTGCCCCTGCTCCTGCCCCTCGTCCATCGGTCAGACCCGCACCCCAACCCGTGGCGCAACCCCAACCCACTCGACCCGCGAGAACCGTGGCGCAACCCCAACCCACTCGACCCGCGAGAACCGTGGCGCAACCTGCTCCTCGTCCCGCACCTCGCAATACTCAGCCTAACTTATCGGCTCCTGTGGTTTCCGTTCCCGAGTCGAAACCTGCCAGCCGAGAGATTCCTGAATATTTGATCGATCGCCCCAACACAGCCTCGGCAAGGGAAACCAATAATTTCATTGATCGCACGAATTACAATGGGGGAACGACGGCGCAAAAGCCCTCTCCGGCAACTTCAGCAAGTGTACCTAGCCGCGATCGCCCTACCGTTGTCCTGAGAAACCGCAGGACGGGATGCGAAGCTGTCGTTCAGAATGGTCGCTTAAGTAGTGGCAGTTGTAGCACGAGTCCGAGACAACCTCGCGTTATTCCCCGTCAAACCCCTGCACCTCAAAATGTTGCCCGTCAGCAAAATGTTGCCCGTCAGCGCGTTTCTGTGCCTCGGGTGGCTATTTCCCCGAGTTCCCGTTGGCAGGGAGCATCGGTTCCTATTGCCTCCTCCCGTCGCATCCGAGTAGTTCCTTCCCCCGCAGAATGGGCCGCACTCACGGGAGTTAGCTCTCCAACCCGATACCATACGGAACCACAAAGGGAAACGAACCCAACAACAACTCGTTCCCAGGCTTATCCCAATAACGGCAATACAGGACTGCTCTTTCCTCTGCCAAGTGCCGCTCAAATTTCCTCTACTTTTGGCTGGCGACTTCATCCTATTTTTGGGGACTGGCGAATGCACTCGGGAACGGATATTTCGGCTCCCCTGGGAACCCCTGTTGTTGCTAGTTATAAAGGTGAAGTTGCGATCGCCGATTATGTTGGCGGTTACGGCAAAATGGTAGTTCTGCGTCACGAGGATGGAACTCAAGAATCTCGTTATGCTCACCTATCAGAAATTTTTGTCGAGCCTGGAGCTTTGGTAGAACAGGGAGAAGTTATCGGCACAGTGGGCAGTACGGGAAATTCCACGGGACCTCACTTACACTTTGAATGGCGGCACTTAATGGCTACTGGGTGGATTCCTGTAGATGCGGGACCTCATTTAGAATGGGCAATGGCAGAGATGTTACAACGGCTTAACCCCGAGGAAGCAGAAGTTACAACCGCAGACGAAGCGGAATTACTCGAACCTTCTCTCTATTTTTCCCGCGCTGAGGAACTGGAAGAATTAGTTTTGGGCTTGGGGACGTTGGTGGCTCCTGATCCTAATGATCCTTTACAGGAGACAATGACGGAGGCTTTAGAAAATATGCCTCAAGAACAACCATCGGAAGAACAGGAAAGCCCCTTCTCGACTTACATCAAACCAGGTGAAGGTCCTGAAAATCACATTCAAATCCGGCGATCGAATTAAACCCCTCTTTATAACCTTTCCTAACCCCTCCTTATAAAACTTACAAAAGGATATAAAAGGAGGGGTATTTTATTGCTAGTCTCTTAATTACCAAAATCATCGCAATGCTGAGTATTTTTTCTGCCATTGGGCATGATAGTCTGACAAAGCCTTGCACCGCTTAAAGTGTTTTCCCTCAACCTAGCCCCTCTTAAGTTAGCATTTCTGAGATCGACACCTCGCCAGCGAGTTTCTCTCAATTCAGCAAGCCTTAAGTCTGCTTCTCTTAAGTCGGAGTTACTAAAGTTTGCAAAACTCAATTCAGCCCCGCTTAAATTAGCCCCTCTCAGATCGGTATCTCTTAGGTCAGCATCAATCAAATTTGCTCCTCTGAGATCGGCACCGCTTAAATTTGCTCCTCTCAGGTCAGCACTATTCAAGTTAGCATTTCTTAAGTTAGCATCGCTTAAGTCGCACTCAGGGCAAGCGTTAGTTGCGAGTAATTGTGTTAGGCGATCGCCATTGAAGGCAGTAACAGGAGAGGAAAACCAGGGCATTGTCAGAAGGGGAATGGAAATCATTGCTAACGGTAGTTTTTTCATTGGGTGCGATCGCGTTTTCTGAATCGTAACTATAATACTAAATAAACACAATATTGCCTTGTTAGGAGTTAAGATGACCAATTTGACTCTCGACCTAGAAACTGTAAATCTAACTGATGAACAATATTATCAGTTGTGTATTAAAAACAAAAATCTTCGCTTTGAACGCAATGCTAATGGAGATTTAATAATTATGTCCCCTACAGGTGATGAAACAAGCAATCGTAATGGCAGGCTAACGCAACAATTATTTAATTGGTCTGATACTAATGAGTTAGGAATTGTTTTTGATTCTTCGGGAGGGTTTAAGTTACCAAATGGTGCAGAACGTTCCCCTGATGCCTCATGGATTCCTCTCGAAAAATGGCAGAAAATACCTCTAGAAGAAAGAGAAAGGTTTAGCAATATTTGTCCGGATTTTGTGGTGGAATTAATGTCTCCTAGCGATTCATTGAAAGCAACTCAGGAGAAGATGCAAGAATATTTGGATAATGGTGCAAAATTGGGGTGGCTGATTAATCGGAAAAAAAGACGAGTGGAAATTTATCGACAAGGTAAAGAGGTAGAAGTTTTGAACAATCCTTCCACACTATCGGGAGAAGATGTATTACTGGGATTTGTTTTGAAATTAGCTAAAATTTGGTGAATATTAGGACGTGCGATCGCCTTTCTGAGGGGATTGTTTTGGAGATGCGATCGCGCCTATAATACAGATAGAAATAACATTGCATTGCTAGGAGTTAAGATGACCAATTTGACTCTCGACCTAGAAACAGTAAATCTGACTGACGATCAGTATTATCAGTTATGTATTAAAAACAAAAATCTTCGCTTTGAACGCAATGCTAATGGAGATTTAATAATTATGTCCCCTGCTGGTGATGAAACAAGCAATCGTAATGCTGGGTTAACGGCTCAACTTTGGCTATGGAATGAAGATAAACAATTGGGTATAGTATTTGATTCTTCAGGGGGTTTTAAGTTGCCAAATGGTGCAGAACGTTCTCCTGATACCTCATGGATTCCTCTCGAAAAATGGCAGAAAATACCTCCAGAAGAAAGAGAAAGATTTAGCAATATTTGTCCGGATTTTGTGGTGGAATTAATGTCTCCTAGCGATTCATTGAAAGCAACTCAAGAGAAGATGCAAGAATATTTGGATAATGGTGCAAAATTGGGTTGGCTGATTAATCGGAAAAAAAGACGAGTAGAAATTTATCGACAAGGTAAAGAGGTAGAAGTTTTAAACAATCCTTCTACACTATCAGGAGAAGATGTATTACTGGGATTTGTTTTGAAATTAGCTAAAATTTGGTGAATATTAAAGGTGCATCTCAAAGTTGCAAATTTACAAAATTTCCTCGAATAACTCTGATTCTAGGGAGCGAGACGCTCCCACTACGATAATATCTAAGGGTAGCGATAGTCCTATTGAAAGAATTTTTGGTATGAGATGGATTTTTTATTCCTCGGTGCGATCGCTTTCTGATTCCTCAGTTTTTGATTCGATCTTTGCCAACCAAGTTATTAAATTATCCAAACTTTCAAAGGCCAGCATTTCCAACCCTAAAACTTCCAATTGAGAGGAATTTAAACCCGAAACTCGTTCTTCTAGATCGGGTGCTAATTGGTCAAATCGCCACGCAAGTTGACGTAAAATTAATTTTAGCAAACTTTCTTGACGACCTTCTTGACGGCCTATCTCGATTCCTTCTTCCATCCAACTGGTGACGATTTGCATAACTTCCTCCTTTTCTTTTGGTTTAATTGTAGCAATTTGTTCGATAAATAGGCGATTTTCGGACTCGTTTAATTTTAGATAACTGTCCACAAACCCAGAAATCAGTTGCATTCGTTAGGAGTTTTGTTCCGCAAAACGAACTTGAGCGATCGTGGTCAATATTGGCTTGTTCTTGCATCTCTCTACATTTTAAGTTAATTCCAGTTGATGAACGATGATTTTGGCTGCATCTCAAGTTTGTAAGTTGATAGGCTTACCGTTAGGATTATACAGGATTGATGAAACCTAATTTTGTTCATTTTCTCTTGACAGGATTGACTTGACAATGATATTCTGACAGAGTGGGAATCTGTGCGTTCCTGCGAACCCGTTTTCGAGAGATAAAATGAATGTAAAAGAAAGAATTATGCAAGAAATCGAGCAAACTCCAGAGTTTCTCGTTGAGGAAGTTTTGGATTTCTTACAGTTTCTCAAAAATAAATACCAACAAGACAAACGAGGGGTAACTCTTCTCAGTGAAGCATCTTTGAGTCGGGATTGGTTAAAACCAGAGGAAGATGAAGCATGGCAGAATTTGTAAAGGGTGATGTTGTCATTATTCCTTTCCGGTTAATGGGTATAACAAGCTGGCAAGATGCCCGCACTACTGTAATTATTGAATATTATCGTAGTGGGAGCGTCTCGCTCCCTAGATTTTTAATGATAGTATTCATGCGGATTTGATA
>NZ_JACSWA010000614.1 GCF_016888125.1 Spirulina sp. CCY15215
CTTTCAGCTACGAGAGACCTCGTAGCGTTCCCAGAACAACTGGCGTTCTCAGTGTGCAGTCGGAACTTTTGCCCACATACACTCTGGAAAAGTTTTTATCGCCCATTAATACGCAATACCAATATCTCGCACCGATGTTATAACTGGCGTTTAAATCGGCATGGTATTGTTTTCCCGTACTAAAGCGACAAAGAGAATAATTACTTTTTCCCCTCTTGACTTTACCACTGCCATCAAAAGCATAAGCACTGGTATATTTGGGATTGATAAAAACAACCTTGCCTCCCAATTCTCTCCATCTTTCTTGGGTCAATTCTACGATTTTCCGATGACACCAAAGATGGAATTTTTGTTTGTGCAAAGTCCCTTTTCTTCCCGCTTTTGCTTTCCATCCCGCTAAGTTCTCAAAAACAATAACTTTGGCGTTATGCGCTTTGGCAAACTCAACAATTTCTCGCATCACTTTACGAGATATTTCACGGTTGATATGGGAAGATTTGCGATAAAGTCCTTTGCAAAAACCTTTTCTTGGTGCGCGTTCCTTGGCTGAGGAAACCTCAGCAGGGTCGCACCGCTTTCCGTGTTTTTTTCCGATGATACGAGCAGTTTGTTTCGCTTTTCTGGCAATCTTCATCCTACGTCGATTGCGACGGTCTATGTCTCTGGCCGGATTGATAAACTTCCGTGCTTTTACAGTACCGTCCGCACCAACTATGGCTGCTGTTGCCGCATTGTTAATCCCTAAATCTACGCTACAAACATATTCTGATTCCTCTCTTTCGACTTTTTTGACTTTGACGGGCATGGAAAGTTGACAGGTTCTTTTGTTGACCACTAATGCAGGAGATTTTATCTCGTTTCCTTCCACAAGATGGCGGTTTTTTCCCTGTTTTTTGACTGAGATTTCTGCTGACCATACCCAATCTTTTCCATTCCAGATTTTGATTTGAATTGTGCGATAGTTTTCTCCATAACGAATCTGTTGACCTTTGTACAATGAGGGATAACTTCTGCACATTGCTGTCAGTTTTGGCGGTTGGCAACAGCGATGTTTTCTCTCTCCTGATTGCCATGCTCTATATCTTGTTTGAAAACTTGACACTATACCAATAGCATCGGCTATCGCGGCTCTTCTTAAGTAACTGGGGAATTTGCGGAATGAGGGATATTTTTGCACCACCGATCTAAAATAGCGGTGCTTGGGTTCAGGATTTTTGGCAGTTTGATGAATGGCTTTTTCTATGGCATTAACTCGCTCTTTTGTCGTTAATTCTGCTAGTTTTGGCCATTGGGAATTCACTATCAAAACGAGAGCTTTGAGATACCGACGATACTCTTCAATCGTCAAAACTATCAGACGTTTTTCCTCTGGGGATGCTGATAAGTCCCAAACGTCTGTTCTGATGATTTCTCTCGATTTAGTTTTACTTTTGGCTTTTCGTCGGCTCACTTGCTTAACATTCTTTTTCTCTGCATTTCTATTCTACTAAACTGATGTTTAGTCGTCAATGTAGTTCTCAAAACAATATACCCAATTTCCAGACACTGAAAACCCGTTCTTATACCGTATTTACCTCATTTATTACTTTGCTTTGATATAGACGCTTCGCGATTTCCTTTGCTGGTCTCGCTAACCCTACCCAAATCAAAGATTATGGGGAGGGACTGCCCTCGACATTTTGTTCAATGAAAAATACTAGAATGAGTGGGTGAATGGTGTCACCCCTCTTTTTGAAATTATGAGCATCGTTACCAATCTAAACGATAGCGGAGTTGGCAGTTTAAGAGCGGCGATCGCCTCTGCTAATGCAGGAGAAACAATTACATTTGATGCGTCTCTCGCGGGTGGGACAATTTCTCTGAGTAGTTCCCTAACTCTGAATCAAAATCTAGCGATCGATGCTTCGAGTGCTGCGGGAATTACCCTCAATGGCAACAATAGCACGCGCATTATCACTATTGCTGGAATTGGACTCGATGTGAGTATTAAAGATTTAATCTTCCGCAATGGTCGTGCTATTCAAGATAGCGGCCAGGGAGGGGCGATCGCCACCAGCAATGGAACTCAACTCACGGTGGAAAATAGCCAGTTTTTTGACAATGTTGCTACGGGAGAAGGAGGAGGTGCAATTTGGACGGGATACCAAAGTACAACGACGATTCTCAATAGTACATTTGATGGCAATCAGGCGATCGATAATAATTCCGAACGCGCTGGTGGCGCGATCGCAGGAGTCAGCGAGGGTAATTTAACGGTTCGAGATAGCTTATTTAACAATAATCAAGGGGCTACCGGGGGAGCAATTAACTCTCTATTGGGAGGGTTGAGGGTCGAAAACTCTGTCTTTACCAATAACCAATCCACAGGAAATACTTCTCCAGTCCGAGAGGGAGGAAATGGCGGTGCGATTTACACCGATGGGGCATCAGCAACGACTAACGCGAGTACCCAAGGTACAATTACTATCAGTAATAGTCGCTTTGATAATAATCAAGGGTTCGGACAAGGAGGAGGACTTTTTCTCTTTGCTTATGATGGCGATACAGTGACGGCGGAAAATAGCACGATTGTTAATAACACGATTAAAGTAAAAAATAGCACTTTGGAAGCCTTGGGAGGCGGTTTGCGTTTTGGGGGAGGTGCGAGTTTAACCGTTAGTAATACGACTTTTTTAAAGAATCACTCAGCGCTACAAGGAGGAGGAATGTGGACGGGGGAAAGTTCTCCGTTTACGATTTTTAATAGTGTTTTTTGTGAAAATGAGGCAATTTCTGCTAATGGCGGCCCTGGACTGGGTGGCGGTTTAATGGTGACAGGGAATCCGATCGCAAACATCACTCAAACTACAATAGCGGGTAATATTGCTAGTTTTCAAGGTGGCGGCTTTTGGGGAGGAGGGACGGGACTCACCCTAACCGATTCCTTGGTCGCAAATAACGAAGGACAAACCGGATTTAATCTATTTCACCAAACGGGAACTCAATTTAGTGATGGTGGTGGCAACTTTCAATCCCTTACTCCTAATCCTAATGATACTAAAGTTACGGCAGGAGTGACACTCCTAGACCCTCAATTGGGAACTTGTTCCGATAATGGTACTGCAATGCAAAACCCCCCAGAACCGGGGAATTCGGCGGTTACGGGAGGCGCGATCGCCGGAACGCCAGTGCTGGGAACTGTGCCAAATATGCCGGATAATTTAATAGCAACAGAAGAAGGAGGACAAATAAAACTCACTTGGCAAGACAAGAGTAATAATGAGACGGGATTTTTGTTAGAACGCTCTCAAGATCAAAATAGCTGGGCAATTATTACCAATGTTGCCACAAATTTGACCCAATATCTCGATACCAGTTTAACAGCAAATGGGACTTATTATTATCGTCTTCGGGCAGTTAATGGGGTTGGACAATCGCAATTTGTAACCAGTAATGCGATCGCCTTTAATAGTCAAAATACCTCTACGGGTTCTAATCCTAATTCCCAACAACAACAGGGAAATTCTCAACAACAAGGCATTTTTCTAGTGCAGAACTCTTCTTCTTCTCAGTCAGGAGTTTTTCAGTTAGGAAAATCCGCTAATCCTGTTAATCTGCAAATTAATTTACAAACCAATGCTACTCAGCAAGTCCATGAATTAGGCGTATTTATTGTTGATGACGAACAAGGGCGAGTAAATGGATTAAAACCAGGAGATTCTGGCTATTTTAATGCAGCTTTGTCCAAAGCACAAATTATCTTTTCAGCCCTGCCGCAAAATACATTCCCACAATTTAATTATACCCGCAATTTATCATTTTCTGGAGGGGAAAAATTAGCTTTCTTTTTAATCCGCGATCGCACCACAGAACAAGTTCTCGCAGATGGAGATTTTTCTCCAATTCTCTATTCAATTCAATCAACTCAAACATTCTCATCAGGTGATGGGTTTATTCTCGCTTGGGAAGATGGCTCAGGAAATGCCGATTTTCAAGATTTACAGGTGCGAATTGGGACGACTTCTGGGAGTGTTTCTCTAACCACAACCTTTCAAGGAAAACAGCAAGGAGAAGCGATCGATTTACGCAGTTTTACGGGAATAGTTGCCGCCGAGTTTATCACTGCAAGTTTGGCAAATTATCAAAACTCCTACGGATTTTATGTTGTAGACGATCCTCTGACGGGAGAAGTTAATGGCATTTTGCCAGGAGAGGAAAATTACGCTCAAACTGCGCTACAACAGTCTCTCGATTTGGATGCTGGACTTCCAGGAGGCAGTGTTGTCGTGCCGTTTTTGGTTGCTAATGGGACAGTAGAGGACTTTTTAAGAGATAATCCCGATAATTCTCCGATTACTAATCTTCTTGCTTATTTCCCCTATTTAGAAGCTAATCCTGATGGCATCGATCACGTTCGTTTATTGGGAGATAATCTTTTTGGTTTTGAAGACTTATATGGAGGAGGCGATCGCGATTACAACGACTGGGTAGTTCAGGTGACAGTGAATGTTTAGAATAGGCGATCGCCTATCTTTTTAATTTTCAGGAAATGCGATCGTAAAGAATCGAGAAGCAATGCGATCGCAATCTTCTGAATTTTCTTGTAATGCTTGACGATAAACCCTTACTCGATAATCCGTCATGCGAAAGGGAATATCAGCGTCAAACATAATTTTGTATCGCGATCGCGCCTCTCATAGATTTCTCTTTCAAGCCTCACGCCTTTAGGCTGAGGTTCCTGACTAAGATTCTTCCGTACTTTGCGGGGTAAATTTTGCTCAAAGGTACAGTTGTCCTGTTATTCTAGATTTATGGCGATCGCCCTTTCCTCATTCTCTCATCTGGCGGGCATTGCCTGCATTACAATCTTGATAATCTCAATCCTGATAATCTAATGATCCCTTTACAACTCATTCTCAAAAATTTCCTCAGTTATCGAGAAGCAAAGCTAGATTTTCAAGGTTTGCATACTGCTTGTATTTGCGGGTCCAATGGGGCGGGGAAATCCTCCCTTTTAGAAGCCATTACTTGGGTCGTTTGGGGGAAAAGTCGAGTCGGGACGGATGATGTTATCAATGCTGGAGAAAAGACGGTTCGAGTTGATTTTACTTTTATTGTTAACCAAGAAACTTATCGTATCATTCGCAGTCGCCAACGAGGACGCAGTACAGATTTGCAGTTCCAAATTCAAACCGAGTCGGGAAGATTTCGCCCTTTGACGGGGAAGGGTATTAAACCGACGCAAGAACAGATTATTAAAGATATTAAACTCGATTACGATACTTTTATTAATTCTGCTTATTTACGTCAGGGACGAGCAGATGAATTCATGTTACGCACGGCATCAGAACGCAAAAAAGTATTGGCAGATTTACTCAAACTGGATCGCTATGAAGAGTTATCAATACAAGCAAAAGATACTGCCAAACAATTTAAAAATCGTACCGAGTATCTGGAGCAAAGTTTGCAACCCCTAGAACAAAAAATGGCACGTCAAGGAGAAATTGAACAAGAAAGAAAGGCTATTGCTGTACAATTGGAGGGTTTGCAAGACTTGCAAGATATAGATGATCAAAAACTTAAAACCTTGCAATTGGCGGAACACGATCGCGACAATGAAGAAAAGAAATTAACCTGGCAGCAAAACCAATATCGCAATACAGTGGGAGACTGCGATCGCCTTCTACGCGATCGAGAACAGATTAGCTTAAAGTTAACACAAACTGAGAGTTTCTTGCAGCGCGGTGAGGAAATTCAGCGCGGCTATCAAGACTTAAAAACATGGCAAAGCGAAGAGGAGAAACTTGCTGGTAAACTTAAAGATTATCAAAGCACAAAAGAAACCAAACGTCAACTAGAAGCAGAATTAATTCAGAAAAGTAATGAAATCGAACTCAAAATTCAACAAGTACAAACTCAGTTAGATAATATCACCCAACAGGAGCAAGAAAATCAAACCATTCTCGCTACCTCAGAGGAAGTCGATCGCGGCTTGGAAAAGCTCCAATCTTATCGCCAGCGCGTGCAAGATTTAGAACAGCTTAAACTACAAGTTACCCCTTTATTACAACAGCGCAACGAACTACAGATTGAGATCGAACGAGTACAGGCAAAATTAAATGCTAAACTGGAACAATTGCGATTGTCTCAACAAGAACTCGCCGATCGCATCGCCCGCATTCCTCAACGCCGTCTGGAGTATTTAGAAATAGAAGAAAAAATAGTTGAATGCGAGAACAAAAAGAACTATCAAAAGCGGGTTCAAGATAAAGGACAAGAACAAAAGATTATCCAAGAACGTTTGCAAGAAAGTAAACTTTCTTATAAAGAACAGATTGAAAAATTGCAACAAAAATTAGCATTATTGCAAATTCCTGATGCTGCTTGTCCTTTATGCGATCGCCCTCTCGACGAACATTATCGCGATCGTGTTATTAGCAAAACGCAAAGTGAACAAGAGAAAAATCAACAGCAAATATTGATAATCGGCGAACAAATGGCAACCTGTGAAGTAGAATTAAATGGATTACGAGAAGAATACGCCCAACTGAACAGGCAAATTAGTGCTTATGGCGATCTCCAGAATAAAAAGGGACAGTTAGAAGCAGAGTTAGAAACAGGAGATGAAGACTACGATCGCCTACAAGAAATTGCAGGTGAGATCGAAGAGAAAGAAGAATCTTTAAAAATGGGAAATTATGCCCTCGATCTGCACGCAGAATTGCAAAATCTCGATCAAGAAATTGCCGAACTCGACTATAATGAAGAAACTCTCGCTTTAGCACGTGGAGAAGCCGATCGCTTGCGACATTGGGAGATTAAACAAGCTAAAATCAAGGATGTTAAACGCAAACAAAAAGAGTTAGATCGGCAAAAACCAGAATTATTAGCACGACGCGATCGCCTGCAAGAGTCTCGCGATCGCTTGCGTCAAGATTCAGATATTCAAGAGCAAATTCAACAAATAGAAGTTAAACTTACTACAATTGGTTATGATGGCGATCGCCACGAAACTGCACGCCAAACTTTGCAAAAATTGAAAGCACAAAAATGGGATATTCAACATTACGAATTGCAACAAGCTGAAGAACAATTACCCCAATTACAAAGTAATTTGCAGGAAATACAAACAAGGCTAAAAATTCGGGAAGGCGATCGCGACAAAATTAAGATAGATTTAGATGAATTAGTCGCAAAAATGCAGCAAATTCCCGACTATCGCAACGAAATTAAAGAATGCGATCGCATTATTCAACAGCGACGACAGCAATTAGATGAACTCTTAGCCAAACAAGGAAAACTAGAACAACAGTTAACCCAACTGCAAGAAACTAAAGTTGAATCTGAAAAAACTAAAGTACAATTAAAGGAAGTTGGCAGACAATATCGCGTCTATCATGAACTCTCAAAAGCATTTAGTAAAAATGGCATTCAAGCCTTGATGATTGAGAATATTCTGCCCCAATTGGAGGCACAAACCAATCAAATTTTGGCTCGATTAACCGGAAATCAACTGCACGTTCAATTCGTCACCCAGAAGGCAAAAAAGAGCGCTAGTAGCCGTCAAAAAACTAATAATACCATCGATACCCTCGAAATTGTTATTGCCGATGCTAGAGGAACTCGCGCTTATGAAACCTATTCTGGAGGAGAAGCATTTCGTATTAACTTTGCCATTCGTCTTGCTTTAGCAAAGATATTAGCACAGCGATCGGGAGCATCTTTACAACTATTAATTATCGATGAAGGATTTGGTACCCAAGACGCAGAAGGATGCGATCGCCTCATTGCTGCAATTAATGCGATCGCCTCAGATTTTTCCTGCATCCTCACCGTAACGCACATGAACCGATTTAAAGAGGCCTTTGAACATCGCATCGAAATCAGTAAAACATCGACAGGTTCTCAGATTAATCTTTTAAGTTAAAGAATACAACATTTATGGCTTAGATATCCGTAAATATACGATTGCAATCGAACTAAATTTGCATAGATTGCATACACTCTTTACATAATGGTCTTTATTTGGTATACTTGATAACATTGAGCCGGTGAAACTCTTGCTACGATCTCAAAGAATAAATGTATTAGTGCATTAGTTGGAATTATTGTATCTCTAACTCCATGCAAAACGGATCGAAAAATTCTCAGGTCTGCAACAATGATTTTGTGTAATGATTTTGTGTATTTCTTGCTGGGTGTATCTATCAAATTCATTGAAACTCAAATTGGTTGTCGATTTTTAGTTTTATTCGTGTTAACAAAATATTTAGACACAGAACATATTACTGCAATTCGAGAAGTTAATGCTGCGGTTATTAATATTAGTGGGAGACAGCGAATGCTCTCGCAAAGAATAGCATTATTAGCATTAAAATTACTGACTATTTCTTCCTCGGATAAGAGAAAAGCGATCGAGCAAGAAATAAAAGAACTCGCGACTTTAATGGAACACTCTCACAATGGTCTGATTGGTGGCGATCTGGCTTTAAAGTTGGCGAGTAATCTATCGCCAGAAGTTGCCGAAATTTACTTTGAACCGCCTTTTAATTTAGATCGAAAAATTCGCAGTTTTGTCGATGCAGTCCGTTGTTTAGTCGAAGTTGAGCCAGAAAAACTAGACCCTGAAAATCGTTATTTACAATATATTTTAGAGCAAGCCGATCGCAATTTACTTGAAGCCTTAGATCGTGTCGTCAGTCAGTATCAAAGCGAACAAGAAGAACAAGATTTAATCATTAGTCAATATCAAAATAAACTTTATCAAAAAAGTTGTCAAGCGGCGGAAAAGTCGCGATCGCGCACCCAAGAACTGGAACAAGCGATCGAAACTTTAAAACAAACACAACTACAACTAATCCAAGCTGAAAAAATGTCGAGTTTGGGTCAATTAGTGGCGGGAATTGCCCATGAAATTAATAATCCAATTTCTTTTATTCATGGTAATATCAATTATGCCGATCGCTACATTCACGATCTCTTGGCTGTTCTTAGCCTTTATCAACAGACTTATCCCGATCCCAGTTCAGAAATTCAAGACTTTTTAGAAGAGATGGAATTTGAATTTGTGGCCGCAGATTTACCCAAAATATTACAATCTATGCAACTCGGTACAAGTCGGATTCGCGATATTGTCGTGTCCTTACGCAACTTCTCGCGTCTGGATGAAGCAACCATGAAAGAAGTTAATATTCACGATGGAATTGATAGCACTTTATTGATTTTACAACATCGCCTTAAATCAACAGATAGTAAATTTCAAATCGAGATTGTTAAAGAATATAATTTTCCCCATCTTGTTGAATGTCATGCAGGCTTATTAAATCAAGTTTTCATGAATATTCTCAGTAATTGCATTGATGCCTTAGAACAACACAAAGAGATTTTTATTAAAGAAAATCGCACGCCTCACATTATCATTCATACCGCCTTGAAAGAAGGCGATCGCATTCAAATTCGCATACAAGATAATGGACCGGGAATATCTGAAACAACCCAGAAAAAATTATTTGAGCCTTTTTTTACGACAAAACCCGTGGGAAAAGGAACGGGATTAGGTCTTTCTATTAGTCATCAAATTGTTGTCGAACGTCATCAAGGGACATTAAAATGTTATTCTCAATTGGGCGGGGGAACAGCATTTACGATCGAACTTCCTGACTTACTTAGACAAAAACGTAGACAAAAATCAACCCAGACAGAATGCAGAACGCAAAATTCAAAATTAGTCTTTGAAGCGAAGAACACTGAAGAGATGACCGATGCGATCGCAATCTGATCAAATAAGGAACTGGGAATTAAACAGAGAAATTCCCCGCAGATTTAGCGTAATCTCGCAGGAATGGGTAAGTCCTATCGATTCGATCGCATTTCGTTAAATTTTTCGTGCCAAGATCGGCGTATTCTGAAAAGAGGAGACTGTACGCCAATCAAAAGCAAACAACTGTTTAGCACGACACAATTGGGAGGTAACTTTAAAGATGATCAAAAAAATATTATTGGCAGATTCCGGAACGGGAAATTCTCAGGAAATATTGCTGTCATTGCGGGATTTACCAGCGATTCAAGGAATACCGACTACTGTTCTGCACGTTGTCCCATCACAAATTGCCAAAGAAAAGATGGAGAAAAAAATGGCAGAAGGCGATGAGATTTTAGCAAAAGCAGTAGAAGCCTTACAAACTGAAACTAACCCCGTTACAACCCTGAAACGTCAGGGAGAACCGAAAGATACAGTCTGTACAGTTGCAGAAGAAATTGATGCCGATCTCATTATTATGGGATCGCGGGGTCTCAAACGTCTCGAATCGATTTTGGAAAATTCTGTCAGTCAGTATGTTTTTCAATTGGCAAAGCGTCCCATGCTTTTAGTTCGGGATGATATTTACGTCAAAAAGATCAAACGGGTCATGATTGCTCTCGATAAGTCGCAATCCTCTAAGTTTAGTTTAGAACTTGCCCTCTCTTTACTTCGCAATGCCAAAAATGTCGAATTAATCCTAGCACGGGTTAACCCCGATTTAGATCCTAAATTACTCCCTCTCTCTAAAAAAGAAGTTGAAGAAAATCCGGTGATTTCCGCCGCCATACCCACAGTAAAACGCATGGGTATCCCTTACCGTTGTGCTGTAACGGGAGGTAAACCTGGACAGTCCCTTTGTCAGCTTGTTGATGAATACAATGCCGATTTGCTGATTTTAGGTTCTCCCGATCGCCGTCCCTCGGTGGCTAAAGCGCTTCCCGATTTAGATCGTCTCTTGGGAACATCTCTCTCGGATTATGTGCGGGTTAATGCCAATTGTCCGGTACTTTTAGCACGAAACACGGAAACCTAAATTAATAGTTGATAGTTGATAGTTGATAGTTGATAGTTGATAAGAAGAGGGACAGGATAATTTTTTATTCTTCTGCCAGTTCTTCGTTCTTGATATTTCTCTATTAGCCGGTTCAATAAAATAAAAGATGAGATTAGAGTGTATTCTAATCTCATCTTTTGTTTTTTAATCGGTTTTTCAAAAGTAGATCAAACAAAATTCTGGACAGGAAACTTGATTAGTTATTACTCTTCTGACTTGCGGTTTGAATGTACAAAATCAGAAGAAAAACGGAAGGCACTAATACAAATAGAATAGTTGCCACAAATCCTAGTTCATTAACTTGCATTTTACTTACGCTCCCTAAGCGCTCTGAAAATCAATATTCTTCAGGATATCATTACAATTATCAATTATCAATTATCGATTATCAATGTTACTGCTTGGGTCGGATCAATTCGGACGGAGATTGCCGCGATCGCCTTGGCTAGAAAAAGGGGAGAAATGCCTGCACGCCTTTCTCCCCAACCTTTCTCAATTTTCCTATCTCAGGATTTTACTGGGAGAGATAGGGATCTTGGATCAGTCAAGCGGGTTCCAAGCCATAACCTGGTTTGCCAATGGCGGGGGGTTGTGCCGATTCGGGGGCGGCTAAGGTGACGATTTTCTCCATTAACCAAGGGAGGGTTCCACTGGCGATCGCGGAGACTTTACTTTGCCAATCCACAAAGATTTCATTCTCGTCTTTATTTAACCCGGCAATTAAGGCCTTAGCAACTCGTTCCGGGGTTGTGGGGGCAACCCATTTGAACAATTCGGTATGTCGCACCATATCCGTATCCGTGAGGGAAGGAAGCAAGGACACCACCCGCACGTTTTTGGCGGCTAATTCCGATCGCAATGCCTGGGTAAATCCGACGATGGCAAATTTAGTCGCGGAGTAGGTGGCAAAGGTGGGGGCGGCAATTTTGCCCATGAGACTAGAAACGTTAACGATGGTTCCTTCTTGTTTGGCTACCATACGCCGCGCAATCAGCCGCGTGACGGTGTACATTCCCAACAAGTTAACCTGGAGTTCTTTTTCCGCTTGGTGGGGTTGAGAACTTAAAAAGGAGGTTTGATGGGCAACTCCGGCATTATTGACGAGGAGGTGAATCGGTCCGAAGTCCCGCCAGGCTTTGGCCATGGCGATACTGACTTCGGAGGTGTTGGTTAAATCGACGGAAATGGGTACGACTTCGATGTTTGGGTTGATTTCTTGGACTTCTAATGCAACGGTATTGAGGCGATCGCGATTGCGGGCAACGAGGAGTAAGCGCCCGATTCCTTGGCGTGCAAATTCCAACGCGATGGCTTTGCCAATGCCCCGCGATGCTCCTGTAATTAGCGCTGTTTTGCTTTGCATCAACGACGGTTTGATGGGTTGATGGGATGGGTGTTTGGGTTTGAGGGTGTGTTTTTGCAGAGTTTTCATAGTTTTCTCCCTCTACTTGTTGTCTGGTTTCACTCTAATGGTTATTACATTTTGTAAAGATGACTTGACACAAGTTCCAATATGATCTCTGTCACACCAACTGGGAAATTTTCCAGTTCGGTTGTTCGACTCGCGCGGAAATTCAACGCGAAAATTGCAAAAACCGACGACGAGCGATCGCTCCAATGCTCGTGATAAACAAATGAACAATATCCCGATAGTATCTTAAACAGCAAATAAGTTAGATAACATGAAAGGAAGCCCGATCGCCGCTCCTGAAATGATATAGCCGTTCATGTCTTATGGATATTCACCCGATCAATATCGGTTTTGGCAATATTGTGGCGGCAAACCGCATTATTGCGATTGTTAGTCCCGAATCCGCGCCTATCAAGCGTATTATTACAGAAGCCCGCGATCGCGGACAACTTATTGATGCAACTTACGGTCGTCGTACCCGTGCAGTAATTATTACCGATTCGAGCCACGTTATTTTATCGGCAATTCAACCGGAAACAGTGGCACATCGTTTTATAAGTCATAAAGAAAGCAATTTTAACCCTTAATCCTTAACAATGAAAATAGCTAAAACACTGCCTCGGGAAATTGTCCAAGGCGATCGCCCCAAAATTGAACAACAAGGCTACTCCATTGTTCTCACGGGTCCCTCTGGTGTCGGGAAAGGCACATTGATCGAAGCCCTCAAAGATCGCCATCCTCATCTTTATCTTTCCATTTCCGCCACTACTCGCAAACCGCGACCGGGAGAAGTTAATGGAGAAGACTATTTTTTTATGGAACGGGAAGCCTTTCAAAACGCCATTAAGAAGGGAGAATTTTTAGAGTGGGCAGAATATGCGGGCAATTATTATGGTACTCCTCGCCAAAATGTCGAACAACAAATAGCCCTTGGTAAATTAGTTCTTCTCGAAATTGAGCTAGTGGGGGCTAGGGCGATCGCCAAAAGTTTTCCCGAGGCTTATCGTATTTTTATACTTCCCCCTTCTCTAGACGAACTAGAACGAAGATTGCGCGATCGCGGCACAGAATCCGAGGCCGCCATTAGCCAAAGACTCGCACGCGCTCAAGCAGAATTGGCCGCCAGCGATGAATTTGACCTACAAGTTATTAACGATAACCTTGAAGAGGCGATCGCCAAAATTGAAAAAGCAATTGCAGAAAGAACAAAGCCGAAAAAATAAATTTTTCCCCACTCCCCACTCCCCACTCCCTACTTTCCCATTCCCTATTCCCTGCTCAAGGGTTAAGATAGAAAAATAAAAATATTGCATTGATATCGGTAAAAATCCTATGACATCGTATGCAGCTACTTCTGCAAGAGCGGAGATGAGCGAACTCCGACGCTTGAAAAGCCTACTTCCCCCAGAATTACAAAGCTGGGTCATGGTGGAGTCCGCAACGGATGTAAGTCCCCCATTAATTCGCTGCGAAGAATTGGGACGAGATGAAATTGAAATCCAAGTAGACTTAGCCAAATGGGATAACTTGGCCATCGACCAGCGCAATTTACTCTTTTGGCACGAAGTCGGACGCATTCAAAACGATACCATTCCTCGAGAAGGCTGGGAAATGGCCGCCCTTGCCATTGGTTTAGGAGGTGCCGTCGGAGAACTTTGGGTGCAAGATGGCTTGCTTTTAGTTTTAGCAGTCGGTTTGTGCGGTTTTTCTGGCTTTCGCCTTTGGCAAAAAAATAATGGTGACAAACGCTTGGCTGAGAATATTGAAGCTGATGAAAAGGCGATCGCCCTCGCTACTCGCTTTGGCTATAGTTTGCCTAATGCCTATAAAAGCCTAGGAAGTGCCTTAAAAACCCTAGTCGAACAAACCCCCAACCGCAAGCAACGGAAGCGTTATGAAACTCGCTTGCAGGCGCTTCGACGCAGTGCGGCTAAAGCTAAAGCCAAAATGGAATCCCAACCTGCAAACCCCTCTGTTATCTAAAACCATTTCTGCTTGCCAATGTATTGTCGGGGTGTCGAGAATTTTAACGTTTGTTGTATGACGTTTTTTGTATATAGATGTAGCAACCGCAATGGTTCTGGGAAAAATAGCGATTGACACCAAAACAAATGCGGAGTATGAAACAGAGATGAACAAGACACCAGCCAACGAACAATTTCCCATTGTCTTCTCTAATAATACTCCGATTATTTCTCTTCCTCCTCGTTTGAGTATTATCGAAGCTGTTGATTTTAAAACAGCTTACCAGGGGCTTTTACAGGAAATATCCCCCCCCGAGGAAATTATCCTCGATTTTCAACACACTAATTTTATTGATAGTAGTGGGGTTGGAGTCTTGGTCAGCAATTTTAAAATGGCTCAAGCTCAAAACGTGCGTCTGATCCTCAAAAATGTTCATCCTCCCGTGATGGCAGTTTTATCGATGACGCAACTCGATCGCGTTTTTCTGATTTACCCAGTTATTGGGGAAACCTCGGTTCGCAATTCTCCCCCTATCGATCGCCGACCTCCAGAAACCCATCCTTCTGTAAGGTCTTGGGTCAAGCGAGGGATTGATATTGTGGGTAGTTTAGTCGGTTTGACTATTACAGGGATATTATTCGTTCCTATTGCGATCGTCATCAAGCGCGACAGTCCAGGGCCGATATTCTTCGCCCAAGAACGATGTGGCTGGATGGGCAGAAAATTTCGCATCTGGAAATTTCGTTCCATGTGTGCCAATGCGGAACAACTCAAAGACAAGGTAAAAAACCAAGCATCCGGGGCATTTTTTAAGAATAGTAAAGATTTTCGCGTCACTCGCATCGGCAAATTTTTGCGGCGCACCAGTCTCGACGAACTGCCTCAATTTTGGAATGTTCTCAAGGGGGAAATGAGTCTGGTAGGGACAAGACCTCCTACGGCGAAAGAGGTTGATTCCTATAAAATACCAGAATGGCAGCGTTTAGATGTTAAACCAGGCATGACTGGAGAATGGCAGGTGAATGGGCGATCGAAAATCCGCAATTTTGAGGATGTGATCGAACTAGATTTGCGTTACCAAAGAAATTGGAGTCTAATGTACGATATTAAACTGATTTGGAAAACTGTCTGGATTTTATTTAATAAGAATAGTGGTGCTGTTTAAACAAAACGTCAAAACACAAAACCGACCCCTGAAAAAGTTACATCTCCGTTTAAAAACAGATTTAAGTGCATTATCGGAAGTGTTAGATCGGTTTGAAAAAATTGCTTCTCCTCGACTCTCTCGGCAATTATATTGGGAGTGTCAATTGGCATTAGCTGAAAGTTTTACGAATGTGGTGCGTCACGCTCATCAAGACTTGCCACAAAGTACCCCCATCGATCTTGAAATATCCCTATTCCCTCGCGGTTTAGAAATACGGATTTGGGACTCTGGACAACCTTTTGATTGGCAAGGACAATTACGGGATAAATTGCAATGCGATCGCGATCCTTGGGCTTTGGGAGGACGAGGATTATGTTTAATTAATAAAGTTATGGATAATTGTCGTTATATTCCTGCGGATAATTGCGATCGCGGTAATGGCGATCGCAATTGTTTAATTTTATGGAAACAGATCCCACCATCCCCTCCTCAAAAAGGTAATTTTATCTCTTTTTTTAAGCAGGTTTTGAGAAAGATTGAGCGGGTTTTACGCAAAGTGATGGGGTTATTTACACGCAAGTTTTTGGCACTTGCTATCAAGCTAAATTCCGTTCGTTGAAAATCTTACTCAGATCTGTTGACTCTGGGTTTGATTTGAGCGATCGCAAGTTCAAACAAGTTGTAATACAAATATTTAAGTACGCACAAGAGATGGAATTGCTACAAAAGAGACATCAACCAAGCTAACTTCTTGACAGACTGGATCACTTAAGTTTGGCATTTCTTGGTGACAGTTAGAACAATACCAATACATTCCCGTTGATCGCGCATGACGCAGAAGAGTAGAGGAACAGCAGGGACAGCAAATATTTTGATTATTCATGGTAATGCCCTCGAAAATAACAACAGCAAAGAAAAATTAGGGTTTAGGGGATTCGAGATATTCCTTTAAAAGGAGACGAAGGATAGGATCTGGGTACGGTTCCTCAGCAAATAACCCCATTGCGATCGCTTCAGCCAGCAGGAGTTTACTATTGGCCTCAAAACGAAAGCGCTTGCTGAGAATAAATCCTTCTTCTTCCAATCGGGTACAAACTAACTCTCGCACCCATCCCCAAAGGTCGAGTTCAGGTAAGAGGTAATCTGTATGGTGCAATAACCAACTTCCTTTTTTGGGTTCGTTCTCGGCAATCCGATAAATCGCTTTGAGTAAAATAGTTTCAATGGAAATCGGACTCGAAAGAATAGTTAAAAAGTTTTTTAGAGATTGAATTAAATCTGGATCTCCAGACAATAAAAAATCAACAGCTAAGTCGAGATAGGATTCCGATTCTTCTAAATTTGAGTTTCCATCCGATCGCGTGAAAAACAAATTAATTTCTTTCTCCTTGCCCGTACAATTATCTGTTAATACCCTTAAGAGATCATTCCCGTGGTTTTGTGCTTGCAAAATACCGTATAGGGAGGACGATAATAAAGGTATTGTTGGGATAGTCACCAAATTTTGACAACGCTCTAAAAACTCTTGACCCATAGGACTAAACTAGGCTTGTTCCGACAGTTACTTTAGCTTAGTTCAAGAATGTGAGGATTTTGTGGGGAATAGAGGTCGGTGGGCAGGTTAATCATAAATATACTCCCTTTGTCTAACTGACCGCGTAAAACTTCTCTTGCGATCGCGCCACTCTTCGTCGGTACTTGGCTCGGTTTGAAAAATGATATATTTCTGCATGAGTTATTCACTTTGCGTTCCTGTTCTTTGTACCAATCTGGAAATTCTGTGATGGTAACTCTAGAACTACACCTAGTCAATAAAACATTTACGAGCGTCTTGGATAGTTATCATCAGAACCATTGGGTTAATTGGTGAAGATCGAAAGCCATACTTTTCATAGAATTTTTTAGCATCTTCTGAGATTGCGTGTATTAGAATTGCTCTTGCCCCTATGATGTCTGATGCTTTTAATGCTTTATATATTGCGTCTTTCAGTAGTCCCTTTCCTATTCCCTTCCCTTGCCATTTTTTGTCAACGGCTAGTCTGCCAATGAGTATAGTTGGGATGGGGCTTGGCATATTTCTTTTTACTTTGCCTATCGCTTCATCTTTTTTAATTGCACTTGCACAAAGACAGTAGTAGCCAACAACATTATTTCCATTGCAAACTACAATTGTGCGCGAGGCATCAGATTCTTGATTCTTTATGGCGCGACGTTTGAGCCATATATCTAATTTTTCCTCTCCACAAGAAAAATTCTCTAACTGATGAGAATTAGAGAGTTTTTCTGGGGGAGAGATCGCATCGGAATTCAAAACCTCACTCCCAAGGAGATTTACTATTTAATAAAGCACGGAGTTTTTCATTGTTCATTGGAGGTGCATCAATGGCTTCCATAAACTCTTGAAATTTTTTCTCATCAAGGGCAAAAAGAGTTTGGTCAAGAATGACATCGTTAGCCTCCTGACAAGCTGAATCTAATAAGAACTGCGTTCGGGTCTTACCTTGAATTTCAGCAGCACGGTCAATCAGAGCAATCTGATTTGGCTTTGCTCTCAAACTTATTGTTTTAGAATGGGTAGCTTTGGCTGTTTTTATGTTTCTCGCTGTTGTAGGCATATCAAAAATTTAATACCTATAGGCATCAATGTAATTTTTGGTATTGATGAAAATAACACATACCATATTTGCACCATAGCAAACTGTATGGACAATGTCAATACGGTATTTTAATATTTTGGGCTAAATACCCCAAAATCCAAAAATGTCATTAATGAACCTCGATCGACTCATTAGCGCAAGTCAAGAGTTGAGTTTTTACGAGGTTAAAATACAGTAACATTTTGTATGGCTGTAACTCACCATTGAAATATTTTGCTGATTTGTGCGACTAAATTTATGGCTTCAAAGGGCTTTGTAATGACTCCAGCAACTCCTAAATTTATAAACTGTTCTTTCTCGCTCATTTTAGCTTTTGCTGTTAATAAAATTGTGGGGATTTGGTGTGTCTGGGGGTTGGCTTGCAATTGCTTATAGGTCTCCATTCCGTCCATATCTGGCATCATCACGTCAAGAATGATGCCGTCGGGTTGTTCGCGTTGGGCGATCGCCAAACCTTCTTTTCCTGAAGCTGCTGTGAGAACATCCCATCCTGCGACTGCTTCAAGGCTGATTTGAATAATTTCGCGTACACCATCGTCATCGTCAATTACTAACAGTTTGGGATTCATGGTTAGTTGGGGGGTAGGGAGTAATGAGTGGGTAATTAGTGGGTAATTAGTAATCGGTAATGGGTAGTTGAAAATAGAAGCAACTACCGCGATCGCATTCACTTTCTACCCAAATTTGTCCTCCGTGTTGTTCGACGATACTGCGACAAATGGTTAAACCTAGTCCCGTACCGCCTTTTTTACGGGAGTCGGAGGCATCAACTTGATGAAAGCGCTCAAAGATTTCTTCGATTTTTTCTGGCGGAATGCCTCGTCCCTCATCTTTGACTGTAAATAAAATTGTCGCATTTTCTGCTTCTAATGTTAAGGCTTTAGCACTCAGGAATATAGTGCTACCGCGATCGGAAAATTTAATCGCATTACTTAATAGATTAGTTAAAACCTGAAAAATGCGATCGCGATCGGCTGTAAATTGGATCTTTTCTGCATCGATCTCGAATAATACCCCCTCTCGATGCGCCATGACCTGCATTTGTTCTATTGCTAAAGCAATTAGGGTGACGGTATTAACCAATTTTTTATCGAGTTTGAATTTACCAGATTCTAACCGTTCTAATTCGAGAATATCATTGACTAATCTCACTAAACGTTCAACATTCTCGGCGGCAATCTGAATAATTCTTTCTCCTTTTTTGGAGGTAAGATCGACCAAGCCGCTCGAGAGTAAATTTAATGCGCCATGAATGGACGTTAAAGGGGTGCGAAGTTCGTGACTGACTACAGAAATAAATTCATCTTTCATCCGTTCGATCGCATTGCGTTCGGTAATATCTTCGCCGATACTGAGAGTGCCAATTGCTTTTCCTTGGGGGTTTTTCATTACGGTATGATTCCACATAATCATCCGTTCTTCTCCCGATCGCGTCAGCAGGGGATGTTGATAGCGTAAGGGTTGACAACCCTCAATCAGAGCGGCAAAATCTTGGCGTGTCGATGTTTGGGAAGCAGAAGGTAAAAAAGATGAAAACCAATTTTGGCCGATGCACTCTTCCTTCTGATATCCCGTAACTTTGGAGAAATAAGCATTGAGATAATTTACTTGTCCTTGTAAATCTAAACCGACTACTAATAAAGGAATGCTTTCCCGAAAATTTTGCCACTGTCGTTGCGACTCTTTTAAGATAGCTTCATTGCGCTTGCGTTCTGTAATTTCCTGCATGACAGCCATTCCTGCAAAAATTTCTCCCCTCTCATTTCTCACGGGTAAGGCTTGATGGTAATAAATGCGATCGCGATATTTAAGTTCTGTTGTTGTTGTTTCCCCTCTCAAAGCGTCTTCATAACTGGGAAAGACCTTTTCAGCGATCTCCTCGGGCAAAACATTCCAGACAATTCGGCCTTCCAATTGCTCCCGATATATCCCTAACGCTTGTAGGCGCATCCCATCGGCAATAGTATAGCAAAAGTGGCGATCAAACAAAAATACGGCTCCTTGAGGAAAATTTTCTATTAAGGTGCGATACTGTTGTTCACTGTCGCGCAATTTTGCTTCGGTGATGCTATGCTCTGCCAGTTCCCATTGTAACTGTTGGTTACTCTTGGCCAATTCTTCTGTGCGTTGGGCGACGTGCAGTTCTAATTCGGCTTTGGCTTTGAGTAGCAAGGCTTCTGTTTTTTTCAGTTCTTGGACGACGGTATGGTGATCGGTATGGGAACCCACCATCTGAAGGGGTGTTTCGCTTTGACGCAGTGCTGGGTCTGAAGTTGTACTTTCTACATCAAGATAGCATTCTACAGCACTATCGCGGGCTATCCAGAGGATATTATTATCCGATAAAGGAGAGATATCTGCAATAAAGCATTTATGGCGATCGCCAGCAGGAGTTTTTTCTCCGCGATCGAGACAGTAATGTACGCTAACGGTTTCGTTGCGATCGAAAACTTGGCTAATATGGGCTTGAAGAGATGGAAGATAATCTTTGTCTTGCAGTTTTGCGATCGTTAAGTCTTGCCAAATTGCGTTATTTTCCAGTTTCCGAGTCGGGATAGTGCGAACAATTTCCCCTCGACGATCCAATAGGAAAACAAGATAGGGAAGTGCTTGCAGAATATCGGACAACTCAGAAATCATGGGCTTTATCCAACCAAAATGATGTCGTTAGGTTCGACAATTGCGATCGCCTTTAAAAAGAGGGGCATTACAGCCCCTCTTTTATTCTATATCATAACTCCATCGAAAATGTCGCCATTCCTGAAGACAAAGATCGCAATTGAGTCGAGTAACCAAACATTTCAGCTAACTGTGCCGTCCTGTAACCCCGTTTTGAGAAAGAAAGGTTAGTTAGAAAGAGAACAGTAATCATCTTCAATTCAAGTTGCGATCGCGCTTCAATAGTCCCGATAATTTCCTCTCTATTCAACACAAATGGAGAGGAAAAATAGTTAAAAAAAGACTTGACTTTATTGACTTGACAATGATATTATTACAGAATGAGAAACTGTGCCGTCCTGTAACCCCGTTTTGAGAAAGAAAGGTTAGTTAGAAAGAGAACAGTAATCATCTTTAATTCAAGTCGCGATCGCGCTTCAATAGTCCCGATAATTTCCTCTCTATTCAACACAAATGGAGAGGAAAAATAGTTAAAAAAGACTTGACTTTATTGACTTGACAATGATATTATTACAGAATGAGAAACTGTGCCGTCCTGTAACCCCGTTTTCAGAAAGAAAGGTTAGTTAGAAAGAGAACAGCGATCATCAATGCACAAGAAGTTTTAGAGTTATTAATCGAAGAATATCAGCAAGAACAGAAAATTTTACCACAACCAAAACCTTTAATTACTTTGCCTCAAACTGCTTGAAATGAATTAATGGAAAGCGATCGCCTTAAAAAAGGGGCGCTATGATGCACCCCTTTTATTCTAGATCATCACCCCTTCCGGTAGAGGTTTATAGCCCGATAACTCCATCGAAAATGTCGCCATTCCTGAAGACAAAGATCGCAATTGAGTCGAGTAACCAAACATTTCAGCTAAAGGAACTTCTGCCCGTAAAACAGTATAATCGGGCATGACTTCCGAACCGACTAAAACCCCACGACGAGAGAGTAAATTTCCTTGAATTCGTCCGGTAAATTCAGCAGGAGTTTCCACTTCTACCGCCATAATAGGTTCTAACATCACCGGTTTTGCCTTGGCAAATGCTTGTTCAAAACCCAACTTTGCAGCCGATCGAAAAGCCATTTCGTTAGAGTCAACGGGATGAAAAGATCCCCCCTGCAAAACCACTTTGACCCCAACAATGGGATATCCTTGTAAATAACCCGTGACGATCGCATCCTTGAACCCTTTCTCGCAAGCGGGGATATATTGCTTGGGAATAGCACCCCCCACCACGCGATCGCAGAAAAGAAAATCTTCCTCGCAAGGTTCTAGAACTCCAGTAATATGAGCGTACTGACCAGGGCCGCCAGATTGTTTTTTCAGTTGGTAGTCAAAAGCCGCTTTATCAGTAATCGTCTCCCGATAAGCAACCGCAGGTTGACCCACATACACCTCTGCATTGTACTCCTGCTGCATCCGTTCGATGTAAATCGCCAAATGCAGTTCTCCCATCCCGGAAATCAGGGTTTTTCCCGATTCGGGATCGGTACTAACATGGAGGGTAGGATCTTCTCGTACAAAGCGATGTAGCGCTTTTGCAACCTTGGGATCGTCCTCTTGGGTTTTCGGAGTAATAGCGAGAGTAATCACCGGATCGGGAACAAACATTCCCTCTAAGGACAGGTTAGCACCCTCAGAACACAAAGTATCCCCAGAAGCGCAGTCTATCCCCATCACCGCGACGATCGCCCCTGCACTGGCTTCCTTAAGCTCTTGGCGTTCATCTGCGTGCATCCGTACCAAACGACTCACCCGCACGGTTTTTTGGGTACGAGTATTCAGGAGTTTTGCTCCTTGTCGTAAAGTTCCGGCATAAATTCGCAGATAAGTTAGCTGTCCGAATTCATCATCGGTTAACTTAAATGCCAAAGCAACTAAGGGGGCATCAGGATCGGCAAGAACTTTTGTTTCTTGTTCGTGAGTAATATCAAAAGCCGTCACGGTTTCGCGATCGCCAGGAGAAGGCAGATACATTGTCACCGCATCTAGCAAGTTTTGAACGCCTTTATTTTTATAGGCAGAACCCATGAAAACAGGAACAATATCTAAGCGCAAAGTTGCTTCGCGAATGACCTGCCAAATTAGATCGTGAGGAACAGTTTCATCCATCAATAAATACCCAGTCATCTCTTCTGAATAAAAAGAGAGGGTATCGAGAAGTTTATCCCGTGCTTGTAGGGCATCTTCGTGCAGGCGATCGGGGATATCTTTTCTAACCCATTCTTCCCCTTTTTCTCCTAAGAAATAATAGGCTTGCAGGGTAATAAGGTCAATAATTCCCTCAAATTCATCTTCCGATCCGATGGGATATTGCAGGAGAAGAGGATTCAAATTGAGTTTTTCCCGTAAGGCTTGAACGACTTTAAAAGGATTCGCACCTGCCCGATCCATCTTGTTAATAAATGCCAAACGAGGGACGCGATAGCGCTTCATTTGTCGGTCAACCGTGACAGATTGAGATTGCACCCCAGCAACGGCACAAAGCACCATCACTGCACCATCTAATACTCGCAAAGCGCGTTCAACTTCGATGGTAAAATCAACGTGACCTGGAGTATCAATTAAATTAATCTCATGGTCGTGCCATAAACAAGTTGTCGCCGCAGAATTAATCGTAATTCCATGCAGTTTCTCCAACTCTGCATAGTCCATCGTTGCACCGTTACCGCCGCCTCTAACTTCCTCGATTTTGTGAATTTTTCCCGTGTAGAACAAAATACGCTCGCTCAAAGTCGTTTTGCCTGAGTCAATGTGAGCGGAAATACCGATGTTGCGAATATTCTTGAGGATCGTCATGGTTGTAGCTCCTTTTTTAGGGAAAATTGCGATCGCTTTGTTGCTGCGACCCCATCATACTACATTAATAATACACAAATTCCGAAAAATAGCCAAATTTCCAATGCTCATTCTCTCAGGACTTATGCAGTTAGGACTTATGCAGTTAGGACTTATGCAGTTAGGACTTATGCAGTTAGGACTTATGCAGTTAGGACTTATGCAGTTAGGACTT
>NZ_JACSWA010000615.1 GCF_016888125.1 Spirulina sp. CCY15215
TAAATAACGTAGCGATTTCTCGCTGAGTCTGGTCAGGTTAGGGCTTTTTCAAGCTCCCGCTAGAGTCCGGAGGACTTAGCGGTGAGTTCCTGACTTCTTCATCCAGTTCTTTGCGAGAAGTTGCAATATGTTCCAAAACTTCCTCAAATAATGGGTTATCCTTAAACATTCCTGCAAACTGCATCCAAGGATGTTCTTTTTGGGGTTGAGAAACTTCTACCTCAAAAGAAACAATCTCGCGATCGCGCAACTGTTCTGTTACAATTTGATACAAGGCTTGCAATGCTTCCTCTTTCGTGTTGGCTTCAGCTTGACACTCCGGCCAACCCAAAACCCTCGCTTTAACTTTGCCTGTTTTAGCTTTTCCTGCTGTTTGATAGTCCACCAGCACGTTATAACTAGACTTTACCGAAGATTGCGGAAGCAATGTGACAGATTGAGCATTCATGGTCGTAATATAATTTGCAATTTTGAGTTATATTCCTATAATAATTGGACATTGAAAAAAGAGGGTTTTAATGTTAACCCTCCATTCTAACTCTAATTGATAATTGTTCCTTAAGATTTAAACTAGCGGAACATACTGCTTACCGAACTATCTTCGTGAATGCGCCAAATAGTTTCACCAATCAAATTTGCTACAGAAAGGACCGTTAACTGTTTGAATTGTTTAGAATCGGGAACAGGAACAGTATTGGTGACAATAACTTCCTCTAGTACACCACTTGAAAGACGCTCGATCGCCGGAGGAGAAAAGACAGCATGAGTTGCACAAGCATAAACCTGACGCGCCCCTTCTTCCCGTAAAAACTTCGCACCTTCGGTAATTGTTCCCGCAGTATCGATCATATCATCGACCAAAACCGCCGTTTTTCCCCTCACGTCACCGATCACATTCATAACCTCAGCAACATTGTGAGCTTGGCGGCGCTTGTCAATAATGGCAAGAGGAGCATCATTTAACTTCTTAGCAAATGCCCTCGCCCTAGCAACTCCGCCAACATCGGGAGAAACAACGACTAAATCGTGTAAATTTTTACTTCGCAGATACTTTAATAGCACCGGAGAACCATAAACATGATCGAAAGGAATATCAAAATAGCCTTGAATTTGAGCGGAATGTAAGTCCATAGCCAAAACGCGATCGGCACCGGCTTCCGTCACTAAATTCGCCACCAGTTTCGCAGCAATGGATTCTCGTCCGGCGGTTTTGCGATCGGCCCTAGCATAAGAATAATAGGGAATCACCGCCGTAATTTGTCTGGCAGAAGCCCGACGACAGGCATCGATCACGATCAATAATTCCATTAAATGATCGTTAACCGGATAACTACAGGGTTGAATTAAGTAGACATCGCACCCTCGAATCGATTCTTGAATTTGGACGTAGAGTTCTCCATCAGCAAAGCGCTTGCGGATCATCGGTCCTAAATCCATTCCCAAATAACGGGCAATTTCTTGCGCGAGGGGAATGTTTGCTGAACCCGAAAATAGCCGAAGACGATTATTATCGGAAAGGGGGGTCAGCATTGTCTGGAGATTAACAGTTGCAATACGGCTCACGGGCAAATTCTCGAACCTCATTTCATCGGGATCTTACCATCCAGATTATGCTATGAGAGAATTTATTTTGATGAAGAAAAACGAAAGTTTATTAAAGATAAGATAAAGTTGAAAAAGTAAAGATCGTGTTGGGGAATTTGAGGGAAAAACCTCTAAATTACTGAGAATTCCCATTGTGTTACCCAGAAATTACTGTTAATTTTCATCCTAAATCGGACGTAAGGATGCAAAATTGAAAGAGAAATGTCCGAAATTCCTAGGACTTACGCAGCTAGGGAGGACTTACGCAGCTAGGGAGGACTTACGCAGCTAGGGAGGACTTACGCAGCTAGGGAGGACTTACGCAGCTAGGGAGCGAGACGCTCCCACTACCTGATAATGGAGGTAGTGCGGGCATCTTGCTCGCTGTTTTTACAAAACTGAGATACACCCCAGAAAACTTCCCCATATCGCATACCCATGTCATTCACGCCAAATAAACTCTTAAATCAACGTTACCGCCTCAACAAAATTTTGGGTCGAGGGGGGTTTGGCAGCACCTATCTCGCTGAGGATACGGGGCGTTTTAATGAATTGTGCGCTTTAAAAGAAATTATTCCCGATCGCACTTCTCCGGAAATCCTCGCTAAGTCGCGACAACTCTTTCAACGGGAAGCAGCGACTCTTTACAAACTGCAACACCCCCAAATCCCTCAATTTCGCGCCAGTTTTGAGGAGGAGGGTAGTTGGTTTTTGGTGCAGGATTACATTGAAGGGAAAACTTTGCGGGAATTATTGCGATCGCGTTTGGCGGAGGGGATACTCTTTTCTGAGGCTGAGGTATTGCGATTATTGCAGCAAATTCTGCCAGTTTTGGACTATCTCCACGGCGAGGGCATTATTCATCGGGATATCTCCCCAGAAAATATCATTGTGCAGGAAAGCGATGGTTTGCCCGTGTTGATCGATTTTGGCGTGGTGAAAGAATTAGTCACCCAGATTCAATCTCCCCACCGTCCCGAGGGGGCGACGGTGGTGGGCAAAATTGGCTATTCCCCTAGCGAACAATTTCAACGGGGAGAAGCCTATCCCAGTAGCGATCTCTATAGTTTGGCCGCAACAATGGTGGTGTTAATGACAGGGCGGGAACCGAGGGATTTATTCGATCAAGAAAAATTGGCTTGGCATTGGCAACGCTGGATACAAATTAGCGACCCTTTGGGGACGATTTTAGAGAAGATGTTGAGTCAGCGACCAGGCGATCGCTATCCTTCGGCACAAGCTGTTTTACAAGCATTCCAGGGCGATTTTGTTCCCACCCAGCCCCCTCCCGCAGAACTTTCCCAAATGGCGACGATCGCCGTGGGAGGAACTTCTCCGACGACTTCCCCTCGGACTAATATTTCCACCCAGGTTCCTTCGGTTCCCACAGCGCAAAAAGGTCGCTTCGATCCTCTGTTATTTTTGGGGATGACTCTGATTATTAGTTTTGTGGCGGGGTTAGGGTCTTGGAGTTTGGTGAATTGGTGGATCGACTCGCGATCGCCCCAAATGGAGGAGGAAACCTCTTTTCCTACTCCCTCTTCCCCCATGCCCACAACCTCCCCGTCTCCCACCCCTACACCCTCGCCTACTCCCACTCCTACCCCAAAACCTCCTAGTATTTCCGAACGAAACATCGATCTCGTTGTGGGCAAAACTTTTACAGACCGATCGGCTTTAGAGAAAAAAGAAGACCGCATTCGCTACAATTTTTCGGCGGAAGAAGGGCAAACCTTGGAGGCGATCGCCAGAAGCGGTGGCGTGTGGATGACTATACTCGACTCTCAAGGACAGAACTTAAGTTCCGAAACGACTAATGTACAGAGTTGGGAAGGAACATTTCCGAAAACAGGAAAGTACGCGATCGAACTTGCAGCGATTCCCAATGTGCCTCAAGATAATTATCGCTATCGATTAACGTTGCTGCTTACCAACCCCGATCGCCCCGATCCCGAACCATCCCCCACGCCTACACCCGAACCATCCCCCACTCCTACACCCGAACCGACTCCCACGCCTAAACCATCTCCCACTCCCCAAACACAACAACCCCGCTACGATGTGGAACCTGTGGAAGTTTCTCCCAATATTGAAGGGTCTAAAACGCAACTATTTGGGACAACTTCTCCCGATCGCATCAAGCGTTATTTGGTGTTTGTGGAAAAGGGACAAACATTATCTGCCGAAATGCAGTCCGGTCGCGCCACCATGAATATTTACTATCCCAATGGTCAATTGATGGAAGAGGCCGAAAAGGTTGTTTTATGGCAAATTGAAGCGCCGCGATCGGGGGATTATAAAATTGATATTATCGCGGCAGAATCTACGGATTTTGCCCTAGATGTCCGAGTGAAAGCTGTTGGACAATGAACAATTATCAAGAATATATATATTTCAGGTTATAACAGAAACAATCCATTTAATTACTTGTTTTCCTAAAGAAACATTATCGAGAAGATCGATTTCTCGGATTCCTGTGGGACTGGTGACATTGACTTCTGTTAAATAGCCACCAATAATATCTAAACCCACAAAATATAAACCATCTTCTTTTAATTTAGGTGCAACTACACGACAAATCTGGCGATCGCGATCGGTAATTTCCGTTTTTGCGACTCGTCCCCCCACCGCCATATTCCCCCGAAATTCTTTCCCCACAGGAATGCGATTAACTGCACCAATTGGTTCTCCCTCTAAGACAATAATACGCTTATCTCCCTCAGAAGCGGCGGGTAAATATTCCTGAATCATCACCGGTTCTTGTCCCCAATGGGTGCTAATTTCAATCAGAGAATTGAGATTGCGATCGCCTTCTTGCAAAAACAAAATCCCCTCTCCTCCTTTCCCATCTAAAGGCTTTAAAACCCCGGCTCCTTTTTTACCGACAAACTCTAAAATCACTTGTTTATCTTGAGAAACAATAGTTTCGGGCATTACCGAAGGGAAATTTAGAGTATATAATTTCTCATTAGCAGCCTGTAATCCTCTGGGACGATTAACTACCAAGGTTTTTACGGGATCGATAAGATCGAGAATTTGCGTAACATAAAGATAGGGAATTGTCACGGGAGGGTCTTTCCGCATTAAGACAGCATCCATTGTTTCTAGGGGCTGCAAACTCCCTTCTCCGAGGTGATACCATTGTTCCTTTGCCACCCAGCGATCGCCTTTCTGCTCGACAGGTGTTAAACTGACAGATTGTAGAAAACCCCAGGCTTGTCCGGCGATAATACTGAGGCGATTCACTTCTGTTATCCAGACCTCATGTCCTAATTGTTGTGCGCTTTCCATCATGGCCACGGTGCTATCGTGACCTGGAATGAGGAGGGAAATGGGGTCGATAATAAATAAGAATTTCACGCTTTCTTCTCTTATTGTAAACTGTAAAATTACAAACCGTAAATGTTTGAGATTGCCAGCATTAACTCTCCTCAGTTTACGCCCTATATATGACAGAAGGCAAGATTAATTTTAATTAATCTCTAAATTGACAATTGCTAAAAATAATGATACGCTTGCTCTCTAGGAATTTCTGAGATAGATATAGGCGAGATAAACAAAATGATTATTCAAGAACCAGAACGTCCTATTGCGATCGATTTATTTGCAGGGGCGGGAGGAATGACACTCGGTTTTGAACAAGCTGGATTTGATGTTCTGTTATCCGTTGAAATCGATCCCATTCACTGTGCTATTCATCAATTTAATTTTCCCTTTTGGGAGGTTCTTTGTAAAAGTGTAGTTGAATTAACGGGAGAGGAAATTAGAAGCTATCCATTTATAAAAAAGCGAGATATAGACGTTATTTTTGGCGGTCCTCCTTGTCAGGGATTTTCATTAATGGGGAAGCGAGTGCTTGAGGATCCTAGAAATTCACTGGTATTTCATTTTTTGCGGATTATTAATGAATTAAAACCGAAATATTTTGTGATGGAAAATGTGGCTGGGCTAACTGTTGGTCAATCTAAGCAAATTCTCTTAGAAATTATTGCCTCGTTTAAAGAATGTGATTATGATATTAAAGAAGATTATCAAGTTCTTAACGCTGCGTTTTTTGGCGTACCTCAAAGCCGAGAGAGATTATTTTTAATTGGGTGTCGAAAAGGCTTAGAATTACCCGAATATCCCCAGCCAATAACCAAACCCCGTAAAGGGAAATCCCTCTCAAAATTATTCCCCGATCTCAATCTTCCTCATACTCCCACTGTTTGGGATGCGATCGGAGATTTACCGGAAGTTGAAAGATATTCCGAATTGTATAAAAGAGATTGGGTAAAAGGAAAATTTGGCAAACCCAGTCCCTATGCAGAAAAACTTAGGGGATTGCAAAAAGATAATAATGATTATTCATACAATCGTAAATATGATGCAAGAATATTAACATCAAGTTTGAGAACTAAACATACGCAAAAATCAATCGCTAGATTTGAGAAAACAAAACCGGGCGAAACCGAGAAAATTAGTAGATTTTTGAAACTCGATCCCGAAGGAATTTGTAATACCCTTAGAGCAGGAACTCCTAGCAGTCGAGGGGCGCATACATCTCCTCGACCTATTCATCCTTTTACCCCTCGATGTATTACAGTAAGAGAAGCTGCTCGCTTGCATTCTTATCCAGATTGGTATCAATTTCATGTCACAAAATGGCATGGATGTAGACAAATTGGCAACTCTGTTCCTCCTTTACTGGCTAAATCTGTCGCCTCGCAAATCATTAAAGTTCTCGGTATATCTCCCTCTCAACCTGAACAGGTTATAAGTTTTCGAGAAAAACAGCTTATTCAATTTAATATGTCAAAAGCTGCCGAGTTTTATGGTGTCGATCCTCATGTTATAGAGCCAAGAATTAGAAAGTTGCGATTGGGTGCATCTCAAATTTGCGAATTGAACAGATCTTCTCATACAAAATTCCCGAAAGAAGCGATCGCCATGTTATTTATTAGTTAATATCGATCGCCTTTAAAGTCCCCGTTTCAATGCGCCAACTGCGATCGGCAATCTTAGCCAAGCCTTCTGCATCATGTGTCACTACCAACAAGGTCCAATGCTGTTTCAATTTTTCCAACAATTTCACCACCTGACGGCGGATCGACCAATCTAAACCCGCCGTGGGTTCATCTAAGAGTAGAATGTTAGGTTGACGGATTAATTGCACGGCAAGGGCGAGGCGGCGTTGCTGTCCGCCACTGAGGACATGAGGCGATGTAGAAAAGGAAAGATGGTCTAAACCAACTTCTGACAGGGTTGTTTTTACCTGTTCCAAACCTAGTTCAGGATGACCGAGACGCAACTCCTCTAAGATCGTTCCTCCGCAAAAATGCCGTTCGGGAAACTGAAATACCAAACCTGCTAAATACTGTAAATCGTAAGCGTCTAGTTCTTGTTCTCCCCAAGTAATTTCTCCTTGAGTTCGTTCTGCAAGTCCCGCCAAAAGTTCCAAGAGGGTTGATTTTCCTGAACCACTCAACCCAACGATTAAACCGAGTTCTTGCGGTGCGAGTTCGAGGTTAATATTTTTCAGGATCGGGTCGGGGGTTGCCGGAGGATGATAGGTTAAATTCTTCAGATGGAGCATTTAGGGGAAATGATGAATGATGAATGATGAGGGATGAATTTACTATTTCTAGATTAAAAGGGAAATTCTGAATTGCTATTGAACACTGAAAAAAGGAACTCGAGTAAACAGAAGTTCGTCAGTCAGAGTGCCAGAGGCGAGAGTAACCTAAAAGTGTACTTGCAATTCTCTTTTTCCTCTTGTTTATCTTCCCTTTCCTTGTGGCTTTGTAAATGTTTTGGAAATTTTCATGATGAAACGACGATTGAAACCCTCCCGATTTTTTTCTCTTCTCCTATCTTCTCCGATCGCGATCGCCTTGAGTGGTTGGGGATCTCTAGCTTTAGCGGGAGATCCTTTTCAGCGCATCCCGGAAAAACCGATCGGAGATGCAACGGAAGAGGCCTTTGATGCGATGTTCAAAGATGGAGATTATCGCAAGGCCGATCGCCTCATTGATGCAGCACTTCGCGAAGATGGCGACGAACCCCTAGCTTATGCCCTCCGTGCTGGTCTGGCTTACAATCAGGGGGAATGGCAAGTTATGCTCACTCACGGCAAAAAAACGAAAGAAGCCGCAGAAAGATTAATGGCTAGAGATCCCATGCGAGGTAATCTTTATAAAGGCGTTGGTTTGATGCTGGAAGGCGCTTACGATGTCTTACAAAATAAGAACTATCTTGGGGCAGTTCCCAAACTACAGGCTATTTTCCAAGCCTTTGATGCGGCTAAAGCTGCCGATGCTAACGATCCGGAGTTGAATTTGGCAAAAGGCTATATGGAGTTACTCCTCGCCGTTAATTTACCCTTTTCTAGTCCAGATACGGCGATTGAAAACTTTCAACGCACTGCGAAACCAGATTATTTGGTCGATCGCGGCTTGGCTTTAGCATACCGGGATTTAGGAAGATTTCAACAAGCATTAGACCATGTTGAACGGGCGCGATCGCAAACAGCAGATAATCCAGAAATTACTTACCTTAAGGCGCAAATTCTGCACGAACTGGGTAAAATAGACGGAAATCATCAACCTAATCTGGTTCGAGAAGCGATTAAACTGTTCGATGATGCTTTAGGTGAAATTGAGCAGTTTCCCAATCCTGAAGTCAATAAGAGGCAACTCGAGCGAGAAAAAGATATTGCGAAACGGTGGCTTGAAGAGAAGGGCTATTAAACAGGGGAGATGTCAAAGACGATCGCGCTTAAAAATCCCAAAGGCGATCGCTAATCCCACAAAATAAGACTTTTCCCCTTGTACTAATTATCTCGATCGCCAAACGCGATCGGGATTTTTTAACTTAATTTAACTTAACTTAAAGCTGGCATCAACAGATATCGAAGCTCAAAGACTTATAATAAAGGCGATCGCATTGGAGGTCGGAAATCTTGAAATTTGGCATTGATATGGGACACAATGCACCTCCAGATACGGGGGCTGTGGGCATTCGGCGAGAAGATGACTTAACCAAAGCAGTGGGGACGCAAGTGATCGCCAAGTTACAAAACTTGGGTTATAGCGTTGTCAACTGTAACCCTAGTTGGGCTTCTAGCGTTCTCGACTCCCTCAGAAAACGGGTGCAAGCGGCCAATTCAAACCGCGTTGATATTTATGTTTCCATTCATTTTAATGCGTTTAACGGACGAGCAAGCGGTACGGAGGTATTTGCCACCAGTTCCGCAGGACGGAAAATTGCTGCACCTGTCCTTAACAATGTCGTGGCCTTGGGATATTACAATCGCGGCGTTAAAAATGGCTCTCACTTATATGTATTAAAAAATACAGCCATGCCAGCGATTTTGGTTGAGTGCTGCTTTATTGACTCGCGGCGGGATATGGATTTATATAATACAGAGTCCATGGCCAATGCGATCGTCAAGGGATTAACAGGAGTTAGTCCAGTTCAGGCACCTCCCTCCAATCAAGGAAATCCTAGTTCGCCTATCTCGGCAAACCCAGAGGTTCTCAAACTGCAAAAAGCCCTCAATCGCTTGCAAATTCGCGATCGCAATGGTAAAGCCTTAGTTGAAGATGGCATTACTGGACCTGCAACCCAATCGGCAACCGATCGCTTTCATAGCATCATGGACTTACAAACCCTCAGTGCAGCCAGTGCCGCAACTTGGAAGGCGATCGAGGAGATTTTTGAACGCCCGATTTTGCGCCCTTCTCATGCCACAGGAAAAGCAGTGCGCTACCTCCAGTTTCGCATCAGCAGCGCGATCGATGGGATTTTCGGTCCGAATACCGCAGCAGCCGTTAAACGCTACCAACAAAGCAATCATTTAACCGTTGATGGTATTGTCGGTCCGCAAACATGGAATAAATTGATTGGCTAGTATTTATTGTTCACTTAAAGGAGATAAATTATGAAATTCGGTATTGATATGGGTCATAATGCCCCTCCCGATACGGGCGCTTCCTCCAGATTTGGTAGCGAGGATCAATTGACCAAGGCGATCGGCACTCTCATTATTAATAAACTACAGGCTCTGGGACACGAAGCAGTAAACTGTAATCCTAGCAGTGCCAGTAGCGTCCTCGACTCTCTACGCAAGCGAGTTAATACCGCTAATAGTCAAAAAGTTGATATTTATGTTTCCATTCACTTTAATGCTTTTAATGGTAGCGCCAATGGAACGGAAATTTATGCCATTAGCGATGCTTCTCGGCGCATTGCAGCCCCAATTTTAAAAAATATTATCGATTTGGGCTTCTTCGATCGCAAGGTTAAAAATGGCTCTCATCTCTATGTTTTAAAAAATACGGCCATGCCTGCCATTCTAATTGAATGCTGCTTTATTGATTCTGAAAAGGATATGAAGCGCTACAATACTGAGGCGATGACTAATGCGATCGTTAAAGGATTAGCGGGTAAACTCCCAGAAGAAAAACCGAATACTCCTAAAGTTCAGGAAAGGCAAACTTTAGACTTACAAAAAGCGCTCAATCGCTTACAAATTCGCGATTCTAATGGTAAGGCTTTAAAAGAAGATGGGATTTCCGGAAGTAGTACCGAATCTGCAACCCAAAAGTTTCATCAATTGATGGGAATTAATGCTTCGGGTCGCCCAGTTTCTCTGACTTGGAAGGCGATCGACGAAATTATTTCTCAGCCAGTATTGCGCCCCAATCATGCGGAAGGTTTAGCCGTCCGTTATGTTGAATATCGGGTTGGTTCCGAAATTGATGGAGTTTACGATGCCAAAACCGTTGAAGCAGTTGAAAATTATCAAAGACAGCAAGGACTAACTGTAGATGGCATTATTGGTGGGCAAAGTTGGAGTAAACTCTTCGGTCAACCCAAACCCAATTTAGCTGTAGAAATTATTCGCGATACGGTCTTCAAACAAGAACCTATTGATAGTTCCCAGATTGCCGATCCCAATCAAAAATATCCGATTAAAGAAGGAGAAGTACTGGCACTACACAGTTGGAAAGAAGAAGGAAATCATGTCAAACTGGCACTGCTTGAAGAAACATTTAATGGCTTTAATACTTGGTATGCCTTTGTCGATCACATCGAGATTTTGCAAGATGGGGAACCCTTGCAGCAACAACCCGAAGAAGAAGCCCCGCAAATGACCGATCGCGGCGATTCTTTCCATTTACCAGGCTATACAAGTACCTTTTTCCTCAACGATCCGATTATTCCCAACGGTAGTTTTTTCTGGCGAGAAGCAACTCACAACGGTCAGCGCATTCCTCAAACAAAAGCTCACGTAGACAATATTATCGCTTTAGCTACGCGCCTAGAAGATGTGCGAGAACGTTTGGGAGGGTTTCCTCTCACAATAACAAGTTGGTATCGTCCCGAACCTTGGAACTCTCAAGCAGGAGGAGCCCGGTATTCTCGCCATAAAATCGGTCAAGCGGTGGATATATTGCGATCGGGCATGACGGGACGACAAATGGCCACAAAATTGCAAAATTGGCCGGGGGGAATGGGAATTTATAGCAACTATACTAATCTCCTCCATCTTGATATTCGTCCCTATCGCGCTCGTTGGGGAGGAGCTTGATCAGTTAGAGACTAGCTGTTTTTAACCTTACCTATTTTTACCGCTCCTAACCCTTCCTTACAAAAGGAAGGGTACTTTATTAACAGGTAGGTATTTTATTACCTACAAAAGACTACAAAAGAATTGTTAGCAAATACTTTGCTCAAAAGACCGGCACCCCAAACAGGGACCTTCAGGATTCACCGCACAGCGCAAGAGTTCCGATCGCGCATTAAAGCGGCATTTTGCATCACCAATAATCCAATGTCCATTAATTTGAGTTCGTTCCTGGGGGGTTTTTGCCGATTGAACGTAAATAGAAATTTTGTGGAGGCGATAACCCTCAATTTTGTAGCGATAGTGATGATGACGTTCTAAAACCGCGTAGGTTTTGCCTGCAAGAGCCAAATAGTTCCCTGGTTGCGGCATCCAATCAAGATAGACTTCCCCCAAATTCTCTCGGGGGTGTGTCAAAATAATCTCTGTGGGCAATGAATCTTGCTCCATAGCATTGTCATTGTATTTTTTAGACTACATCTAAACCAGTGTAACGCAATTTAACAGTGAGTTCTTCACCCTTCACAATCATTCAATGTAAAGCCGTTCCCCGCTATCGCGATCGGGACGGGGTTTCTACCCATTTTTTCGATGAATTTCCACAGGAAATCAATCAAATTTGGCGCGATCGCGCTATTTATCGTTATTTTAATAACTTTAATCGTTGCACCAAACAATAGTACCAATCAGAGCGGTTCAACCTATAATCGCGCTCCAGATGGCTATGGCGCATGGTATGAATTTATCCAAAACGAATGGAGAGAAGATAATAACATTAAGATTCAGCGCTGGCAAAAATCTTCACTGCCGTCCCAAACTAAAGATGAAAACCCAATAACATTAGTTCAGATTTATAGTGAGCCAATTTACTCTCAATCGGATTCATCTAACGATCTTGAGTCTTCTTTCTTTTCAGATAGCCTTAAAAAATGGCTCAAAAAAGGGAATACTATTGTTATTTTAGGATGGTATCAACCTTCCAGTAAAGCTATTTTTAAAACTCAACATTCTACAGTATTTGGAACAATAGAAATTGAAACAACACGACGAGCTATAAATCGAAAAGAGATATTACTTGGCGATGATTTTGGTGCGATTGTTTGGTACAAAAAAATCGGTAAAGGACAAGCTATTTTTACGACCACTCCCTATCTAGCAGCTAATGCTTATCAAGATAGTCTGGCAAATTATAAGTTTCTCTCTAATATTGTTCTTCATCCCAATGTAAAAACGTCTAAAAATAAAACAATTGAAGTTAAGTTGCAAAACCAAAATAACATTCCTAGAACTATTTTTATTGATGAATATATTCATGGATACCAAGACAAAGAAACTATCCAACAAGGTGAAAAAGATAGCGTCTTAAAATATTTTTACCAAACCTCTCTGCTTCCCGTATTTATTCAAGGAATTGTGATTATTGTTTTGACAATTTTTGCTCTCAATCGTCGCTTTGGAAAACCCCAACAGTTTAAGCCTAAGATTCTCAATAATTCTCGTGTCTATATTGAAGCCCTCGCCGCAGTATTACAAAAAGCGGCTAATCATGACTTTGTGATTGATATTGTTGGCAAAGAAGAACAACTTCAATTGCAAAAAAAATTGGGTTTAGATAATCAATTATTAGATGACAAAACTTTAATTGACGCTTGGGTTCAACAAACTGGAAAACCAGCAAAACTATTAGAAGAAGTGATGAAAATCAAATTGAACTCTAGTCAAATTGGAGAAGTTCAATTGCTCAAATGGTTACAAAAATGGCAAGAAATTTACCGTAGCTAATTTATGGAGTGCGATCGCGCCAACTTTACAAAACTTGGAAATTGTGCTATGCTGAAAACTGGACACATAGGTACATTTGTACGAAATTAAAGGCACGTTAAAGATAACATTCGCCCAAAAGAAAAGCCATGAAATCTGATTTAGTCATCCTCTACCACAGAGAACCTTACGATGAAGTCATTGAAAATGGCGTAATTCGTTACCAACCGAAAAAAAGTCCCAATGGGATTCTTCCCACCCTAAAAAGTTTTTTTGCCAACGCTAACCGAGGAACTTGGATTGCTTGGAAACAAGTCAATGCTAAACAAAAAGCAAAATTTGAAAAGAAAGTAAGTATTGAAGGTGAAGGAAATTATAGTGTTTTTCGCATTCCTTTAAGTGCAAATCAAGTCAAACACTTCTATCATATTACTTCCAAAGAAGCCTTCTGGCCAATTCTCCACTCTTTCCCTTATCATTTCACTTCAGAAAGTTCCGACTGGAAAAATTTTCAAGAAATCAATAAGTTGTTTGCTGAAGCAGCTTGCGAAGAAGCCGAAGACGATGCCTTAATTTGGATTCACGATTACAATCTTTGGCTTGCTCCGGCTTACATCCGCCAGCAAAAACCCAATGCTCGCATTGCATTTTTCCATCATACTCCTTTTCCCTCCGTCGATATTTTTAATATTTTGCCCTGGCGAGAAGAGATTATCGAGAGTTTATTATGTTGCGATATTGTTGGCTTTCATATTCCTCGCTATTCGGAAAATTTTGTCAATGTTGCCCGCAGTTTGCGAGGGATTGAAATCGTCGAAACAAGTGACGTACCCGAACAGATGACTTCCGTAGGAATGGCGTTAGCAGAACCAGAAGTCATTAGCAAGATTCGCTATAAAGATCAACTGGTTAGGATTGATGCTTTTCCAGTGGGAACGAATCCGCAACATATTCTCAATATCTTAAATTTGGAAGAAACTCAACAACATATCGAACAGGTTCGGCAAGAATTAAATGGACGAAAATTAATTATTGCTGCGGGTCGCGTTGATTATGTTAAAGGTAATCAAGAAATGTTGGAAGCCTACGAACGTCTCTTAGAACGTCGCCCCGATCTGCATGGTAAAGTTAAATTTGTCATGACTTGTGTTTCGGCGGCGGCAGGAATGCGGATTTACAAAACTGCTCAAAATCAAATTGAACAAGCAGCCGGAAAAATTAATGGACGCTTTTCTAAACTGGATTGGACACCCATTTTACTCTTTACTCAACCCATTCCTTTTCACCACTTGATCGGTTTTTATAAGGCTGCTGATATTTGCTGGACAACACCATTGCGAGATGGTTTGAATTTAGTGGCTAAAGAGTATATTATTTCCCACGAGGGCAAAGATGGCGTACTGGTTCTTTCTGAGTTTGTTGGTGCTGCGGTAGAATTACCCCAAGCTGTTTTGACTAATCCCTACTCAACTCAGCGCATGGATAAGGCGATTGAGTTTGCTTTAAATATGCCAGTGGAGGAACAACGCGATCGCATGGAAAAAATGTACGCGACGGTGACAAAATATGATGTCAAATATTGGGCCGATCGCTTATTTGATTTATTTGAGCAAACCAAGCGGTAAAAGTTAATGAATCTATCATTTTCCGCCCTTTAAAAGCGCCGTCCCCTATCGTAATCTTCGATTCGATAGGGGATTCTCGGTATTTCTGCTAAACCAGAGAATCTCGAACTCAATCTGCAAAATCGAGGATCTTTAAAGATCCTCGATTTTCTGGGTCTAGAGATATTGATTTCTTATCATTCCCAACAAATTTAATTTTTCCAGAGAAAAAAAATATAAAGTTACAGTAAAGTCACCCAGATCAATTTTAGTAAAAATACGGAGAGCAGCGATCGCCATCTCTCCGAGAATTTTTGGTTGGCTCAAAGCGGGAATTTTTGTGCTACTCTCTCGATGGGTGCTAATTCAGTATTTTCTAGGAATGAATAGGTACAATTTTACGATAACCTTCAGTAGAACTCTAAAAAGATGAAGCACGTACTAAGTAGACTTGCCCTTGCCATTTATAAGAGAGATCAGTTATCAAGGATGAGTTCATAAGATTATACGGAAATCGATCTAGGGTAACGTGCAATCTGATTTTTGTGTGATTTTTAACTTTTTACGTGCATGAATTGAGAATGAGGAATCAACTAGACAAACATCTACCAAATCTCTTAGTGCTACCATCGACATCGATTAAGAGTAAATGCGAATATTCTAAACTTGCATCTAAACCCGGTAAAGTTCTTATTATTACGCAATTTTATCCTCCCGACTACGCAGCGACAGGACAATTAATTGCTGAACTTGCTTCACAATTGAGCAAGTTAGGGATGAAAATTAGTATTTTTACCGGACAGCCGGGGTATGCGTTTGATAAGAAATTTGCCCCCAAACGGGAAGTCTTAGAAAAAGTTGCCGTGCGGCGATCGCGAACCTCCAGGCTCTGGCCGCTACGAATTCGCGGACGAGCTATTAATGGGTTATTATTCTGCACTCGCGTGGCCATGCACCTGATTAAAAATTCCCACAGTCAGAATCTTTTTCTGTTTACCAGCGAACCTCCTTATTTGTCGGTGTTAGGATACTTAGCACATAAATGCTTTGGTATTCGTTATGTTTGTTTACTCTACGATCTCTATCCAGATGTCGCAGTTGCCTTGCAAGTCGTTCCTAAAAAACATAGTTTAGTTCGTTTTTGGGATTGGCTCAATCGCAAAATTTGGCAAAACGCGCGGGGAATTATTGTGCTAAGTTCCTCCATGAAAGCACGAGTTGTAGCGAAATGCCCAGAAGTAGAAGAGAAAGTGAGTGTTATTCCCAGTTGGGCTGATCCCGAGGCGATCGTGCCGATTAACAAACAAGACAACTGGTTTGCCCACCAGTTTGAACTTACCGATCGCTTCACCGTACAATATTCTGGCAATCTCGGTCGCTGTCACGATCTCGATACGATTTTAACTGCAGCAGAACTACTTCAGGAAGATTCCATTCAGTTCCTCTTTATCGGTCACGGAGCGCAATTGCAGGCTTGTCAGGATCGCGTTACCAGATTGGGACTCAAAAATTGTCGTTTTCTGCCTTATCAAGATAAATCCGTTTTGCCTTACTCTCTCACGGCTTGCGATCTTTCTTTGGTGAGTATTAGCCCTGGTTTAGAGGGATTAGTTGCTCCAAGCAAATTGTATGGAATTCTCGCTTCCGGTCGTCCTGTGGCAGCAGTTTGCGAATCTCATTCTTACCTGCGATCGCTACTAGAAGAAGCTCAATGCGGTGCCGCCTTTGATAATGGAGACGCAGAGGGATTGGCTCATTATATCCGCCATCTAGCCGATAATCCAGAAGTTAGCCGCACTTTAGGCAATTCCGGGAGAGACTATCTCAACGCCCATTTTACACCGGAAATTATTGCCAAACAATACTGTAGAGTCTTGGAGAATCGGTAGTTTGCTCCCTCTTCTACTTCAACAATTCCGTTAATTCCTTCGCGGATGTTCCTAAAATTCGAGCCAGAGTATTCATTTCTTTATTGCTAAAGCCATCGCGAATTTCCATAATTTCCTTCGTAGATTTGCCGAGAATGCGGGAGAGAACCTTGAGTTGCTCATCTGTTACCTCTTTACCGCGATAAATATCTCGTAACTCTTGCGGTGACAAACGATAAGAATTACAGAAGAAAACAAACTCTTTGTCACTAACATCAAGTTCTCTTTGGCGATCGCGCAAGAGAAAAGCAAGGGCCCTGGTGCCATGTTCGGGACGCTTGGCATTTTCCAGATAGCGCTCCATCAACTTAGTGACTTTAGCCGGATTTCCCCCCCTTTGCTTGAGCAAATCCGTACAAGCCATTTGTAATGCCTTGGTGAGAGTCTCGTTATCTTCATGAAGTTGTTCGTCTTCATTGAGAGTCTCGACAATTCTCGCAGCTATTTCCGGGCTACAGAAACCGACTTCTCGATCCTCATAAAAAATCGCAATATAGCTGCGATCGGCATTAAATTCAAGATGCAAGGGTTGATTGGTCTGTTTCATTAGCCTAATATTTTCCGATCGAGTTTGCAGATAAAACTATCGAGAAAAGGAGAGAGCAGTGCAAATTGCGCGAATAAACGCAGTAATTATCTCAATAATAGCGGCTTGCGTCCTCGGTTCGACCGCATTTCGCCAGAGAAATCGTTTCTATTGTAAACCACCGCGACGTTAATTTAGAGCGATCGCCTTGCTTCTTGCAAAATCAATACCTGCGAGGCATTTTGTCTTGGTGTTGTCCCGAACTTAGATTTTCGGTCGGTTTTTGACATTTACACAACAACTTTCCCTGCTCTTGTCTGCTTGACAATGCGAACGGGATTAGGAGAACTCCAGTGAGTACCGATTGTGAGAATTGGAGATGTCATCTTTATTGATAGAATTGATTCTCTTTGAGTTTAACACTGTGTGCGGAGAGGCGATCGCTCCCCTTATTTTACCAAAAACGAGATCGCACTTCCTTCTCGAACTATCCAAAAAGCGCGATCGCTTCTCTTTCTCCTACAATTTAAAAAGAGCGATCGCACTACTCGAAACAATAACAGCAATGCGTTCACGAAGTGTCTCAGAATGAAAATCGCTTCTCTTTCTGCTGCTATCTAAAAATGACGATCGCCTTCCTTGGGAAAATAACAGCAATGCGATATAATCTTAGTCAACATCCGAGGGTCATATTCTTTAGATCGAGCTATGCCAGAAATTACACGATTTTACGGAATAGTCATAAAAATATTTTTTGGAGATCATCCTCCACCTCACTTTCACGCAATTTATGGTGAGTATAATGCTTTAATTGGTATTGAATCTCTACAAATTATTGAAGGAGATTTACCCAATCGAGCCGAAAAAATGGTCTTAGAATGGGCAAATTTATACCAGAAAGATTTGTTGAATATTTGGAACACTCAAAATTTTGTAAAACTTCCACCATTAAAATAATTGAGAGTATAACAATGAAATTTCCTCGTATTTTTTCTGCTGAAGCGATCGACGATCGCACATTATTAGTCAAATTCACCAATCAAGGAATTCGTAAATACGATATTTCTAAATTGTTGGAAAATCCTCTATTTTCCTTGTTAAGAAATCCTCAATTTTTAAGAAACTTTCGAGTTGAACCGGGAGGATATGGTCTAGTTTGGAATGAAAATATCGACATCAGTGAATATGAACTGTGGAAAAATGGAATTGCTGTCACTGAAGAAGAAATTGTTGCCCCAGTTGAATCTACACATTGTTGAAAATTGCGATCGCTTTTCTTTCTCCTACTATTTGAAAAGAGCGATCGCACCACCCGAAAAAATATCAGAAATGCGATCGTGTTTGCCAATTTTTTTGGGTGGAATCTGGAACATTTTGGGTGCATATCGAAAATTGGTGTATGCAATACGCCCCTACCCAACATTTATTTTCTACCCCTACAAAACCGCCCAATCCTATTATTTTACCGTAGGGGTGCAATGCTTGCACCCTTTTTCTTTTTCGATAATAGAGATCGCTTTTCTTTCTCCTACTATCTAATTTGATATCACTAACTTACTAGATAATCGCTGAGAGTTTTGAGCAGATGTTGATGTCTTTCTGATGAAATAGCTCCAATAGAACCGATTATTTTATTGAGAGGAACTAAAGCAAGAAAACTTAAGCGAATTAAAGATTGAGTTCGTAAACCACTGGTTGAAAAATCTGGATCGGAAGAAGAAATAATATCGTCAAAATCTACAACTTCTTGATGGAGTTGGGTGCTAATTCCACAGACAAGGAAATCTTGATAAGGTGGTAATTCGCGAAGCAGGACAACTGGACGGTTCTTAATTGTACCGTCAGCTTGAGGAATTGGAGTGAGAACAACATCAGCTTCCTTCATAATCAGGATTCACTGTTTTAATAGCATTCAGTGGATAATCATCGTCTTCAGCATAGGCATTGTTGAGTTGATTTTCAGACAAAGATAACCATGCTTCGCGTTCTCTAGATTGTTCTGGGAGAATTGTAACAATCAGTTTTGTGTTGGGTTGAAAGGGATAAGGTTCATCTAGTTGAATAGATTGGCCATCGAAATGGGCTGATAAAGAAATAACCTTCATGGTCGAGCAATGAATGAATACGATCGCATTCTTCCATTGTATCATCTAATGAAAAAGGGCGATCGCTTCTCCTTCTCGAACTATCCAAAAAGAGAGATCGCATCACTTGGAAAAATATCAGAAATGCGTTCACGAAGTGTCTCAGAATGAGAATCGCTTCTCTTTCTCTAACTATTCAAAAAGGGCGATCGTTTTTCTTGTGCAAATCGCCAAACAACGCGATCGCTACTTTTAACGGATAGTCCAATTTCAGCAAAGTTTACAAAGCGAATAGAAACCAGATCGAGCCAACCTTGATTTCCTAGACTCCCAAATAGGATAATTGCGTGTCCTTCTAAATTATGATCGATTAAAAATTTCATACTTGAGATGCACGTTTTTCTCTAATTGCTTTCAGTTTTGCACGTGCTTTTTCTGTTCCGGGTTTGGGAGGCTGCGCTGCAATGCGTTCAAATAATTCTCGATTTCTTTCTTGCCAATATTGTTTGAGTTCTTCGGCTTCTTTGAGAATAGTTTTATATTCGGTTTCAACTTCAGGACGATGTTTTTCAATGTAGGATAATGCTGCATCAATCTGTTCGTTTGTCAGGTTAAATAATGCTTGAATAAATTTAGGAGGATATTGCGCTATTACATAGTCCATAATGTCATACAGCGTAATGCGAGTTCCTGCGATCGCCAGTCCTCTTTCTGTGCGTGCGATCGCTGTGTCGGTTTGAGTGTGAGCCGTCATCTTTATCAATAGAATGGGTTCTCTTTGAGTTTAACATTGTTTGCTCGAGAGGCAATTCTCGTTCCGAGACACTTTGCGATCGCATCCCTTGGGGAAATATCAGAAATGCGATCGCCACTCCCTCATGCCAAATGTTTCGTAAATCATAAATTTAGTGGGAGAGGGGGTCAGGGAATGATAATCTGTAGAATGGAAAATTTCACATTAGCTTAAGACTTTCCTGCAATCCAGTGCGATCGCGATCGGTTATTGCTCTTAATGCCGTTGCCAAAAAATCGGTAGCACTAAGTGTCCGGATTGTCAAGCATAACGAACTGTCAAAATAGCATTTAAGCATGGTAGCCACAACAGAACAAACCAACATTGGAAAAATCGTGCAAGTCATCGGTCCCGTCATCGATGCTGAATTTCCAAGGGGAAAAATGCCGCAAATTTATACGGCGTTAAGAATTGAAGGCACAAACTCAGCCGGTAATACTGTCGCCGTGACCTGTGAAGTCCAACAACTCCTTGGCGATAATCGAGTCCGCGCTGTTGCCATGAGTGGAACGGATGGACTGGTACGAGGCATGGATGTCGTCGATACGAACGCTCCCATCACTGTCCCCGTTGGCAAAGTAACCCTCGGTCGCATCTTCAATGTTTTGGGAGAACCCGTTGATAATAAAGGGGATGTCGGTGCCTCAGAGACTTCTTCCATTCATCGTTTTGCGCCTAAACTCACGGAACTGGAAATCAAACCAACAGTATTTGAAACTGGGGTTAAGGTCATTGACCTTCTGACTCCTTACCGTCGTGGCGGCAAAATCGGTCTATTTGGCGGTGCGGGTGTAGGCAAAACCGTCATTATGATGGAATTGATCAACAATATTGCCATTAACCACGGGGGGGTTTCCGTGTTTGCTGGTGTAGGAGAACGAACTCGTGAAGGAAACGATCTCTACAATGAGATGATCGAATCCAAGGTTATCGACTCAGATAATCTCAACGAGTCCAAAATTGCCTTGGTTTACGGGCAAATGAACGAACCCCCCGGCGCTCGGATGCGGGTAGGTTTATCGGCTTTGACGATGGCGGAATATTTTCGCGATGTCAACAAGCAAGATGTATTGCTCTTTATTGACAATATTTTCCGGTTCGTGCAAGCAGGTGCGGAAGTTTCGGCACTCCTCGGACGGATGCCGTCTGCGGTAGGATATCAGCCGACGTTGGGAACCGATATGGGAGATTTGCAAGAGCGCATTACCTCTACGAAGGAAGGTTCGATCACTTCAATTCAAGCGGTTTACGTGCCTGCGGATGATTTAACCGACCCCGCACCAGCAACAACTTTTGCTCACTTGGATGGAACTACGGTACTGTCTCGAGGTTTGGCTTCTAAGGGCATTTATCCGGCGGTAGATCCCCTCGATTCAACTTCTACGATGCTACAACCGAATATTGTTGGTGACGAACACTACGATACGGCTCGGGCGGTACAGGCGACTTTGCAGCGCTATAAGGAATTGCAAGATATTATTGCTATTCTCGGTTTAGACGAACTTTCTGAGGACGATCGCCTCGCTGTCGATCGCGCTCGCAAGATCGAACGTTTCTTGTCTCAGCCTTTCTTTGTGGCTGAGGTCTTTACTGGCTCTCCTGGGAAATATGTAACCTTGAAGGACACGGTTAAGGGTTTCCAGATGATTCTTAATGGTGAGTTGGACGATCTCCCCGAACAAGCATTTTACTTGGTCGGTGATATTGAGGAAGCGAAGGCTAAGGCTGAAAAAATGAAAAAAGGTTAATTTCCGTGATTTGGTTATCAGTTATCAGTTATCACTAACTGGTAATTGATGACCGATGACTGGTTTTCAGAAAGAACTAAGGAATTAAAGAACAATGACATTAAATCTTCGGGTTATTTCTCCCGATAAGACGGTTTGGGATGATACCTGTCAAGAGATTATTTTACCGAGCAGCACGGGACAGTTAGGGATTTTGAGCGGTCACGCTCCTCTTTTAACGGCTCTAGATGTTGGGGTGATGCGGGTACGTCCAGAGAAAGATTGGCAGACGATCGCGCTCTTTGGTGGCTTTGCAGAAGTTGAAGAGAATACGGTGACAATTCTGGTCAACGGCGCTCAACGAGGAGATAGTATCGATCTCGAAGAAGCAAAGGCTGACTATGAAGAGGCGATCGCCGCTCTCAATAAAGTTGCTGAGGGCGATCGGCAAGGTAAAATTCAGGCGGAACAAGCCTTGAAACGGACGCGATCGCTGTTTCAAGCTGCGGGAGGCATGGTTAAAGATAATTAAGTCTAAACCAAAGCGGGACGGAGAAAATTTCTCCGTCCCGTACATTTGTCCCAAAGGTATTTTTAATTACTACCTGTAAAAACAACTTCTGGAAATTTATCTTGAGCTTTGTTCATGGGAGTACGCTTGCCTTCTTCTTGCCAGTAGTTAATCACTTCCGTGGCTTTATTGAGAAGTTCGATACGCTCGGTTTCACCGATCCAATGTTTGGCTTCTAATTCGGTTTTAAGTTCCTCCCAAGCATCCGTGCGCGGCCAGAAAAAATACTTGGTTAAAGGACTGGTTCCTTTCCCGACGATTTGATCGACGGCGATCGCCACATTTGCATCCAACCACAGGATCTTTAAGATAAATCTAGGTTCTATTTCCAATGACACCTCCTATTTGCGTCTCAGACGAGTTAAAAAATAAATCGACAATTTACTATTATATCTTAGATTTAGGATAGCACTAAAATAAACATAAACATGATTATTGTTTTTGATATCGATGGTGTAGTGCGAGATGTGGGTAATTCTTATCGTCGCGCCCTAGCAGATACGGTGGAAGAGTTTACCCAGGGGGGCTATCGTCCCAGCCAAGAGGACATCGATCGCCTCAAATCTGAGGGAATTTGGAATAATGATTGGGAGGGCTCCCAAGAGTTAATTTATCGTTATTTTGAGTCCCAAGGCAAAAAGCGGGCTGAAATTGAATTGAATTATGCGGCGATCGTTGAGTTTTTCCAATCTCGCTATCGCGGTGCAGACGGTGAAAATTTCAATGGTTACATTACCACAGAACCGCTATTATTGCAAGCAAAATATTTAGAAACTTTGAGTAAAAATGGGATAGCATGGGGCTTTTTTAGCGGTGCTACCCGAGGGTCTGCGGAATATGTTTTAGGAAGGCGTTTGGGGTTAGAAAATCCGGTTTTAATTGCGATGGAAGATGCACCTGGAAAGCCCGATCCAACGGGTCTTTTTGAGACTGTGAAACAGTTAGAAATAAAGCACAATTTGGCAGCAAATTTGCCTGTATTTTATGCGGGGGATACAGTGGCAGATATGTACACGGTAGAGAAAGCAAGGGAATTATATCCAGAAAGAATATGGATAGGTGTTGGCATTTTACCCCCTCATGTTCAATCGAGTCCAGAATCGAGAGAAAGCTATGAGACGCAGTTAGCACAAGCAGGGGCTAAGATTGTTTTAGGGAATGTACAAGAATTGAATTCCGAGAGGGTGCATCAGTTAATATAGAAGAAAACAAAAGGAGTCTGAAAGGGTGCATCTTAGATTTTTCGAGCTTAGAGGAGTTATCTAATTGGTTGGAAAACCGCGATTAATCTTACCCTGATATTGTTATTGAGTTTAATTAGTCATGAAAATTTTTCTATTTTTATCAGTTTTATGGATTGCTTCTTTTTCTACAATTATTCCTGTTTTTGCTGATGATGCGATCGCGCCGGAGATTGAAGATATCTATGAGTTTAACCAAGAAGAAGAAACAATTCCTCTTACAGACAAATCAATTATTAAACAATGGCTTAATGTGGATATCTTGCATATTTTAGAAGGGCATAATGCTCCGATTATGTCTTTAGCATTTAGTCCCGATGGTCAAACTTTAGCCAGTGGAGGAAGTGAAAATGATGGCAGTATTTATGTTTGGAATGTTGATTCTGGACGGAGAATAAGGCGCAACCGCAGTCAAAATGGAAGAGTTACCGCGATCGCGATCGCCGCCGAAGGAGAGCTTATCATCAGTAGTAGCGATGTTGCAGGAGTTTCCTTATGGGAATGGCAAAACCGTAATCGAAAAACAAACAAACGCTGGATTTTAGGACATCAAAATAATGTTCTTTCCCTTGCTATTACCCCGGATAGTCAAGTCTTAATTAGCGGCGGTTTGGATGGGATTCGCGTTTGGGATTTACGCACCATGAAACCGCTTTATAACCTAGTACGTTTTGAATTAATTAATGCTTTAGCAATTCATCCTAACGGTTATATTTTAGCCAGTGGCGGACAGGATGGAACGATTAAATTATGGAATTTAAGAACAGGAGAAGTTTCCACTACAATTGATGCTCATACTGAAACCATTGATGCTTTAGCCTTTACTCCCGATGGAGAAATTCTGATTTCTGGGAGTCACGATCGCACAATCAAACTTTGGCGATCGGCAACAGGTCAGTTATTAAATACCTTAGTAGGACATACAGGGAATATTAATGCGATCGCAGTGCATCCCAGTGGTACTTTCTTTGCCAGTGGAAGTCGAGATGGGATTCGACTTTGGAATCTAGAAACAGGGGAACTCATTAACGCTTTTACGGGACATCCAGACTGGATTGAAGCCTTAGCTTTTAGTCCGGATGGTGCAATATTAGCCAGTGGTGGATTTGACGATCGCATTAAACTTTGGCATCCTGTTTCGCCAGAATTAATTAACAATGATACAGAATAAACATCCTCTCGTCCCTAAACGCGATCGCCATTTTCCTAGTGAATTTTTGAAACATTGCTAAACTTAACAGCACTGCTTTTGGTTGCCCTTCTTGGACTAAGGCGATCGCCTAAAAATCACGACTTGGAGCAGATTCTGGTTAGTTATAATGATAAATAAGGCAACGATAGAGGAAAATCCAAATTATGGTAGTCCGTCAACCCCGCTATAGCAAAGAAGAATTCGCCCAACGTGGCGATCTAATTTACCAAACGCAAATACGTCCACAAGTCGAAGCAGGCGATCGCGGGAAGATTGTGGCGATCGACCTCGAAACTGGAGATTTTGAAATTGATGCGCGTGAAATAGCTGCTTGCACTAAGCTCGAAGCCCGTCATCCAGATGCTCAAATCTGGATTGTGCGAGTTGGTTCTCGCCACGTTCGACGATTTGGTGGACGAATAAAGAGAACTGTATGATATCAGGAATTGTTAACGCAGATTTTGAGGCGATTATCTCGCTTTCGATATGTGGCTCTGATGGAAAAATTTACAAACAAGATGCGATCGTCGATACAGGCTTTAACGGTTGGCTTTCATTTCCACCAGACTTGATCGATCGGCTAAATCTGAAATGGAAAAGAAGAGGGCGTGCTATTCTTGGTGATGGTAGTGAATGCGTTTTTAATGTTTACGAAGCAGTTGTATTTTGGGATGGACAATTAAACGATAACTAAGTGCGATCGCAAGATGACTCAAACCCTAACCTTACAAGTTCCCGATACCGTTTATCGCCGCCTCGTTGATACGGCTCGGGCAACTAAACGCCCCCTAGAAGACATTATGCTGAGAGTTTTGGAAGTGGGTAGTCCTCCCATTTGGACGGATGTTCCTGAAGAATTCCAAGCCGATCTCGCTGCCTTAGACAAAATGGAAGATGAGGCATTGTGGACAATTACCTATAGTCAAATGTCCGAAGAATTAGCAGAACGGGCAACTGAATTATTAGAATTTACCGATCGCGAATTAACAGTAAGCGAACAATACATTTCAATGGCTCGAGGCAGATTTGAACTGCCGACCTTGGGCTTATGAGTCCCCTGCTCTAACCAACTGAGCTACCGAGCCTTTCTTTCTTTTTTGCCTTGACTAGGATAACACAATTTTTATGAATTTGGCTACCCATAAAAAAAACGAGTAAGTTTTTCTTACTCGTTTTTTAGATTAAAATTCTAGATTCAAAGGAATCAATTTAGCGATTTTTGGGTAAAAACGCCATTGGATTCGCTGCACCGCTTCCAGAAGGGTGAACCTCAAAGTGCAGGTGAGGTCCCGTGCTGAAGCCTGTGCTACCCATCAGAGAAATTTGTTGACCTTGCTCCACCCGTTCGCCTTGACGAACGATAATTTTGCTGTTATGAGCATAGCGGGTCAAACTGCCATCGGGGTGACGAATATCCACTAAATTGCCATAACCGCCAGAATTCCAACCGGCTGAGACAACTTCACCAGATCCGGCTGCATAGATAGGAGTTCCCGTAGGAGCCGCAATGTCAATCCCTTTGTGCATCCGTCCCCAACGAGGTCCGTAGCCAGAAGTTAGGGTACCGCGAGCCGGCCACATATAGCCGTTAAAGACTTGAGGGCTATCGGGTAGGTAGCGATCGCGATCCTCTAAAGGTGGAATTTGCGGTTCTACGGTTTGTCCCGCCGGCATTTCCAAGAGGCGATTATAACCTTGTGATGGAGCCGGAGCCGTGGCAACTAAAGGAGTTTGAGAACTGTTAGACCGTTCTGTTGACGGGGTAACAGGAAGATTTTGATTGCGATTTTGACGGCGATCTTCAACAGGAACCATCAGAGAGGGTTTTGATAAAGTATTCCCCTCGATCGCACCAGGAACCCCTGCTACAGGACGAGCCGGAACCCTTGCTTGAGCAGGTAACGGAGCAATAACTTCGTTATGGTTTTGACGATATTCCTCCCGCAACCGCATAATATCGTTCTTGAGTTGCTCCAAACGAGCATCATCTGAATCAAGAGATTGGATTCGCGCTTGGGTTGTCGTTTGAGCAATCAAAGTCGGTTCGGAAGTCTCCGTAGCGTAAACCGCAGTGGGAGATTGACTGACTAGATCCCGGACTTCCCGAGAGCGGGGGATTTTCAATTCGCGATCGACTTGCAGCAAGCGAGGATCGCTAATTTCATTACTTTGCATCAACTCGGAGACTAAGATGCCATGACCATCAGCAATGGTCTGGAGGGTATCTCCGACGCGAACGCGATAAACGGCTCCTGTAACCGCAGATAAGCTCACAGCTTGGCTTTCTGCTTGTTTAGAGGAATTAAGATTAACCGTCGGTATAATGGTAGTGTTTGCGGATTCAACACCCACAACTACTCCATTTTCTTGAGTCTTAGTCGTCGCGATCGCTTCTCGGGGAACAACCACCGAACTTTTCCTAGAGGTAGGCGCGACTGCTTGGAGCGTTTTTAATGTGTCGGTAGATGCAGGAGATTTGCTTAAATCTTTACGAGTCGAAGATTCGTTCTCCTCTGTATTGCTGGCATCGAAAATGAAGGGTGTTTTGCTCGTTTCTTCGAGAGCATCAACCTTGGAATTCTCTTCACTCACGCCACTAATGGCGGTGGCGGGAATTTTTAAAGTTTGTCCGACAGCCAAGACCTCTTCAGATTCAATGGCATTAGAAGCGGCAATAGTTTCTGGGTTAGTCCCATAATCATTGGAAATTTCCCAAAGGGTATCTCCCTGCTCAACTTTATGCTCGATAATTGGAGAGGCAACAACAGAAGGCACGGGTGTTGTTGTCTGTGTTGTTGTCTGTTCCGTTTTCCATTCCGTTTTCGTTTCGGAAAGAGGCTCAATCCCTTTTGGGGCGATCGCCTTGGGAGCAGTATCAGATTTGGCTTCGGATAAAGACTGTAAAGGAATCGGAGCATTGGCGATCGCAGCTTCTGTGGCGATTGCTTGTCGGGTCTGACTGGGTAAAAGTACACCAGCCGTTGCGCCCATTGAGAGAGCGGCAATTCCCAAAACGGCAGCACTAGCACGGCGGGCGGCTTCGCTGGGATTGCTTTTGGGGGAGTTGGATTCCTTAGTAATGGGTTGGGAAGAATTTTGCAAGGAATTCACCGAACCGGAAGGAATGGATTTAGGGTTTTGTGCGTGAGAGGAAATCAACAACAACCTCCTAGTTGTAATGAGCGATTAACTTTTACGATTGAGACATCTGATTAAACACGGCTGACAATGCAACTCCTGCTCATCATTTTTCCCAAAAGCGCGACAGTGATCGCTGAAAGTTTAGTAAATTGAGTGACCTAGGTAAGATTACTCTGCTTTTCTAAACAAGTCAAATTTATTTTGGGTTTGATTGAGATGGGAGCGTTGAAACAACTTACCTCATCTCAAGCCTACTGTCCGGATCGAACGATTCAGGAATCGTCAGACCTTGGTATGTAGTTTATGTCCTGAATGGCAAGGAGTTGATGATTACTTTACGCTAACTTTGCAAAAATCGACAAGTCCCGAAAAGAGCAAATATAGAAATTTCTTATTAAACTTTCTGGATTTTGTATAATATAAGACTAAATTTTTGGTCATTTTGTCTTTACTCTTCCAGCCGAGTCTCGTTACTTTTGGTTTTACTTCATAACCACTAAGATATTTAATGATCTTAAGGGGAGAAATAGAAAAAATAAACTTCTTTATTGCTAATATTCACAGGCAATTGAGCCTGACTCTGTTTCTGAGGGCTTTAAAACTATAAAGAGATAATCAGTATTTTCCCTCAATCTGATTCCGATCGCCCTGTCTGATCCCCCGAGGAGAGATGGCCTAATTGTCTCCGCGCTTCAAATAAGACGATCGCGACGCTATTGGCTAAATTGAGGCTCCGAACTTCTTTTTGAGTCATGGGTATGTACAATGTTGCATCACATTTGTCAAGTATTTGTGGCGATAAACCTGAAGTTTCGCTGCCAAATAACAACCAATCATCTTCGCGAAAAGAAAAATCTGTGTAACTGCGATCGCCTCGAACGCTAAGGCCAAGGGTGCGACCTCCTGCCTCAAAGCAAACTTTCTCAAACTGTTCGATATCTGCGTGGTAATGGATATCGACATAAGGCCAGTAGTCCAAACCCGCTCTTTTGAGGTGGCGATCGCTGATTTCAAAGCCGAGAGGGGCAACCAAATGAAGTGGGGTTTCAGTTGCCGCACAGGTTCTAGCGATATTCCCTGTATTGGGAGGAATTTGGGGTTGAACGAGGACGATCTGGGGCATGGGTTAGATTAATTACTAGCAAGAAATACTGACTCGAGGAGTAATTGCTCATTTATCTCTTTTTTTCGGAGCCAACGGCAAGGGACGATTGATTAGTATTTGTAAAGTCTTGTTAATTTAATTCAGGAAAGTCAGGAACGAGAAATAAACGATAGAGGGAGAAAAAAGTCAAGTCTTGAATCATCAGTTTGTTCTTATCGAAGGTATAAGTAAATTGCAACAATCGATCGCCCTGGTGTCAAGCGATCGATTGGCGGTATCGCAGAAAATTTAGGAGGCAATTAGGCTCAAGCTGCCATCAGTTGACAAAGTTTATCCGCCAATTCGCCTTCTTGTTGTTCTGCCTCTTGAATGCTATGCAGGAGAATTTCCCGAGGAGAGAGTCCTTGTTCGTATTGAGTCAGCCATCGTTGTGCTTCATTACCCTCCCGCAGAATTTTAGGAAGGGGAGAGAGAAAACAAGTTAAACCGTGTTGTTTGGCGAGAAGGCTGGTTTCGTCGTACAGTTCTTCAATCCAATCTCGTGCGGAAATAGTTCTCCCGTCTTGCCAGTGCTGTAATTGAGCGTCTAAACTGTGACGCGCTACGGCCATTTCATTAGCATCAGCGAGATCCATGAGTTCTTCCCCAGTAAAAGAACTGAGAAGGAGGGGATCGAGGTCGAGTTGTGCTTGCAGTTGCAATAAGCGCACCTCGAGGAAGGCGACAATGGATAATAAGGCAATTGGATCGATAACCAGATCGCAAATTCGCAGTTCGAGACGGTTGAGATCGTAAGGACGGCGATCGCCATTGGGACGAACGGAGAGCCAGAGATGCCGTACATTTTGCATGGTTCCCAGTGCCAATTGTTCTTCGGTCCAGCGAATATAGTGGTCGTGACTGACGAAGAGAGGTACTTGGGCGGGAGTTTTCGGGAACATTCCCCATCGGGTTGAATGGTAGCCTGTGACTTTGCCATCTAAAAAGGGGGAAGAGGCGCTGAGTGCCAAATAAAGGGGCGCTTCTACCCGCAGGAGGCGACAGGCACGCATTAAGGTTTCGGGGTCGGAAATGCCGATATTAAGATGGATACTGGCGGTTACGACTTTGGTGTGGTAGGTCGTTTCAATATAAGTATGATAAGGATTGCCTGGATCGGAGCGATAAAATTGGCTGGTATCTCCTAGGGAGAGGGTGCTACCTGGGAGGATGGTGTAATCTCCTAGCGATCGCAGATAGGTTCTCAAACGCTGTCTCGGACGCACTAAGGCACAGAGTAGGCGATCGTAACAGCAATAGGGAGCCGTGGTGTATTCCACGTTACGATTATCGGGTTCGCGCACAAAACCGTTTAAATTTTTGGTGATTTTGTCGGAAAGACCAACAATATCCCCTTGAGGGGAACCCGTATAGAGTTCGATTTCACAACCTTTCGATAACAGCATGATTAAACGTTCCTTTGTTGGTGATTGGTTCTGGGAGACTATTCTTTAGGATTCATGTTAAGCCGCTTCTGTTCTTTAGGATTCATGTTAAGTCGCTTCTGTTCTTTAGGATTCATGTTAAGTCGCTTCTGTATCCATTTTGTGCATTTCCAGGCGGCGATCGCAACTGCGGTACTGCCAAAAACAGCAATAAAGAAGGGATGAGGGAGAGAAAATGGCAGTTCAATTTTGCGATCGAAGAGATACCAGGGTTGGGTGATGACTCCGGAACTTGAAGCGAGAATTGCTCCGGTTGCAATTCCTACCCCGATCGCCTCAATATTATCTTTGAGTTTTTTTTCTGTTTCTAGGCGATCGCGATCGCGTTCTGCTTGGTCAATTTCTACTAATCCGCGAATGGTGGCGATCGCTTTATCCAGTAAACTCGAACCTTGTTTAAAGTAGTTCAAATCGGCGGCAATTTGTTCTTGAAAGGCGATCGCTTCTTTGTCGGCAAAAAATTGAAAAGTATCGAGGGAATTTTGGGCGAGTTGTTCTAGTTCTACGAGGGTTGATTGATAGTTTTTGGTGTTAATGGCGATCGTATTGCGAGCATATTCGAGATTTCGCAGTTGTTGGGAATAGTTGAGGGAGTTTTTTAAGAGGGTTTTTAAGGTATTTTTGAGGGTTTGTAGATCGTCATCTGAGAGAGAAATGAGGGCTTCTTGATTGAGATGTTTTTGCTGAAAATGATTTAATTTGCTTTCATTCTCGATAACAATTTTATTGGCGCGATCGTAAACAAAACGGCTCTCTTGAAAAGTATTACTAATTTTGTGATAGTAGAGAAATAGTTCTGGTAATTCCCAATAACACTTTTCAAGGATAAAGGTGGGATTGTCATCAAAAAAGAACCAAATTAATAGATGTCCGTAAGGATTTTCACTGGAATTAATTTTAGGGTTGCCATATTCGTAGATATAACCGCCAAAAAGATTAGAAGTGCGATATAAAGGCGGAAGTTTTTCGGGATTTTCGAGGGCAAAAAAGTTGCACCAGCATTGTTTTGCTAAATCGTCTAAATCGCGGCTATTCTTGGGACGAGGTTGGTCTAAATAGGCGCTTAGGAGTAAAGTTTGGCCTAGATAACCGTCGGGAGTTTCTGAGGGAGTTTTAAAGCAGTTTTCGGGGTTAAAATCAGCTAAATCGGTAATTGAATATTGGTCATTACCGGGATTTTCAGGACAGCGAATATTAAGATTGAGAGCATAACTATCATGGATTGATTGAGGATAAATGAATCCATCTAATTTTCCATTTTTTGTGGTAAAATATTCGTAGTTTTTCGCATTTTCTTGGTTGTCACTTTGGAGCAAATCGAAACAGCGTGAGGGTCTATCTTCCCGAATAGAAAACTCTTGCTCGATCGCAAAAGCGGCAAATATTGCTTGATATTGCTTTTCGATCCATTGTGGGTTAATTGATGATAATTCTGGGGAGGGTGTTGAATCTACAGAAACCACTAAACCTGTATGATATTGATACTTAAACCAATAGAGACTCGGTGCATAAATTTGAGTAACTATTTCCTTCATTTTTTTCGTTTTTCCAGTTCCTTTTGCAACCCTGCCATGATGAGGGCTTGGTTATCAGTTATTATGGGTCTTTCGCCTTCAGGTATTTGAGGAATCACTTGGTTTTTTTTGCCGATATTAATGCGAACTTCTGGCCAATTTTCATTATTAAAACTGGTTTCAATGGCGGGATATTTTTCACACCAATCGATTATTTTTTTGGCGATTTCCCCATCAGAAACATCGCCAAGTTTTGCTAATTCTTGTTCTAATTCGGCTAAAGATTGCCATTCCTCTTCGCCGAATAAAGAAGAACCGCGATCGCCTTTTTCGCGTTCGAGAAGAGTCCAAAAGTCTTGAATAACTTGTTGAGATTCACTAAACATTGTTTTACTTTATCTCCATAATGACATGAAAGACGACACGATAATTATAATCCTATTGCGCCAAACCCTGCCCAATATTTTGGATGGGCAAAGGGAGGATCGGTTTTATAGCGGCGATGAAAACGAACTTCGTATTCTTCAATTTGGTTTTGGGGGAGTTTTAAATCATTACTTAACCATTGGAAAAAGTCGGATTTTGAGACGGTTTCGAGCCAATTTTGGGCAGTTTGGAGGGCAACAACAATGGAGGGAGAGGGACTCTCTCCTAATTGTCGATAGAAGCGAATGGCTAAAAATGCTGTAGCAAAATCATCTACGCACCAGAAACTACTCACCACAGAAGCACTCCCAGCGTAAAAAAAGCCACTGGCTAACCCCACATACTCATCGGTGAGTTTACTGCTGAGAAGTCCGGTTTCGCAAGCAGAAAGCATAACGAGGACACAGCTAGGAAGTTCTAGATTAGCGTAGATTTCCCGCAGGGTGAGTCCTTGGTGTTCTGTATCGAAGCGGCGACCGTCCCGCAGTGTTAGAGTGGATCGATCGCCTTTTGTGGGAGGTGCATCCCCAGCTAAAACGAGGGCAGAATTCAAGGGATTTTCGCTGTCAAAGCCACCGTGACAGGAAAAATGAATGAAACGACTCTGACTCAGTTGTGCGAGGGTTTCTGGACTGTTTAAGGCGGCTTTATTGGCGGCTTTGTTTTTGAGGATGTAGCTGTTGGGGTCAAAAGGTTGGCGGATGGTTTCCACTTCGACTTCTGTGTAAGGGAGGTCTTGGGTGGGGTTTTGGATCGCGAAGAATTGGGAAGCGGTGGCGCGTTGACGGCGGTTTTGCAAATGTGCGAGGATTTGGCAACTGGGAGCATAGCGCACTCCCTCCGCAAAGCATTTCTGTAATATCTTTATTTCCTCTTCACTGGTGACTGATAAGGCTTGTAAGGGGAACAGGTGCAGGTATAGGTGGGGGATGAGGATGAGGGCGTTACAGGTTGAGGGAATTAGGGTTAGGAGTTGGGTGAGGTTGAGGCATTGGGCGAGGTCGTCGAGGCGGGAGGAGAGGCGATCGTACCAACTGGGTTGGCGATAGTCGGAGAAGTAGGTTTCGTTGAAATTGTCGAGGTTTTGGCGTTGTTGGAGGGTATAGCGGTGCAGTTGGATGTGAGGGCGGTTGTCGCGGAGGGTGATGATGAAGGCATAAGCCCCTAAGTTGGTGTCTTGGGGGAGATACCATTCGATCGCGGCGGTTGTAGGGGTGAGAAGTTGGCTGAAGTCGGGGAGTTGGGGCGAGGTAATCGCGATCGCCTGAAAGTCGGGGTCGTCGATTTCTGCGAGGAGTGTCTCCCGTTGTTGCAGGAGGCTTTGTAGTGGGGTTTGTTGGGGGGGTGCGGTGGTGGGGGTCTGTCCCTGTCGTCCTTCTCCGTTGCTGGGACTGTCCCCGAGGGCTGTGTCTCCTTGGAAGGACTGTTGCAGAGCGGCAATTTCTCGGTTCAGTTGACGGTAGCGTTGTTGTTGCGCGGGAGTGGCGTTTTTGGGGATGAGGTCGGCTTGGCTGAGGATTTCGCTCAGGGTACGGGATTTACTGCGCTCGACGGTGAGAAGTGCCTGTTCGTAGCGTTCTAAGGTGACACAGGCTTGCACCATTTTACCGTAGATGGGCAGGGCATCTTCGAGGAGTTGGCGTTTGGTTTGGGGGTAGGTTGCCCAGTTGCGGCTTTGTTCTACAGCACGAATGGCGCGATCGTAGCCGAAGATGGCGTTTTCCCAGTCTTCTTGCTCAAATCCTAAGTTACCGAGGTTGCGTCCGGTTTGGAGGCATTTTAGGGGCAAGGCTTCAGGGGTATATTCTTGTAAAGCGGCTTGGAAGCAGGCGATCGCCAGTTCGAGATTCTCCCCCCGCTCTCCCCTGATGCGGTTACGGTAGGCAATACCCAGATTATGTTGCGTCCTTGCCCATTTTTCGGGAAAGGCTTCGCGGGTATAGACTTGTAAAGCGGCTTGGTAGCAGGCGATCGCCAGTTCGAGATTCTCCCCCCGCTCTCCCCTGATGCGGTCAGAGTAGGCAGAACCCAGATTATTTTGCGTAATTGCCCAATCTTAG
>NZ_JACSWA010000616.1 GCF_016888125.1 Spirulina sp. CCY15215
TTAATTACAAAGTTTAATTACAAAGTTTAATTACAAAGTTTAATTACAAAGTTTAATTACAAAGTTTAATTACAAAGTTTAATTACAAAGTTTAATTGCACAACAACTGGGATAAGTCTTCCGCAAATGCTTGAAACTTTTGGGAAATATCGTGATCGCGATGCTGCATAGAAAAAATACCTTTACTGCCGAAAAACGCTTCAGAATGAGGTAGAAACCCCAATACGGAAGCCCTGTAGATTTTCTCACAGCTTGCTTGCAAAGTATTAATCTCAATGGAACTGGGAATAAAATTGAGTAAGAGAATGCAGGCAACCCCAAGGCGATCGCGAGCAATATCCAGCATAACTGCTGTTCCTTGGAAATCTTGTTCGTCGGGACGCAGAACAATGATCAGTAAATCGCTGATGGAAATTAACAGGAGAGTTTCTTGATGGAGTCCAGGATGAGTATCAATAAATAAATAGTCTAGATCGAATGCTTCCATAAATTGATAGCAACCATCTACTAACTTTTCTACAGCAAACCCCTCTTTAGCAATGGTAATTACATCAATCTCTCGCGGAGAAGCCGGCACAAAGTATAAATTGGCTACGGAACTGGTTTTAATGGTATCAATGATCGTACAGTCTCCTCTCAGATAATCGTTGAGAGTTGGGGTTATTTCTTCGGGGGGAATGTCGAAAAGAATATGAGCGCCTGGACTATTGAGATCTGTGTCGATTAAGCCTACACGCTGCCCCAAACTGGCTAAATTCGCCGCAATATTAACGGCAATATTTGATTTTCCCGTACCGCCGCGATAGGAATGAATAGTAACAATTTTGCCCATAACACCAGATCCAATTTAGATTGATTGTAAACTAGAGAATCCCGAAAAGAAAGAAGCAAACCCACATATCTCGATCGCTCTTCTTCTTGCCAAGGCTAAAAATGGCACTATTACCGAGGCGATCGCCTTAAATTATCTAAGAGGTGAAAACGATCCAAACGATTGACAATGCGAGTGATTAATTCCGGTTCAGTTACGGGTTTGCAGATATAGTCATCTCCACCGACTTGATAGATGCGATGAATGGTTTCGCGATCGCGGTTGGCGGAAAGAAATAAAATCGGAATATCCTTCCAAGTTGGATCGTTGCGAATGACTTGACACAGTTCGATACCATTGATATAGGGCATTTCCACATCTAAAATCAACAAATCCGGGGCGATCGCGTGTAGGGTTTCCCAAAATAAACGCGGATCTGCCAGAGTCTGAATGTTGTAATTTCCTGAAGCGAGAAACTGTTCTAAACGTGCTAAGAGTAAAGGATCGTCATCTACGGCCAAAATGGTTTTAGGGGGCAGAGATTGGCGATCGAGGACTTCTGTTACCTTTTCCAAAATCCGAGCAGAAGAGACGGGTTTAGTTAAAAAACCCCTCCCTCCCAAACGCGCTACAGCAACTCGTTCATTAAAACCTTTCAGCCCCGTTAAAACCAATACAGGCAGATCGGGATCTCGTTCGTTCAATTCCTTCAATAAGATTAACCCTTCTCGGGGGGATGCCGGAAAACCCAAATCGAGTAAGACTAAAGCCGGTTGTTCTTTTGCGATCGCCTCTCTCCCCCCATAAATATCTCCTGCAACCTCCATGCGAATATTCCACTTTAAGGCTTCTTGTTGCAATTCTTGTGTTAAAAGCGGATCGTCATCTACGAGTAAAACAACTTGAGTTTGAGATTGATGCCGAAATTGATTCTGAGATTGATTTTCAGAGGTTGAGGTATTGTCGATCGCGGTATGAGAGGAAGGGGTTTGGCAGGACGCAATTTGAGCATTGGCTTCAATTTCTTGGCGCACTTGGTGTACAAGGGTTTGTAATTGCTGTATCTTCACTTTGGTAGCAGTTCTTGTTGATGTTTTACCGATCTCAATAAATGCTAATTCTAATTCTCGCGCCCAATTCGAGCCTTGGGTTAAACCATACATCCCTAAAGAACCGATCAGTTTGTGTGCTTCCCTTTCAGCATTGTCCCGCATGATTTCGCTGAGAGTTTTGCTAGACAGTGCCGCGATCGCCTTTTCTATCTCTTCAAGACGCTCTAAAAATGCACCCTTAAATTGTTCCCAAATTCGCGATACTGCATCTAAGGTTTGTACCTCTTTATCCTCTTTCTTTGCTCTCTGTGTGCTTTTTTCTTCTTCTTTTTCTCCCTTTGCTTCTTCTCCTCTTTCCTTTTCCTGCTCAACTTTTTCCTTATCTATTTCTTTAAGTCGATATCCGATACCATAAATGGTTTCAACTGGATCGAAGGCTTGAGCCATTTTCATTTTACGACGCAATCCTTTGATGTGAGCGCGGATGGTTTCTTCTCCTGGTGGATCGTCAAAAGACCAGAGATGTTCGAGAATGGCACTTTTAGTAAAAACTCGCTTGGGATTTCGCAAAAATAATTCTAACAATCCGTATTCTTTCGGAGATAAAGGTAAAAGTTGATTTTGCCAACTTGCTTCGCAAATACTTGGGTCTAAAGACAAGTCTCCCCATTCTAAAATCGGCGCACCAGAACTGTTAAGACGACGTAATAAAGCTCGAATGCGAGCAAAAAGCTCTGGGACAGTACAGGGTTTCACTACATAATCATCTGCTCCAGCATCGAGTCCCATGACCTTATCTGCACTGGAATCTTTAGCCGTAAGTAACAAAATAGGGTTATTATAATTTTCGCTTCGCAAACGCCGACAAAGGGCAATTCCATCCAATTTGGGCAAACTAACATCCAGAAGCATGAGATCGTAAGTAAATGCTCGCGCATAGTCCCAACCTTCTTCGCCATCTCTTGCTACATCAACAATGTAATTCTGTTCAACAAGAGCCGTGCTAAGGGTTTGAGCGAGGATTTCGTCATCTTCAACAAGGAGAAATCGCATGGGGAGCAAAATGAGGGATAAAATCGCCGTCACCGACTAGAAAAGAGCCTTGAGTCGGATGCTTTGGAGTAGCTTGATATTTCCCTATTGTAGCGTGATGGGTAGACTGGGACAGGGGAATCTCAATAATAAATTCCGTCCCGCGATCGCGCTGCGATTGGCATTTGAGATGGCCGCGATGTTTTTCAATAATGATTTGATAGCTAATAGAACCTCCTAAACCAGTTCCTTTCCCTACAGGTTTAGTGGTAAAGAAGGGATCGAACAATTTAGCAAGGGTTTCTTCGTTCATACCGCAGCCATTATCGAGAATGCGTATTTCTAACCACTCCTGAAGTTTGGCGGTTGGTGCTGTTTTGAGGTTGGTTTTAATTGTAATTTCTGGGACAAAATCTGGGTTCTCTTGATATTTTTCCTCGATCGCATCGATCGCATTGGCAAAAAGATTCATAAAAACTTGGTTGAGTTGACCGGGATGGCATTCTATTTGGGGTAGTTGACCATATTGTTTGTTAATCTTAATCTCTGGACGCTCTCCGTTGGCTTTGAGGCGATTTTGTAGAATCATCAAGGTAGATTCAATTCCTTCATGAAGATTCGCTGTTTTCATGTCTGCTTCATCTAAGCGGGAAAAATTACGCAAGGATTTCACAATCTCCTGAATTCGATCGGTTCCGACGTGCATTGAAGTTAAAATTCTCGGTAGGTCCTCCTGTAGAAATTCTAGATCGGCTTCTTCTAGGGCTTCTTGAAGAGGAGGAGGGGGATCGATGACCTGTTCTTGGTAAAGTCTGATAATATTCAGCAAATCCTGAACATAAGGCTGCAAATATTCCAAGTTACCGTGAATAAAATTGACAGGATTGTTGATTTCATGGGCAATTCCTGCGACCATTTGTCCTAAACCCGCCATTTTTTCGCTCTGAATTAGTTGGGTTTGGGTCGATCTGAGTTCTTTCAGGGTGGTTTCGAGTTGGCTATTTTGTTTGAGGAGTTGCATTTTCGATCGCCGCAGTGCCATTTCTACTTCTTTTCGTTCGTGCATTTCCCCTTGTAACTGTGCTAAGGTACTCTGTAATTGTTCGGTACGCTCTTCAATGCGACTTTCTAGTTCTTCGTTGAGTTGTTTCAGGGCGATTTGCGATTGTTTGTGTCGATTGACTTCATTTTGCAGAACTTGATTGATTAGGGACAGGCGATCGCTACTGGGAAGGGTGAAAAGTTTGGGTAAGAGGGGAATAAGACGAAACAAAATTACAACCCCTAAAATTGCGGTTATCCCTTTGCTCCCTACTAAAAATACTGAGGAATATACGGAGGATAATCCCATCCCCCCAGTGAGGAGATATGATGTTCCACTTGCGATCGCAAATGCTAGTAAGAGAAAAGTGATTGTATTGCAAGGAACAGAGCGACTTTTAACGACGCAATAAACGAGAATGAGGGGCAACGTATAATAAGCGATCCCCAGAGTAAAATCGGCTATACCATGCAAACCCAATCCAAATATTTCTGGGAGAAGCCCAGAAATGTGAGGGATTTGGCTGAGTAGCTTTAAAGACTCGATATATAGAGACATTTTTAGATTTTCCTCAAACGCTAAAGATATTCTACAAGGTTTAGAATTTGGTTTTTAATTTATCCGTTTATTGTGAACGATCATTGTGAATATCTCGTGAAGGCGGTTCTTGAATTCTCTATTAGCAAGGAAACTTAACTTAAATTATTTTTCCTTAATAGATTAGATCAATAGTAACAGAATAATTGTAAAGAAAAATGAAAAAAGGTATTTCACATTACATTTTTGTACAATTGTAGCCAATCGAGGATAATATCAACGCGATAATCATCGATTAATTGGTTGAGGCGATCGGCGAAAATAGTTTCTGTAGCGGGAATTTGAGCCACGAGTTCTTTCATTTGCTCGTAATTTATTTCTAAACTTGCTTGAGCCATTTCTTCCCGCCAATTGGCGGACATAATCTGTAATTGTTGCTGATTCAAATCGAAACTCATTGTTATTGGAGAAGTTGATAAAATAACTCTCCGTATTTGTTCGTAGCACTCCTGCAATTGTAAATAAAATGTTAACTTTTCCCAAAGAATTTCTTCGATCAGAGGTTTGCCGATAATATCATCACATCCTGCTGCTAGAATTGCGCCTCGATCTTCATCAAAAACACTGGCTGTAATCGCAATAATCGGAATTTTTTTCAAATTAACTGTATCATTTCCTCCTTCTTGTTCTTGCTCGCGAATTCGCCGAGTTGCTTCACAGCCATCCATTAAAGGCATCCGAATATCCATTAGAATCAAATCGGGTTTCCATGACTTCCAGAGCTTTATTGCATCTACACCATTTTTAGCTTCACACACGAGAAATCCCACATTTTGTAATAGTTGAATGAGCAATTGACAGCTTTCGATAATGTCTTCGACCACTAAAATACGATAAGGTTCGGATGCGCGTAGGGTTGTTGATAAAGATTCTCTCATTAAACCGATCGCTTGTTTCGTTTGGAATGGTGAAAAGGTGGAGTTATTCTCAGCAAGAGAAACAGGAATTTCAAAGGCAAAAGTTGAACCGCGATCGCTCTGAACTGTAATATCCCCTCCCATTAAGCGCACAAATTCTCGACTAATTGGTAATCCTAAACCTGTTCCATCAATTTTGTGACGCTGAGTTTTTGCTTGTTCAAAGGGATTAAATAGAATTTCTAAATCTTCCTCTGCAATTCCGCATCCTGTATCTTGGACTTGAAAACGAATTTGTTGTTTATTCGTAACAGGTGATGAGGGACAGGTGACTGATAATTTTACAAATCCAGAATCAGTAAATTTAATGCCATTCCCCACAAGATTGATCAAGATTTGGCGTAGTTTACCTTCATCAATTTGCACGTATTGCGGGACATCTTGGGAATATTCCACAATCAATTCTATGTTCTTTATTTGTGCTTTAATGGCCAACATATCGCGAAGAGAGGTGAGAAGAGAGTAAAGATCGCACTGCTGCTCATTCAAGCTCACTCGTCCGGCTTCAATTTTTGACATGGATAATATATCATTAATCAAAGTCAGTAAATGCGCTCCACTGCGATTAATAATTTCGAGATATTCTTGTTGAGGGGAAGTTAAAGAATCTTCTTGAGCCAGAACTTGGCTAAAACCGAGGACGGCATTTAAAGGAGTGCGTAGTTCGTGACTCATGGAAGCCAAGAAATCGCTTTTGGCTCGATTGGCCTTTTCTGCTTCTTCTTTGGCTTGTTGTAGCGCCATTTCTGTTTGTTTGCGATCGCTGATATCGGTATGAGTTCCCACCATTTGAAACGCATTTCCTTGCGCGTCGGGAACAACTCTCCCTTGACAGAGAATCCAGCGAATTGAGCCGTCTTTATGTAACATCCGATATTCATCGATATATTCGGGATTTTCTCCAGCAAAATAGGCAGTCATGGCCGCTTTAGAACTGTCGCGATCGCCGGGGTGAATGTGTTCGATCCAAACTTCAGGATCGTTGGTAAATTCTGCATCACCATAGCCCAAAATGGCTTTAATGGTGGGGTCGATGTATAAATCGCCGTTTTGAAGATTGCATTCCCACACCCCCACTCCTGCGGCTCTAGTTGCCAATTCGTAGCGTTCTTCGCTGGTTTGTAGTGCGACTTCTGATTGCTTGCGATCGATAATTAAGGCGGCTAAACGTCCAATTGATTCAACGATATTAATTTCTTGGGGATCTGGCGATCGCGCTTCGGTAAAATAAAAGGCAAAAGTTCCCAAAATTTCTCCTGTATCGGAGATAATGGGTTCCGACCAACAGGCACGATAACCATGAGGCAGAATACTCTCTTTAAAAGGTTGCCAAAGTAGATTAGTCTCGATATCTTCAGCAATAACACGCTGACCGAAATAGGCCGCCGTCCCGCAACAGCCGGCATAGGGACCGATCTCAAAAGGATCGATCGCCTGCAAATATTCTTGAGGAAGTTTCGCAGAAATACAAGAATGCAAATAGCTGCCATCTTCAGATAAAAGCATAGTTGCAGTAGCTATATCCGGCATGAGGCGATCGATTTGGGTCACAAATTCCGTCAGGACATCGGTTAAAGTGTGACCCCGTGCCAACATTCTCAAAACTGTATTTTGGGTGCTTTCGAGGAGTTCCCTCTGTTGGCGTTCGGTAATATCTGTACCGATGGAGGCGATGCCGATAACTGTACCGCTTTCGTCAATTAAAGGGGTGTTAAACCATTCGCAGACAATATTTCTGCCTGCCTTGGTTATATTGTCATTAATGCTGCTACAGCCGCCACGATTGGCTAAAAGATTAACAAAGACTTTTTGAACTTGGTCTCTAGCGCGATCGGGAATGATGCGATCGGCAGTTTGTCCGACGATCTCCTTTGCGGAGTAACCAAAAATTGCCTCGGCACCGGGGTTCCAAGCAATAACTTTGCGATCGCGATCCCATTCAATGGCGGCCAGAGGCATTTGCTGGAAGAAAAATGAGAGACGCTGTTGGGAATTCTGTAAGTTTTCTTCTGCGCGAACCCGTTCTTGAATTTCCTCTTGCAAGCGTTGATTTTTGCGATCGAGTTGTTGAGTATATTGTTTTTCTTTTTCTAATAGGTGAGTTAGGGATACTTCCGAGGCTGCAAGTTGCAATTCTGCTCGCTTTCGTTGGGTTATATCGAGCCAATAGCCTACCGCTTCAGGCGTTTCGAGGGCATCATTATAGAGTAGGCGCAGTTCGTCATAAATCCAGCGATAAGTCCCATCTCGGTGACGAAAACGGTATTCGCAGGCACTATGCCCAGTAGAAAGGAAACGAGATAATCCTTGCAAAACGCGATCGCAGTCGAGGGGATGAATGCGATGCAGCCAAAAATCGGCATTCCCGATATAATCTTCCGTCTCGTAACCCAAAATAGAGGCTATATTCTCACTGATCCATGTTGTCTTGAGTATGATGGGTAATTTTCTCTGACTCTCAATTACCGATTCTTCACTCCCGATTTCCTCTTCTTTTTCTGCCAATAATTGTAGTTTGCAACTATAAATAATGGCAGCACTGGAGGTAAAGAGTGTGTTAAAACGTTCGTTAACTTGTCGCAGTTGATTTTCTGCCAGAATGCGATCGCTGATGTCGGATTGTACGCTGATATAATGGGTTAATTTTCCTTGGCGATCGCGCACGGGAATAACGGTTAATTCGTTCCAGAAGGGTTTCCCATCCTGACGAGTATTGAGCAATGTCACTTGGCATTCTCGTTCTTCCTCTAGTGCTTGTCTGAGTTCTTGTATTCCCGATTGTTCCCGATCTTCCCCTTGCAAAAAGGCAAAATTTTGCCCTTGTATCTCTTCTCTGGTATAACCTGTAATATCCTCAAAACCTGAATTCAAATAAATAATCGGATTGTTTGGCAAACGCGCATCGGCGATCGCAATTCCGTTTTGCGATGTTTCTACTGTTTTTTCTAATAGTTTTAAGCGTTCTTCGTTTTCTTTGGCGATGGTAATATCTTGAAATGTGAGAATACAATTACTCTCTAATTTAACAATTGCAAGATGAAACCATTTTTGCGATTCATTACGAATTTGAGTGATAACTTCTCTCTCTAAAGGTTGTCCGGTAAGCACAACTGTTTTGAAGTCCTGGAGGCGATCGGCAAAGGAGCGAACAAGAGGTAATTCTGATGTAAAATCACTTAAGTGCTTATTGAGTAATTGTTCTGGAGAACATTCTAATAAACGAGTTGCTGTCGGATTGAGCATCAACCAGCAAAAATCAATAATTTCCCCGTCCGAATTTTGCACGGTATTGAGGACAGCAATACCATCGAGAGAAGTATTAATGATGCCCATTAATAACTCTCTATTGTGTGACTGCAAATTTTCCTTTTTCGATGCTGGCTTTCTTGACCCCATTTTGCCCCTTCTTGGCGACTCGTTTTATCCCTTCAGATACACTTATTTTATTGATTCTAAGTATTTGTCTTAAGTTTAACTGACGGGATAAAGCCTTGAATTTTTATTGTGTCATACTGCTTTCATTGGCCAAGAATTCAAGCATGAATTGATTGACGCGATCGGGGTTTTCATCATGGGGACAGTGACCGGCGGCGGTAATGGGGTAGAATGTTACATCTGGATTAGTTTGGGCGAGGTCTTGGTAAATTTTGGCTCCGGCGATCGGTGTCCAAGGATCTGCATCTCCCCAAAGCACTAATAAGGGACATTGCACCCGCAGTAATAAATCTTCAGGTTTTGGACCTGGGGGTGCCGTGAGGACAGAAGCAAAGACTTCTCGCGCACCGCGATCGCAGGAGGGACGATAAAGCATTTCTACCAATTCTTCAGTTATGGCAGTGCGATCGCGATAAACTTGCCCCAGAGTGCGGCGAATGCGATTTTTTTGGCGAATACGATTAAAAAGAAAAGAACCCATGAGGGGAGAACCGACAATTTTGGTAAAGATGCCCATAATAGTTCTCAAGGGGAAATTTAATTCTTCGGGACGATGGTTGAGTCCTCCCGCACAGTTAATTAATACCCCACCGCGAGCCAATTCGGGATGATTCCCCAACATCATCAGGCTTAATAACCCCCCAATAGAGTTCCCAATAAAGACAGTAGGGGTTTTAATTTTCTCTTGCCAAAAATCAAATAACTGTTGTTGCCACAGTTCGACGCTATAATCCAAATTGGGTTTAGCCGATGCACCAAACCCAAGCAAGTCGATGGCGATCGCGCGGTATCCTGCTGCGGCTAAAACGGGAATATTTTTGCGCCAATGACCCACAGATGCCCCAAAACCGTGAATGAGTAACAGAGGCTCTCCTTCTCCCATCTCGGTATAGCGAATATTATGCCCTTGCCATTGCCAGTCTAGCGGGGTGAGGAGGGGGATATCGGTGGGTTTTGCAGTTGCGACCATTTTAATAAAGATTTATTAAGCTCTAATTTTGATTGTAGCGCGAAGGGTTCCCCTCTTGATTCAGGCGAAAAAGCCCAATTTTTTGAGGGCATCTTCTGCGGCACGTTTTTCGGCTTCTTGTTTGCGCTTATCAGTTCCAACTCCAAAGATACGCTCTTTCACCCGCACTCCTGTGGTAAATTGTTTGGCGTGATCGGGACCGTGTTCGTCAATGAGAAAATATTCGGGATTTTCGCCATACTCCTGTAATGCCCATTGTTGGAAGCGATTTTTAGAGTCGATTAAACTTTTAGAGTTAGTTTGAAATGAGGGAGAAGCTAGGCGATCGCTCGTTTCGACAAATAAAAGCTCGATATAGTTTCTCACGGCTTCAATGCCAGAATCTAAGAAATAAGCACCAATTAGAGCCTCAAAGGTATCACTCAGCAAAGAATCCTTATTGCGTCCACCATCTTTTTCTGTACCTTTTCCCAAGCGCAGGCGATCGCCTAATTGAATCTGACGAGCAAAATTTGCCAGTTGTTTTTCATCCACTAAAGCCGATCGCAACCGAGTTAATTGTGCCTCATTGATTTGAGGATAGCGCCGATAGAGAAGTTCACCAATGAGAAATCCCAAAACTGCATCACCGAGAAATTCTAAGCGTTCATTATTATCTCCTTCTTCGGGGTGTTCGTTAACATAAGAACGATGGGTGAGTGCTTGCTTGAGTAAGTCTTGATTTTTAATTGCGGGAATTTTCTTCGATTTTTTAGCCATTGGGGTAAAAATTTTATATACAATAAAAATCTGCCTTCAATTCCAATAGAAAAGAAGGCACTTAAAAAGTTAATCCGATTCTTAAGACGGCTTTGTATTATATCGAGAAAATCAATTTTTGTCAATTCATTTTAATGAATTTTTGGTACGAGACAGAGATTTTAAATCCCTGTCTCATAATGGATCAAATCGATAATTGAGTGGTTCTATTTGCGTTTCACACAACGAGAAGGCGGAAACAAACTATTACCACGTTCTTGATTGCATTCTAAGCAAGCAAGACAGAGATTTTCAAAAGAATCGGAACCTCCTTTACTACGAGGAGTCAGATGCTCAATAGTTAAATCTTGCTCGTCAAAAGTTTGGACACACCAAAAACATTTATTGTCGTACTTAGCAAGCAGTCGTTTCTTTCTGTTCTTTTTTTGTTTTGTGTTCACGAAATTAAACTCCTAAATAAATTGTTGAAGCAATAAGGAGCATAAACAAACCGAAAGTAGTTTAAACTAAGACCGTTCCATTCCTAATCAAAGGAAAGGGGTGCGAGAAAAAGAGATTTCCCAGCGTTGGTGTTAGTTAGATTCATTGCTGCTGGATTTGTCCAGACTGCAATCCAGGAGCAATGAGAATAACCAACCATTTATTTATACTCAACTTAGATTGTAACATCACCAAAATAATTGTCAAGTAAAAAAGCAATATTGCTCAAAAACCAAATAAGAGGGACATTTCCACAAAAATGCCCCTCAATCTCTTCTATAAAAAAGCCTTCTATTGGCAATGAATTATGCGAGGGTTTCGGGACAATAGCCCAAACCGCGAGTAAATTGACGGCGAAATGCCTCAATATCGGTTTTATCAGGATCGCCGTGGGAGACAACAGCCACTTGATAGCGACGCATGACCTCAATGGGAGATTGTCCGGTTTCCAGACTCCATAGCGCCATTTGAATGCGGATATCGGGTTCGTAGGGAATACCCAGTTCATTCATATAAGCGGTAAAATCACCGTGTTTTTCAGGAGAGATGGGATCGTCGAGTTTAATACGCAAGATCCAACCATCAATTTGATGAATGACGGTGACAAACTCAACTGAGAAATGAGGGGAATTTAGCAGATGCTCGTTAACTCGTAGGGTTAAGCTGGCATTGGCAAGGAAATAAAGATAATACATAGCGTTACAGGGTATAGAAGAGGTTTCTGTATTTAGTGTCCCGCACTGTTGTGGCAAAATGCAATGGTAAACCTCCCCGACTTGTTATGGGGGGAACTACCCAAATTTACGGGGGGTTGGGTGGAAAGTCGGCAAGAAATTAAATCGGCGGTTTGTCCCCTCTAGCCTAAAATTGCTATTGTCAATCTGCTATTCCCAAAATATGACGATCGCAACGGATCGACTTTTATCTAGCTATCAGTACGAATTACCTCGGGAGTTAATTGCTCAAACTCCTATGACTCCCCGCGATCGGTCCCGTTTGGCGATCGTTGACTCGCCGACGACTCACCAGCACGGTATTTTCAAGGATTTACCGAATTGGTTGCAACCGGGGGATTTATTGATTTTTAATAATACTCGCGTTCTGCCTGCCCGTCTTTTTGGTCGCAAATCAACGGGAGCCCCTGTGGAAATTTTGCTGTTGCGAGAAGAGCGAGAAAATTGCTGGCTGGTATTAGTTAAACCAGGTAAACGGTTTAAAATTGGTAGCGAAATATGTTTTCGAGCCGAAGGAGAGACAGAAGAGGCGATCGAACTTTGGGCCAAAACCATCGATCGCGATCCGACAACGGGAGGACGTTTATTAGAGTTTCGCGTACCCGAGGGGCATTCTTTTTTGGAAATCGTGGAAAAAATCGGACAAATCCCTTTTCCGCCTTATATTACCTCTCGCTCTGCTCTCCCCGAACAGTATCAGACGATTTACGCTAAAACCCCAGGAGCCGCCGCCGCACCTACCGCAGGGCTGCATTTTACGGAGGATCTCCTACAGCGATTAAGCGATCGCGGTATTGCTCAAACTTATATCACTTTGCACGTTGGAGTCGGGACATTTCGCCCGGTGGAAGTGGAGGATATTACTCAACACCAGATGCACTCGGAATGGGTAGAGGTGAGCGAGGAAACTGTGGAGAAAATCAAACAAACTCGGGCGGCTGGTGGACGGGCGATCGCGGTAGGGACAACGGCGATCCGCGCTTTAGAAGGGGTTGCAACGATGCAAAATATCACAGGAGAGGAAAGAGTCTTGCAAGAGGCATTTTCCGGCCATGTTAATTTATTTATTTACCCTGGCTATCAGTGGAAAATTGTTGATGGTGCAATTACCAATTTTCACCTACCGGGGTCGAGTTTATTAATGTTGATTTCGGCTTTAATTGGACGAGAAAGACTTTTAGAGTTATACGCGGAGGCGATCGCCCAAGAGTATCGTTTTTATTCTTTCGGGGATGCGATGTTGATTTTACCCGAAGCAGTTATGAAAACATGAGTGTTTAAGTTTACATTTAAGCAGAGGGGGGAGAAGAATTTTGATTACTACCATTACTACCATTACTATTGGAGTTTGGGGCAGGGCGATCGCCACCGGACATGAGATCGTTCATAGCTTCATGGAGTGATTTTGGATCCATAAAAAGAACTTTAGCGTTGGGACTCGTTCCCAATTTTTCATTCGCATCAACATAACGTTGAGCAATTAAATAAGTCAGCACTTCTTGCGCGTTGGGTTGGTTTTGTAAGGCTTCTGATATCATTTGAATTGATTGTACTGTTCCTTGAGTTTCTAAGATAGCCGCCTTTTTCTTACTTTCCGCAGCACGTTCGACCTCGAGAGAATCCATAACAGTTTTAGATAGGGCAATTTCTCGCACTTCAATGCGCGTTACTTTAACGCCCCAATTCCCTGTTGCTTCATCTAACTGGTGTAATAATTTGCGGTTGATACTTTCTCGCGAGGAGTAAGTTTCATCTAAATCTAATTGTCCGATTTCAGAACGCAATGTTGTCACCACTAAATTTTCGATCGCATCCTTAATATCTTCAACGGCATAAAATGCTTTTTCTAAATCGAGGATTTGCCAATAAATCACAGCATCTATTTTCAAAGAAACATTGTCTTTACTAATGGCATTTTGTGGCTCAATTCCTAATACTTTTTCCCGAGTTGTTTCCTCAACGACAATTGAATCAAGAAAAGGAAGAACAAAATTCACTCCCGCACTAAGTTTTGTATGATAGCGTCCCAATCGTTCCACTAAAGCCTCATTTCCTTCATTGACAATTCGCATTGAGGTCAATAGCATACTGCTACTGCCCACAACCAAGGAAACGATGATATAAAAAAGAGCATCCATAGATCAACTATTAATCTTTACATTGAGTATAGCCTTCGGGATTGAAGGCGATCACAATTTTAGTTTATATTTAAGAACAGTAAAGTCCAGACAATGTGACACAACTCTCATGAAATGTATTATCCACCGTCGAGCGCAGTTCTCAGCCAGCCATCGCTATTGGTTGTCAGAACTTACAGAAGCGGAAAATCAGGAGAAATTCGGCCTTTGCAGTCGTTTTCCCGGCCACGGTCATAATTATGTTCTCTATGTTTCTCTGGAAGGAGAACTTGACCAATATGGGATGGTACAGAATCTATCCAATGTTAAGAGCGCCATCAAACAATATGTTACCCAAGATTTAGATTTTTCTTACCTAAATGATACTTGGGCAGAATTCCAGCAGACTCTACCGACTACAGAAAATTTGTCTCAAGTCATCTGGAACAGACTTTCTCCTCATCTCCCTCTCGTTAAAATTAAACTGATCGAACACCCAGAACTCTGGGCTGAATATTACGGAAACAATATGGAAGCAGCATTAACCATTAGTACCCATTTTAGCGCCGCCCATCGGCTTGCTCTCGATAGTCTCAGTTATGCAGATAATTTAGAAATTTATGGTAAATGCGCTCGCCCTCACGGTCATGGGCATAATTATCATTTAGAAGTGAGTATCGTTGGGGAACTCGATCGCCGCACAGGAATGATAGTCGATCTCGGAGATTTCCAAAAAGTTGTAGACGATCGCATTGTCGAACCCTTCGATCATACTTTCCTCAATAAGGATATCCCCTATTTTGCAGAAGTCGTCCCCACTGCGGAAAATATTGCCCTTTATATCGCCCAAACCCTGCAACAACCCCTCGCTGAGTTGGGGGTGGAGTTGGATCGGGTTAAACTAATCGAAAGTCCCAATAATTCGGCGGAAATCTACTGTCGCACGGGAGTGACCCAACAACAAAGCGATCGCGCTGACGAACCTGTTTTAATGGTTCAGTCAGGGCGATCGCTCTGAAAATTATTGTACGGGCTTAGTAGGGGCTTAATTATCTTTCTTCGGGGTTGGAATGCTATTTTGCTTGAGTTTCATGGCGTGTAACTGCTGCAGGAGAACTTCAACCTCGGCTTCCAAGTGCAAATACTTGATTTGTTGATCGGTGTTGTAAGACTGCATGAGTTTAACTAGATGGGGATTGTTGTTTTCGGGTTTTGTTAGGGTGAACAGACCGGAGCCATTAGACATGGTTTTGTAAACTTAGTTATATATACTTATCCTAATCAGTTAAGTATTGTAAACTGCTTTCGGAAAATTATTGTAGCGAATATAGCTTTTTCTTAAGATTGAGCGATCGCCTAGAGGCTGAAACCCTTTGCTAACTTGAGTATCCCTGTGTCCTATCAGAATTTCCTATCATGCTGGATCGTCGTTCTTTTTTGCTCGGTTCTGGAGCTATATTATTGGCAGGATGCAGCGATCGCACCCGAGAGGCTCTGAAAGTTCAACTTCTCAACGGTTCTATCCCTAGGCAGTTAATTGGCGAATTTCGCTCCCTCTCGGCTTCAGGACAGCCCGCAAAATTTACTCCCATCGCCCAATTAGCAGACAATTTTAAATTATTGCAAGATTGGCAGCAGATCGCCAAAGGGGAAAAATCCATCAGTAGGTTTCCCAACTGGGTTCCTTTCGTGGGTAATCACATTCCACCTTCTGCTAATTTAGTAACTTTGGGGGATACTTGGCTGGCGGAGGCAATTCGCGATCGCCTTATTCAACCCCTCAACCCTTCTCAACTCAAAGGTTGGCAAAATCTACCCGAGGCTTTTACTCAAGTCGTCACGCGCAACAAGGCTGGGTTTGTAGACAAAAAAGGGGAGGTTTGGGGGGCTCCCTATCGTTGGGGAAGCACTGTCATTGCTTACAACCAAGCGGTTTTTAAAAACTTAGATTGGACTCCCCAAGACTGGGAAGACTTATGGCGAGAGGAATTGCGCGATCGCATCTCTATTATTCAACAACCTCGGGAAATTATTGGCTTAACGCTGAAAAAACTCGGCCATTCCTACAATACGAAGGATTTAAAGGCAATTCCTAATTTACAACAAGAATTAGAGGCTTTAGTAAAACAAATAAAATTTTATAGTTCGACGAATTATCTTCAGCCCCTCATTTTGAAAGATACTTGGGTTGCTGTAGGTTGGTCTACGGATATTCTACCCACTATCAAACGCTATCCTCAACTGAAAGTCGTTGTTCCCAAATCGGGAACCTCTTTATGGTGCGATCTTTGGGTTAAACCTGAAACCATCAATAATAATAATAATACAATTTCTTTGTTAAGCGATCGCTGGATTGATTTTTGTTGGCAAGATCGATCCGCGCAGAAAATTTCCTTATTTAGCGATGCAGTTTCCCCCATGCTTTTAAAAGCAAAGCGATCAGATTTACCCAAACCATTGCAAGAAAGTTCTCCTATATTTCCCGATCGCGCAATTATCGATAAAAGTGAATTTATTGAGCCACTTCCTCAACCCATTTTAGCGCAATATCAAGAAATTTTTGCAGGATTAAAGAGTTCAAAAGCAGGAAATAAATATTAAAAAATGTTAAACGCATCGCGGCGAGACGGTTGCAGATCCACATTACATTCATAATTTACCTCCTGTAAACTACAATGGTAAATCGCGAGGCATTTCGGCTGGCGATCGAAAATGCGAAGTTCGTAACCATAATCCCTTGCTGTCGTGCCAAAATAATTGACAAAACTGTAGCGATCTAAATAGTCCATTTGCGACCAAAGTTGACGGTTAATGACCAAATCGATTCGTTTTTCTTTCGGGAATGCTAACCAGTTTTGGACTAATTTTTTATTTCTGAATTGATCTCTTATCCACCACAAACTAGGAATAGTTAAACTTGTTTGAGAAATCGTTGTTTCTGTAATCACACCTTGTTGTTGTATCAGTTCTTCTTGTACGGAAGGGTCTAAATAAGATGAATCTAACTCGCAAGTCTCTAGCGATCGCCTAAAAAAGTCTCCTACCATTGAACCACTTTCAGCAGAATCTCCCTCATCAAGCGGTTCTGTTTCTTTTGTTTCTATTTCTGTTTCTTTTATTAGTTCTGGTGTCAATGTTTGTCCGAGAACAAATTGAGGATAAAGGAAAGAAGAAAAACTAAGACAGATAATTAAGAAAAGTTTCATGGCTCTGATTGCTCCTAATGTATTTTTTAAACAGTGATTTTTAGAGAAGAATTAGAATTATTGGATGATAATTCTATTTGAAGGTTACAGTTAATAACTCTTGCTATTTTTTGGAGCATTATTAATCCATCCCCTTCATAATCTCCTATTTCCAGATCATCAATAACAGATTCTTCAACTCCCAGAATATTAGCCAATTGTTTTTGAGTAAATTCTGACTGTTGACGCGCATCATAAATTAATTGACCAATTTGAGTATTAAGATATGATTCTGCAATTCTTTGCTGAGTTTCTTTCTCATCTTTGATTAAATTATTAATGATTTTAATTGCATTAGTTGTTTTCTTCATCTTGATAAAAAATAACTTGAGTTTGTGGCATACACTCAACCCCAAAGACGGCGACGAGGTTTACCATTAAGAAGATTGTGGGTATCGCGTAGAAGTTTGGGAATATCTAACTTTTCTGGACAACGAGGGAGACATTCACCGCAGTCGGTACACCGATCGCCTTTTCGCCCAGGAAACCAATGTCCTGCATTTTCAAACATTCCGTAACGATATTCCCCAAAAGATTTCATATCATAAGCAACGGCTAAATTTCGCAAGCGTAAGACTTCAGGAATATTAATTCCTTCCGGACAAGGTAAACATAAATGACACTGACTACAGCGATCTGTTCCCAATGTTTCTTTTAGTTGCTTTTCCAAGCGATCGCGCATCTTGCTTTCTTCTGGTGTAAAATCCTCATGGCGATCGGCAATTTTTGCAACCTCGTGAAAATCTTCTGGTTTTGCAGCACCAAAACTGAGAGTAGTAATGCGGCGATCGCGCAACAAAAAGCGATAGTTAAATTCTAAGGGCGAAAGAGGCCGACATAATTGTTTTAACGTTTCTGAGGGGGCATAGAGTTGACCTCCTTTATCAACAGGGGAAATAATAAAAACCCCCATATCTTTTTCTCTAGCCAAGGCGATCGCCGCTTCGTTACGCTGAAAAAAATAGTAATAATGTAGATTAACAAAGTCAAATAAATCGGTCCCTATGGTCGCGAGAATCGTCTCTAAAGGTGCATGAGTGGAAAAACCAATCTGGCGTACCTTTCCCGATCTTTTAGCCTCTTGGAGAGCTTTCATGCAGCCTTGACTATTTTTAATCCATGCGAGATGTTCCGACGTATTAATACCATGAATAGCCAAACAATCAATATAGCTGAGTTTTAATCGTGCCAAAGATTGATCAATCTGTCCTCGCATTGAAGCATAATCTGGCGTTGGTGGCAGTTTAGTCGTAATATAGATTTTCTCACGGGGAACAGGTAAACTAGAGACAAGAACTTGTCCCAAATATTCCTCGCTTTTGCCATAGCCGCGAGCCGTTTCAAAATGATTAATTCCCAGGGCGATCGCCTCCTCAACCATCAGTCCTAATGCAGACGGACTCGCCAAACAGCGCATTGTCCCTAACGAAAAGACCGACAAGTTTAAATTAGTTTTGCCAAATCGTCGATAGTGCATTAAAAAGGAACAGCAAACGAGCAATTAGAGAATAGTTTCTTGGGATTAACTTTCTTTTTGGTGACGACGAGATTGTTCGATAAAATCTTCAGGGCGGATACCTGAGACAAAATCGCGGAAGGCTTGACGCTCTTCCTCATCCGCATCGCGATCGACGGGGATCGAAGCATCAACCACTACTTCCTCCATGACCCAAATTGGCGCTTGAGTGCGAAGGGCGATCGCGATCGCGTCACTGGGACGACAATCTATTTCTTTTTTCTCTTCCCCTTTCGCCACACACAGAACAGCATAAAATGTACTATCTTGCAAGGCGTGAATAATCACCTTGGTTAAAGTCATCTCCCAAGCATCCAGCAAATTGCTAAAGAGGTCGTGGGTGAGAGGACGAGGGGGTTTTTGTCCCTCCAAGGCAGTAATAATCGCTTTTGCTTGGTCTTGCCCGATATAAATGGGGAGAGCGCGGCGATCGGAACCATCCTTAAGGAGTACGATAGGACTGCGCGTAACAGCATCGAGAGCAATACCCGCAACTTTCATTTCAATCATCAGAAAAATTGGGTAAAAACCCCGTCCTTATAGGACGGCTTTATATTAGTTTCGCTACCGCCTTGGAGTTGTTTAATTAGGGTGCTTTTGTATTGCACTTTTAACAGGACAAT
>NZ_JACSWA010000617.1 GCF_016888125.1 Spirulina sp. CCY15215
CAAGAGAGTAACAACTATATCATCTGAATCTAATTCATCGTCACCAAATGTTTGGACTTCTTGCCAATCAAGATCGTTGTGAATTTCATAAGAAAGCAGTGTATGTCCATAACCGGCGCTACGAGAACCTCCTAACCATAAGTCCGATTGAGTCAGTAATTTCTCAAATAGCGGTAGATCGTTTTCCTCACAGAGAATAATAGATTGAAAAACTTGCCCCACATCTAGGGCATCATATCGAAAAATTGCGCCTTCACTATCGGGTCTATCCTCTCTTTTACTAGAGCGACCTTTACGCCGATCGCGTTGATTATGAATATTGATACGGCGATCGGGTTGATAAAATTGCATATATCCTTGCTCAACAGTACAAAACTGTCCGCTTACAGATTTGAGTGGTTTCGGTTTATCATCTTGTTCATCATCTTTTTCAATACTCAAATCATAAATAGAAATTGATTGCTCTCCTATAAACTCATCACCTTTTTGTTTGTACCAAGATTGAGGAATTGGTAAGGTACGATGCTTTCCTTTTTTACTCCTTAGATAAGCATTAAGATAACGAGTTTTGTTTGAGTCAAAAAATAGGCGTTTGACCTCTTCTTTGGTTAAATCTAATTCTGATGCTCCATAATTCTTTAGATATCGACCAATTAAAGCACCACGAATCATGCTACCGGGAATGTAATCATAGGAGACATCACTGTTTGGATCGCCTTGAAAAGAAGTTGCTAGGAGAGGTTGTAGTGTTTTTAAATTGAGTGATATGACAGGCATAATTATTTCTCCAGTGGTGAAAAAAAGTGGTTAAGATTGATTGTTAAAGGATTATTTTGATGATCGCTTAGAGTACAACGCACGTGACCCAGACCGCGATTGCGTCCGCTTCCTAAATATCTGAGCGCTTTTGTTCCAACAGAAAGCAACCCGAGCAAATCTTCTGATGGTGTCTTGGCAAAGTTTAAATTAGCAGTAAAAGTTAGATCGCGCACTATAACACGAGATGTTCGCAAACTTCCTCGATCGGGTACTCCTGTTTCTGAGTGAATAGAAGTTTGCCGACGAATAGTAGTCAGAGAATCTAAAATTTCAGCCCGAGTAAATTTATTCTTTTTAATCTGGTAGGCAACTGCTTGACGCAGATCGTCTGGCAAACAAGCATCTCCAAAATGAATAGCTGCAATTGTATCGAGAGTGCTACCCGGCCTGCCAAATAAGTCACCTGCAATGCTTTGCCAATAAGGGCGATTGTGGGGCAAAGTGGCAATCAAATTGTCACACTCTTCACTGATTAAACCTTTTAAAGTGCGTCCTCGCAAGTAAGGAAAACCATATTGGTCATGTTCCACTTCGCGATCGAGCAATCCGGCAACACCATCACCTCTGCCAAATGTTGTATCGCTCAGTAAGTGAATTTGAAGTTTATAATAGCTCATAAGTTTTCTCCCAGTAATAAATAGAAGTCAATCGCTTCAATTGCGTCAAAATAGCCACAAGTGTCACCTAACCAACCTTGTTTAGCTAAAGTCGTGCGTGTACTGTCTTCTACAGAATCAGGAAGTTCGGGAAGTTTTTCTAACTGATAAGCTGTAAGAAACTCTTTGGTAGCATTCGAGCCGCGTCGCAGCACTTCTCGCAATGCTTTGACTTTATTACGCCGATTTTTCCACTCATCTTTTGTAAATTCATTGATGATATGCGAAAAACTTTCCCACGTTTGCCAATCAGAGGGATCGGATTTGAGTAATAATGGTCGCATTTCTAAAGGTTGGTTACTTGTACTCCGATATTCTCGCTCGCGAATTTCAGAAA
>NZ_JACSWA010000618.1 GCF_016888125.1 Spirulina sp. CCY15215
TCAGCATTTGAGGATACACAAAAGAACGCATCCTATACTTATTCTTAAAACGAGGAAAACCGAGTTTTTTTGATTTCATATCTGTAAATGCTTTGTCCAATCTTTTGAGCATCTGTTGCAAAACTTGAGCATTCACAGATTTTAACCACGGGTTGGTTTTCTTGGCTTCTGTTAATTGTTTGGCTTGGTTGTTGTAATTTGGGAACGGTTTATCCACCGGAATTATATATTCCTTGTCTAGAGAACAAGAATTAACAGAACACTTCCGAGAGTTAATCCAATCTTTTCGCTCTCTGAGGGCGTAATTCCAGACAGAACGACAGACTCTCAAGGTATTTTCAATCACCTCAATTTGCTTTTCGTTCGGGATTAATTTATACTCGTAAGTTAGTGTTAACATCTTGACCTCCTGAGACAAATTTTAGCAGTCTTTACGGAGAATGTCAATCTATGTGTACGGACGTTAAATTTAACGTCCCTACTTTGGTCGGTTTTATTTGTTGGCAAAAAGACGAGCGACCCCGGTGAATCGAATTCACCGAGGGAACGCGCTCGTCATCTCACCGTTAACCCTTTGGGTCTAACAGGAGTCCTCTTTTTGCATTTTGTAGATAGGCAGGGAAACCCGCACAATCGTGTAATAATGGGGAACGCTTTCAATGCTTAAATTGCCATCATGTAATTGAGCAATACGTTTAGCAATAGTTAAACCCAAACCGGAACCTTGTTGTTCGTAGATTCTACGCTCAAACTGTAGGTAGGCACCGATTTTGTCGATTTGTTCTGCTGTCATACCCCGGCCTTTATCCTGTACCGATAATAAGAAGCGATCGTCGGTGACAGAACTAATAATAGTAACGGGAGTACCGGGAGCCGAAAATTTAAAGGCATTGTCGATCAGTTCTTCTAACAGTTTGGCTAGTAACTCCGAGGAAATTGTCACAAAGCCATCCTGTAAATCTAACTCCAAATCGGAAGATCGCCCCAGTTTGAATGCCTGTACCCGCGCTTGATCTGAAATTATTCCTTCTACTAGGTTAGTGGGGTAATCTTCTAGGATAGTCGAGCGATCGCGATCGCTGGCAGCTAATTCTAATTCTGCATAGAGCAAGAAATTCTGAATCGTTCGATACAAACGCTGTCCAGAAGTATAAATCTGTTCCAGCATCTCGCGAATATCTGCTTGCTTCAATTTTTCCAAATCGCAGAGTAAAAGATCAGAAAATCCCAGAATACTATTGAGAGGCGTTCGTAATTCGTGAGGCAAAGCACTACGAATATTCTCTCGCAATTCATCTAATTCTTTTCGAGCTAAACGAGTAAAAACTTCTTGTTTTTTTAATCGTGTTTTAATCGCTTGCAATAGTTCATCTGTAGTAAAAGGTTTGAGGAGATAATCGTCAGCCCCGAGTTCCATTCCCTTGCGATTGCTCTCTTTATCTGAAAGTCCCGTCATAAAAATAAAGGGAATAGTTGCTGTTTTAGGATTCTCCCGCAAACGATCTAACACCTCATAGCCATTAACTGTTGGCATAATCACATCACAAAGAATAAGATCCGGTTGTTTTTGAATTGCCAGTTTAATGCCCGCTTCCCCATTTTCAGCATTGATAATTTTATATTGTTCTAACCGGAGAATTGCCACGATCTGGGTGCGGATTGCTTTTTGATCGTCAATTACTAAAATCGTCGTCATGTTTTTCTCCAAATAGACACAAAAATTTACAATTAACCAAGCTATCTTGGAAATTTACGTTTACTTTGTGTCTATTAATTAATTCGATATTTCAGTAAGTCCTTCCTTTTAGAGTTCGGAAAATACTGCACTTTTGAGCAATCTTATCTGCAAAACTACCTATATTTTAATGATCTTCTCAGATCAAAAACAAGAGTATATATACGCAATTCACACAAAAGGCAATTTGTTCTATAAGAATCTCAACATCTCAACAATGGCTAGAGAGAGGCGATCGCAATTAAGATAAATACTTGCTAATCTCTCAATATAGGCGATGATTGCTACGATGAGACTGACCAACTGAATCCGATTCGCGCTACCCTGTAAAATTAACTGGGGCTTTCCCAAACAACCATACAAACTGTTTCTAGATTTTGTAAAGAATGCCATATTTTTATTTTGATTCCGAAGAAAACGATCGCAAATCCTTTGAATTACCTGGAGCAAAGCCTCACTATAATCCCGATCGCCCTGGACAAGTTGAACATATTTTCCTTGATTTAGCGGTTGACATCTCTCAAAAATGTGTTATCGGTATTTGTACGATAACTTTGAAACCTGTTCATGCTGGAATTTGTTCTCTAACCCTTGATGCGATCGATCTGAAAATTGAATCTGTCAAAATTGGGGAAATCTTTCAACCCTTCGATTATGATGGCCAAGAACTCCAGATTGAGTTAGTAGAACCGACAAAGGAAGAAGCAATACAAATTGCGATCGCCTATCGTTTGCAAGACCCTCAACGAGGACTATATTTTATCGTTCCAGAAGCGCGATCGCCGCAAGTTTGGACTCAAGGGGAAGATGAAGATTCCCGCTATTGGTTTCCTTGTTTTGACTATCCTGGACAACTAGCCTCATCGGAAATTCGTGTTCGGGTTCCTCAACCTTTTCTAGCTATTTCTAATGGTGATCTTATTGCTACAGAAAAGGAAGGAAAAGAAACAATTTATCACTGGTATCAAAAACAAATTCATCCCTCTTATTTAATTACTCTTGCTGTGGGAGATTTTGCTGAAATTAAAGCAGAATGGAACAGTATTCCCATAACTTATTACGTTGAAAAAGGACGAGAAGAAGATGGTAAGCGCAGCATGGGAAAAACGCCGCGCATGATGGAATTTCTCTCGCAGAAATATGGTTATACTTATCCTTTTTCTAAATATGCACAAGTTTGCGTAGCTGATTTCATTTTTGGGGGAATGGAAAACACTTCAACTACGCTGTTAACCGATCGCTGTCTATTAGATGAACGTGCTGCTTTAGATAATGATCGCACAGAAAGTTTAGTTGTTCACGAATTAGCGCATCAATGGTTTGGCGATCTTGTAGTGATTAAACATTGGTCTCATGCGTGGATCAAAGAGGGTGCAGCCTCTTATTCTGAAGTACAATGGGTGGAACATGAATATGGTCAAGATGAAGGCGCTTATTACCTTTTAAAAGAAGCAAGAAGTTATTTAAGCGAAGATAAATCCCGCTATCGTCGTCCCATTGTGACGAATATTTATCGAGAAGCAATTGAATTATACGATCGCCATCTTTATGAAAAGGGAGCTTGCGTTTACCACATGATTCGTGGTATTTTGGGGGATGAATTGTTCGATCGCGCCATACAAACTTTTCTCCGCGATCGCGCTCATCAAAGTGTCGAAACTATTGATTTACTTCGAGCTATTGAAAAGTCAACGGGACGCAATTTAGCCTTTTTATTTGATTCCTATGTTTTTCGCGGTGGTCATCCTGCATTTAAAGTCAGTTATGGATGGGATCGGGAGAATAACTTAGCTAAAGTTACCGTCAAACAAACACAAACTAAAAATGATTCAACGGGTAGCGATCGCCAGTTATTCGATCTCAAAATTCCCATTGCTTTTGGTTATGTTGATTCCCAAGAAAAGGTTTCCCAACAGCAAATGACTGTACAAGTCAATTTGCTCGAACAAGCATTTTATTTCCCGTTACCGAAAAAACCTCAATTCTTTAGTTTTGATGTCGGTAATTATTTTCTGAAAACGGTTTCCCTAGAATATCCTGTAGCAGAACTTAAGGCACAATTACAGTACGATCCCGATCCAGTTTCGCGAATTTATGCGGCGATAGCTTTAGCCAAAAAAGGTAATTTAGATACGGTTAAAGCCTTAGAAAAAGCCTTAAAATCCGATGTTTTTTGGGGCGTTCGCGTAGAGGTAGCCAAACAACTTGCAAAAGTTAAATTAACACAGGCTGAAGACGCTTTGCGATCGGGTTTAAGCGATAGCGATGCTCGAGTTCGACGGACGGTTATTGAGTCTTTAAGTCAGTTTAAAACCGAAGAAAGTTACCGAGAAATTCACCAAATTGCAGCGAATGGCGATGCGAGTTATTACACGGAAGCTACTGCATTGCAAAAGTTGGGAAGCATGGTTTCTGGAGTATTAAAGGAGAAAAAAGAGTCAGTTTTAGATTTATTACAACAGGTTCTCAAAACGCGATCAGGTTGGAATGAGGTGGTGCGATCGGGGGCGATCGCTGGGTTAAGTCAAATGAAAACAGCCCCAGAAGCGGCGGAAATCATTGCGGAGTACACCAAAGCGGGAACTCCTCAAGCCCTTCGTTTGGCGGCGATACGCGCCCTCGGTGCCGTATCTGTGGGACAAACTCCCGATCGCCTCGAGGCGATCGGGGAACAGTTGGAGGCACTTGCAGGAGAGTCTTTCTTTCTCACGCAAGTTGCTGTTACTAATGCTTTAGGACAAATGCAGACATCGGCGGCGATCGGCATTCTGACTTCTCTGGCCGACCAAACTTTAGATGGCCGAGTCCGTCGTATGGCGGAGGAAGCGGTTAAAAAAGTACAGAAAAACTTAGGATCGGATAAGGCGGTGAAACAATTGCGGGATGAGTTTGAAACCTTAAAAAAAGAAAATCAGGAACTTAAATCTCGCTTGGCTAAATTAGAAGCAAAAGAGTGAACACTTTTGGGTGGGTATTGCCTACCCTCTTTTTTATAATCCCAATAGCAAATCCATTTGATTTATAAAAGATTAAGGTTTTTTCTGTTCTCGCAACCACAACTCTAAACTCACCAACAGCCATAATTTGACCCCATAGCGTCGCCAAATATCGCCGCGATAGTTCAACCACTCGCGCATCAATTTCTGGTTCAAATAAGGGGCGATCGCAGCATGGCGATCTAACAGTAATTTCTTGGCCGATCGCTGCCAATATTGATAAAACCAACGCTGTACCGGCACCATCATGCCACTTTTAGGACGTTGTACGATCGCAGGAGGTAATAAATCTTTTACTGCTTCTTTTAAAATTGCTTTTTCCACGGCTCCGGCTAACTTATACTCAGGAGGGATACTCAAAGAAAATTCAATAATGCGGCGATCGAATAGCGGCGATCGCCCTTCTAATAAAGCCGATCGCGTCAAATTATTGACCTTGGTTAAAATATGATCTGCACCTTTAAATCTAATATTTAAGGTCATTAAACGATTAAGATAAGCGGCATCAGAAGCAAGATAGGTAGTAAAAACAGAAGGTTTATTAACAACAGCTTGGAAAATATCGGGTTTGAGAAGTTGCGGTAAATGTTCGGCACATTTTTGATACGAATTCAAATAAGCAGAAAGCAAATCCGTTTGAGTTGAATTATATAAACGATTGAGCAACATTGGCTGATTCTTTGGACCGCCAAAACAGGGATCTCCTCCTTCTCCATTGAGAATAACGCGAACATCTTCTCTTGCTAATTGTCCTAATAAATAATTGGGAACTGTTAAAGGATCGCCGATGGGATCGTCAAGATTTGCCATTGCGATCGGCAATTTTTCCCACATTTGCTGGGGAGTAATTTCAAGAATACGATGTTCAGTTTGACAATGGTTAGCAACTAAACTGGAAAATTCCAGTTCATTTTGACAATCTGCACCAAAATGAATAGAATAAGTAAAGACTTGGCGATCGCAATATTGAGCCGCTAATGCTGCGATACAACTCGAATCTAAACCCCCAGAAAGATAAACCCCAACAGATTCATTGACAGGTAAATATTCTGGGACGATCTGATTGAGTAGCGATCGCAATTCTCTAGCACGATCTTCCCTTGATGCAGATGAAATATTCTCTTTTAAATCAAAGTAGGATTTTCTCTCACTTTCCGGTAAAAGAAGTATTGTTCCAGGACTTAACTCCCGCACATCCTGCCAAAGTGTCTGCTCTCCAGGCACAAAAGCCGTACAAAGATAGTCCCGCAAAGCGACTAAATTCAAGGTTTGAGAATGCCAAGGCTGCAAAGTTGCCAAACGCGGTGCAATATAATAGGTTGAATTTTGTTGGGTGTAGTAGAGAGTTCGTCCCCCTGAAGCATCTCGCACCAACCAGAGGCGATCGCGCTCTTTCTCCCAAATTATAAAACTAAAAATTCCTTCCAATTTTGTGAGGCAATTTTCTCCCTCTTTTTCCCATAAATATGCCAAGATTTCGCTATCAGATTTGTTTTTTGTGATAGCTATTTCTGGTAAGAGAGAAGCGCGATCGCTAAACCAAATATCCCCAACCACTAAAAATCGACCTTGAGGACTCCAAACCGGTTGTAAGGAAGAGGAACCCAGAAGCGCAAAACGATCGCGATCGATCCTACCCCAAACCGCACACCAAGAGGGATGTAGCATTACCATTGCCATTGACGTTTTAATAACTGCTCTGCTTCCTCACTTGCCACAGGGGGAGAAAAGTAAAATCCCTGACTGTATTCACATTTAATCTCTTCTAAAACAGACAACTGTTCTTGAGTTTCCGTTCCTTCCGCAATTGTATCCATCTTTAAACTATGTGCCAAGGCAATAATCGTGCGAACAATTGCTAAACTATCCTCATCTGCCAACATCCGACCAACAAACGAGCGATCGATTTTAAGAGTATCAATAGGCAATTGATGCAAACGTTCCAAACAAGAATATCCCGTACCAAAATCATCCACCGAGAGCCTAATTTTCAAATTTTTAATTTGTTCCAGAAGTCCAGAAGTTGCTTCATAATGCTCCATCATAACTCGTTCTGTCACCTCCAAACGCAGACTTTCTTTAAGTAAACGATTCCCCTTTGTGACTTGTCGCAAGCGTTCCATAATACCAAATTGGGATAATAATGCTCCCGAAGCATTGACGCTCATAGTGAGGGGAAAATCCGAAATTTTCTGCCATTTTCCTAACTGTTTGCAAGCCTCACCTAAAACCCACCAATCGATAAACCCGATCAATCCCGTTTCTTCTGCAACCGGAATAAAGTCTCCTGGGGACATCCATCCTGCCGATGGGTGCAACCAACGTACCACCGCTTCAAATCCCGTGATGCACCCCGTGGTCATTGCTACAATAGGTTGATAAAAAACGCTAAATTCTTCCCGTTTGAGAGCTAAACGCAAATCCGTCTCTAACTGGAAGCGACCGACCGCTTGTTCGTACATTTTAGGCTCAAAAATCGCATAAGAAACCTTGCCAGCCTTACCTTTATACTTAGCATGATTCATCGCCGTATCTGCTGCCTGTAGTAAAGTTTCTGGCTTCTGTTCCGCTAAAAGAGGGGAATCTACGATCGCAATACCAATACTTACCGGAGAAAATAACTCCTGTCCGTCTACCTCCAAAGGTTGTGAGAGTTGTTCTTGAATATATTGGGCGATCGCGGCAGCATCTAGAGGAGTATGAATGTTCATCAGGATAGTTGCGATCGCCTTATCTCCCACCCGCGCTACCGGTTCGACCAAATTTAAACAAGTTTCCAAACGGTCTTTAGTTGCCAACATTAACCGATCCGCCAAACGATGACCGAGACTGTACTTCACCGTACTAAAGCGTTCCAACTGCAAAAATAATACCGTAAAAAAGCCCGTATTTCCGGCGCGAGTTTGTAGGAGTTGCTGACTGAGGCGATCGAGAAACCAAGTCTTGTTGGGAAGTTTAGTGCGGGTATCATAAAACGCATACTGCTGGAGTTGTTCCTCCATTTGCTTGCGCTGAGTGATATTCTGGGTCACGCTCATCCCGCTTTCTATTTCTCCCTTTTGATTGAAAACCGGAAGGGCATAAGTTAAATAAATGCGATCGCCCAAAGGCAGTTCCGTTGTGACGGGCATTCCCGTTAAAGCCTCGCGATATAGGGGTTCTAGAATATTATAAGTCTCTTCCGACACCACTTCCTGTAGCGTTTTTCCCTCAATTTCTCGAGCATTGCGTCCCAATCGACCCACTTCCATCCCTTCTGCCAAAGTATAGCGCAAGTCCTTATCGTAGAGAACAACCGCGCCATTGGGAAAATTACTGGCCAAAGTTCGATATTGTTCTTCCTTGTACTTGATCGCTTCTAAAGTGCGCTGACGTTCGGTGACATTTTGCAACAGTGCCAGCCTAACAGGTTTCTCAGCAAAAAGAAAAGGAAATACATCAATTTCTACCTCCATAATCGAACCATCTTTACAATAGTGCTGCCAAATTCCGGGAACATTTTCACTTAAAGTAAAAGGGGCGATCGCGATATCTTCAGGAGAGCGAATATCTTGGAGAGTCATCTTCAAAAACTCCTGCCGAGAATAGCCGTAAGCCTCAATAGCCGCATTATTTACATCCAAAAATGCCATTGTGTCCGTATCGTAAACCCACATAGGTTGAGGATTTTTTTCAAAAAGGGTTTGATAGCGTTGCACTAAATCTTCCAAGGGGGCAAGTTTTTTTTCAGCTTCTCTCGTATAAAGCTGTAAGACTCTATATAACAAAATACTGGTAATGAGAACATAGAAAATCCCCGTAGCGAATTGCCAGACCTCAATTTGCTCGGGAGTTTTAGCTAAAGCCAAGAGAATATTGTCAGACAGGAAAACCCAGAGACTGCTAAAGATGACATAAAAGCCGACAATGTTGCGCGTCAGTTTGGCATTCCTGACAGATTCGTTTTTCATAACTTATTTTTGAGGCGCAATTAATACCTCGTTCACCCTTAATAAATCGTTGAGCCGCGCAATGGGGAAAATTTCCCTTCTGGCTAACTCGACTATTATATATCGGCGATCGTAGCCTGATACCAAATCTGAGTTCCCTAAGCTATCTTAGTAGGGTAGGCTGACCTTGCCAGCCCACCCTCACTTTTACTCGAACTCACCGCTATGAAAAAAATTCTGCTATTTTGCCTTTTTATCATCGGCATTAGTGTTGCTTTATGGAACTTCAAAGGTCTAGCCAATCAAGGAGAATATAGCTCCATTGTCCTAGACTTTCAAGATAATGTCTCAAAAACGGAAATTCTTCAAGAATTGGATGCGATCGCCAGCACCTATAACGTAAAACCCCATTTAAACAGCGAATTTTCCCAGGGCGTTTACATTCTCGAAGGCGACAAACAAACCCTCAAAGCCCTGAAAAAATCCAAACTAATCAGATCTGCGACGGAATACATCGAACCCAACTACATTTATCACACCCTCGAACGTCCCAACGACCCCGATTACAACAAACAGTGGAACTTTCAAAACATTAACATTGAACAGGCCTGGGCGGAAACAAAAGGAGATGGAGTCGTCGTTGCGGTGATCGATACGGGAGTGAGTAAAGTCCCGGATCTGAAAGAAACCAAATTCGTCAAAGGCTACGATTTTGTCAACGATAAAGTTGATGCTGGGGATGATGTTGGCCACGGCACCCACGTCGCGGGAACCATCGCCCAATCCACTAATAATGGTTATGGGGTCGCCGGTATTGCCTACGAAGCCAAAATTATGCCCATTAAAGTCCTCGCTGCTAGTGGAGGGGGTACGGTGTCCGATATCGCCGAGGGCATTCGTTTTGCCGCCGATAATGGCGCGGATATCATCAATATGAGCCTAGGGGGAGGCGGTGAAAGTAAACTACTCGAGGATGCCATCCATTATGCCTACGATAAAGGCGTTGTCATCATTGCCGCCGCCGGAAACGAAAATCGCAATTCTTCCTCCTATCCTGCCCGTTATCCCCGCGTCCTGAGCGTTTCTGCTCTCGATCCTGCGGGACTTAAGGCACCTTATTCCAATTATGGGGCAGGGGTTGACATTTCCGCGCCAGGGGGCAGCGAACAAGGTAAAATTCTGCAAAATACCATTGACCCCAGTACCGGAGAAGCGGTTTTTCTTGGCTTTCAAGGCACTAGCATGGCATCCCCTCACGTTGCTGGGGTTGCAGCCTTGTTAAAAGCGGAGGGCATCGATAGCCCCGCAGAAATTTACGAGATTCTCAAACAGTCCGCCCGTCCTGTGGAAGAAGATGACTTAAATCACTTTGGTGCGGGACAATTGGATGCCGGTGCCGCCGTCAAACTGGCGATCAAAGGACAGATTACCTTTAAGGACTTCTTCCGATGGTTGCGAGATAATGGCTATTTGAATTTGCGCTTCTGGTTTGATGGGGGCGCGATCGCCTTGCTGCCAAAATTAGGGATGGTGATTGGTTCTTATCTCCTTGCTTGGCTGTTACGCAACTATTTCCCCTTTAGTTGGACTGGGTGGTTGAGTAGTGGTTTAATCGCCGGAAGTTCGGGAATCTTTTTCCTACGAGGATTCTACATCTTTGACTTACCTCAAGCGCCTTTCCGTGTTTTAGGTAGTTCTATTCCCGAATTAGGAACAGCAATTCAAGGGGGTTCGACCTTAAATCCTCTCTTTGCCAGTATTTTAATTCCGGCGGGTTTAATTGTCCTATTCCTCGGTCATCCTCACTGGAAATGGTTCTCCATTGGTACAACTCTAGGTGTTGCATCCTGTTTGGCGGTGAGTGCGTTTCTCTCTCCTGTGGTTTGGGGAATTGGAGGGGGAATTTCCGCCTCAATTTTCCTTCTTTTTAATGCTGTTCTCTGTTTTGTCTTAGGACGATTTGTTATTAAAGGAGAAGTTCAAGGTATTTAATTAAATTGATTGAAAAATATCTGAGAGTAGAGGAGATAAACGTTCATTTCCTCTCTTTTTTCTTTTTGTAAGACTTTCAAAAATGCAGTTGGGAATCTGGCGATCGCTCTGAAATTTTTAAGGTTTTAGAGATCGGCATTCGCTTGAGCGGCAATAACAGCATTAATATAGCTAAAAATGTTATCCAGTTCGGCGATCGCTTCGAGTTCTACAATCTCTTCTGAATCTAAAGTATTGGCTTTTTTCTTATCGAGAAGTTCTTGCATTCGCTGCCCGAGTTCTTCTGTAAATTTAAACAAAGTGAGATTATTAATTCGTTGAGTTTGAATGCCTTTAGGAAGCAAGCTAGAAGGTTTAATCAGAGTTACCGTCATAGTTTGAAAAATATTAATGTACTCTAAATTATAGCAAGATACAACAAAAAGTTCTTTTGTGCAGTTTTGGTCGTCGCGATCGCGCCCTCATAATTAGAGTATTTCTATCGGTCGTTAAATCGCTCTAATAATTCTTCGCGAGTGCATTGCAGGACGAGGGAAACAGCTTCTTGGGAAGGTAGTTTTAACAGGCGATCGATTGTTGCAGCAAGTTCTTCATCTACGAAACCAAAGCGCACGGTCAGCATACTTTCTAACATCATTCGTTGTCCTTGTTGCACGGCTTCTTCTCGCCATTGAAGATAAGCGGGTGATAGTGCCATCATTAACTCCTGTTGTTCTGTTGTTGGATGTGCTTGCATTTGCAAATTGACTCGCCAAATAGCAACTTGTTCTAGGGCATGAATTCGCAGGGGGTTTTCCCTTTCGAGTGCGATTAATTCTAGGATAGCGCGTTCTTGAAGTTTACCTTTGCCCAAAATTCTCAACCAGAGAGTTTCTGGGGTTTCAGAGAGGCGATTAATCGCAATGAGAGCCGTTTTTTGTGCTTCTGGGAGAACATAGACTCCTTGTTCCCATTTGTCCTTACGAGTGAAACCAAAGCTATTGAGAAGGCGATCGCTTGCGGAGGGAGTGAGAATCCACAGTTGCGGCAGTTCTGTTTCGGTGAGGGTTTGGTTTTTGCGTTTGGCTTTGCGTTGGAGTTGGCTGTGGAGGGAGTACAGTTTCAGCATACAGTTACGAATGTCTGTTTTGCTGGGTGAGTTTCGGAAGGGTTCGAGAGAACAAGGAGTTTCGACCATTTGCCCGAGGAGTCCCAAGTTTGGAGGTGAGGGTGAGGGTGTGGGTAAGGGAGAAAAATATACATCCACTTGACGCACTTCTGGGGAGACTTCTTGTCCGATCTTGACTTTGCCAAGGGGTGCGAGGAGTCCTTCGAGATACTGTTTGGCAAATTGGTCGTGGGGTTTTTGGGTCATTGCTTAACTTCATAATTTTGAATAGGCGATCACATTCCCTTTTATTTAGTTCTAAAATTTACGAAAAGCATTGCGATCGCTTAACGAACATCCTCCTAATTTTAAGGAATAAGCGATCGCATGGCATTATTTAAGTATTGGCTACAGAGTCGATTGACTAAGTAAGCCAACCCTTTTATTTTGCTTTTTCTTTAACTGGAGTTGCAAAAGGCGATCGCTTGCAAGAGAAAATCATCTCATTTTGCTCTATGTGGTAACTTAGAATAATTACAAATCTTATTTTTAGAAGGCGAAGAATGAGCTTAAAGGATTTAACTATACAAGATGAGTACCGAAGCGATCGCTCTAATCTCATCCAAGATTTTTATATTCCCTCTTTAGAAAATTCTAACTTATATCAACGTGCTGTTGGTTTTTTCTCCAGCACATCAATAGCAGTTGCAGCACAAGGAATAACTGCTCTAATCCGTACTGGTGGGAAAATGCAGCTAATTGCTTCTCCCCGTTTATCTCAAGAAGATGTGAATGCGATCGCAACTGGACTCAAACAACGAGAAGAAATTATTGTCAAAGTAATACAACAAGAATTAATAGGAGAATTTAACGAGATTGTTCGAGATCGTCTTTCGTGTTTAGCATGGTTGATTGCTCATGAAATCCTAGAAATTAAATTAGCTATTGCTAAAGAAATTAGAAAATATGGGATTTACCATGAAAAGCTAGGGATTTTTAAAGATGATTGTAATGTGATTGCTTTTACGGGTTCAGTCAATGAAAGTTCTACTGGATTAATCAATAATTTTGAATGTATTGATGTGTTTTGTTCTTGGCATTTGGGCGTTCAAGAAAGAGCTTTACGAAAAGCTGAGAATTTTCAGAAACTATGGGAAAATCAGACTGAAAACTTAGATATTGTGAGCTTTCCAGAAGCAAGTAAGCGCTCGTTATTGCAACTTTGCCCGAAGCATCCTCCAACAGAATATGGGATGACTCCTCAAAAAAATTCTTATTCAGTTTCAGAACAAAAAGGCTCTTATCATGTTGATAAATCTGAACGCAAGATTCAACAAGAAACCTTAGAAATACCAGAAGAAATTGTTTTAAGGCAACATCAAATCCAAGCAATTAAAGAATGGTTTTCTCATTCAGGCAAAGGAATTTTAGAAATGGCAACAGGAAGTGGAAAAACAATTACTGCTTTAGCGATCGCTACAAAACTTTACGAACATATTGGCTCTCCTTTAATTATTGTAATTGTCTGTCCCTATCTTCATCTTGTCAATCAGTGGATAGTACAAGCAAAACGTTTTGGTCTGGATCCTCTTCCTTGTAATATCTCACGCGATCGCTGGGAACGAGCATTATCAGTACGACTATACAATGCAAAAACAAAACGACGAGCCTTAGTCAGTATCATTACCTCTAACACAACTTTTGCTTCTGAGGCATTTCAACATCAACTGCAGAAAATTTCTCCTCGTTTTCTTTTGATTGCTGATGAAGTTCACAATTTAGGATCGGAGCAATTGCAAAAGAGTTTACCGAAAAATGCGTCCTATCGTCTTGGTCTTTCCGCAACTCCAGAACGATGGTTTGATGAGACAGGAACAAATGCTCTACTTCATTATTTTAGTTCGACATTGGTTCACTACACGCTGCGAGATGCACTGGGAGATAAAGTTTTATGTCCTTACCGTTATTATCCCCAACTCATTGAACTGACGGAGGATGAGTTTCAGCGCTACTACGAACTCACGAAGAAAATTGCTCGGGTTTTAGGAACACAAAGAAACATTCCAGATTCAGAAGAGATAAGTATAGAAGCACTATTGATCCAGCGATCGCGCTTAATTGCAACCGCACGACAAAAAATTGAAATTCTCCGCTCTCTATTGAGTTCTCGCACAGAAAGTATGTATAATTTAATTTACTGTGGAGATGGCACGCTGGAAACAGATACAGCAGTCGAGCGTCAAATCGATGCAGTTACTCGGTTACTCGGTCACGATCTCAATATGAAAGTTGCTCAATATACCTCTGATACTCCTTTAAATCGTCGAGACGAACTTCGCGATCAATTTGCACGAGGAGAAATCCAAGCGTTAGTTGCGATTCGTTGTCTTGATGAAGGTGTGGATATTCCAGAAACTCAACGAGCTTTTATTTTAGCGAGTAGTTCTAATCCTCGTCAGTTTATCCAACGTCGAGGCCGTCTACTCAGATTGTCTCCCGGCAAAACGATGGCAGAAATTTTTGATTTTATTGTGAAACCCCCCGATGAGTTCACTAATTCTCGTTCTCCTTATTACGGTCTCACTCGTCGTTTATTTGGCAAAGAGTTGCTACGAGTCTTAGAGTTCGCTGAATTGGCAGAGAATAGGATAGATGCTCTCTATACTTTATTAGACTTACGCGATCGTCTTAACCTACTCGATTTAGGAGTAGAGTAGTAACATGAAAAAAATCAATGAAAAAGAATCAATGCAGGAGCAAATTCAAGAAATTTTAGAGGCTTTGACGGAGGAAGAATACGTTTTTCTAAAAAAAGTAATTGAAGCAGAACGAAAACTTTTATATAGGAGTAAACCTCTGGGAATTAATGATAATATTAGAAAGGCCATAGAGGAAATAGTTAAATGATTTTTAAACGATTAATTATCCAAAACTTTCGTCAGTTTCAAGGAGAGCAAGAAATTGTTTTCTCAACTGAAAATAATAAAAATGTAACCGTTATACATGGATTTAATGGTTCGGGAAAAACTACACTTCTCAATACCTTTACTTGGTTATTTTATGCTACATTTTCTCCAGATTTTGAAAATCAGGAATTATTAGAAACAGAAGCTACTTTTGCCCAACTCAATATCAATAAAGAACTTGTAACTTCAGCAAAGTTATACTTTGAAGATCGAGATAAAACTTATATGGCTGAACGAAAACAGATAGTTACAAAAACTTTAGATGGGAAACGAAAAGTTTTACAATCTCCAACTCTTACAGTACATTTTCATAAGCTCAACGGAGAATGGGAAGAGTCAAGAAATCCACAAGATTTATTAGAACAACTTCTTCCTAAACCCTTATCTCCCTTTTTCTTTTTTAATGGAGAACGTATTGAAAAACTAGCTAGTTCGGATGCTTACAAGGATATCGAAGCTGGAGTAAAAATTTTATTAGATATTGAAGTTTACGATCGCGCCATCAAACATCTGAATGGGGAAATTATTAGAACCTTGCGTCGGGAAATAGGGAAAAGGTCGGGAAAGAAAGGAGAGCAAGTTGAGAATGAAATAGAACAACTTGAAGAACAGCAGGACAACATTAACAAAAAAATTCAACAATCGAAAGCCAGATTGCAAAAGATTGAGGAAGAGAAAAAACGGATTGATGAAATTCTGTTAGAAAATCCAGAATTAAGACTATTACAAGAACAGCGTCAAAATCAAGAAAAAGCTAGAGAAAATAAAAAGAAAGAATCCGTAGAGACAGAACAACAGCTTGCTCAGGAAGTGTCCCAACATGGATATTTAATTCTTGTTTCTAATGTGTTACAAAAAGCAGAAGAGATTTTAGACACTGCATATCAAAAAGGAGAATTACCTATTGATATGAAAAGACCTTTTGTAAGAGATTTATTGGAAAAGCAGCAATGTATTTGTGGACGAGAACTTGCTCCGGGAACTGAATCGTATTCTTGTGTTGAAAAGTGGCACGATCGCGTTGGTGTTGGTTCAGAAGAATTAGAAAAAGCAGTAATCAGAGCTAAAGGTAGTTTACCTTCATTAAGAGAACGACGAACACGAGCCTTAGAAAAAATCGGAATCTTGCAAGAAAAACGAGGAGAAATCGAAGAAGAAATTATTAAAATAGGAGACGATCTGAGTGAAATATCTAAAAAAATTGGAGGTCGCGAACTTAGCGAAGATTATGATTACGGGAAGCTAGAAAAACAACGAAAAAAGGCTGAGGAGGCTATTAGTGAGTTAAATTTAGAGATCGGACGTGATTCTCAAAAATCAAAAAGTATAGGTGGTGACATTCAACAAAAAGAGAGAGAACTCAACACAATAGCAAAAAGCGATCTGCAAGGACAGTTAGCACAGTGTCGTTTAGATACAGTAAATAATGTTAGGGAAGCAATTGAAAAGATAAGATATCTTAGACAAAAAGAACTTGTAGAAGATATTTCAGAAAGACTTAATAGAATTTGGAATAAAATTTCAATTAAAGATTATAAAGCTCAATTTACAGATGAATATCGATTGAACCTTGTAAAGAAAATTGGAACGCTTGAACAGCAAGTTAGTGGGACCTCAACAGGTGAAAAGCAAATTCTAAGTTTAGTTTTTATTGGGAGCTTAGTTGATAAAGCACGTTCGATCTATCGCGAAAAGAATAAAAGTCAAAAAAACATAAATCAAAAACATTTATTTCGGGGAGGTTTATATCCATTAGTTATTGATTCTGCTTTTGGACAACTTGAACTAGATTATCGTCGAGATGTCGCACATTTGCTCCCAACTCTTGCACCTCAAATTATCATTTTTGTTTCAGAATCCCAATGGAGAGGGGAAGCCGAAAAGAGCCTAATATCCAATGTGGGTTCACAATGGATATTAGAATGCTCAACACCTAAAGAGCGAGGAAAAAAAATTACTCTCAATGGAAAAGAATATTCTTACATTGTTGAGTCAAAAGATGAATTTGAATGTACACAGTTAGTAGAGGTAGAAGTGTAATGGAACATGGGGTTTATCGTTCTCAAAAACAAGAACATTTATACGAGTTATTAACCGATAAGGCAAAGGGTCTTTTTAAAACAAAACAGGCTGTAATGATGTTTGCGGCTGCTACTGGATGGTATATTAAGGAACGAAAAGAACGAGATAAAGGTGGTGAACTAATTCGTTGGGATCCATTTATAAATCAGAACGATGATGTTTTTATTTACCTCTTAGCTTTAGCCGAATCCGAAACTATAGAAATTTTGGATAAGGAAGGAATGGAAGAGGGCGATTCTCCAGTCACAATTTTTGAAGAATATGCAACAGCAGGACTAGAATATCTTAAAACACGATGTATAAATGCACAGGGGACTCTTTTAGACAATTTCCTCGACTTTATCGAAGAAATGAACCAAAACTCAGCAGATGTTGCACCTAGTTTAGATAGCTTTTTTATGGAATAAACCGAATGAAACTCAAACAACGTTTACAGAGACAACGAGATGCGATCGCACAGTTTAAAAATCGAGCATATAGGAATAAACTTATATTGCCGTATTTCAATCGCCGATATTGATGGACGTAAAAGAAATTATTGGAGAACGAGGAGAATCGATTTTCCGAGTTCTCATCACACGCAAGCATCCAACTCGCGGTTATTTGTGCGAGTCTCCTCGATTTTTGGGAGAAAAGAAGCGAACAATCGATTTTTTGATAGAACTCTTTTATGAAGAATCTTTAATTCCTTTCTTCTTTGTACAAGTTAAAGCAACTGCTAGAGGATATACCCAAAGAGAGGATCGTCTAAACATCCAAGTTACTTCCACGACAATGCAACGTCTTGCAGCTTATCCCGCCCCAACTTATATTGTTGGTATTGATGAACCAGGAGAACGTGGTTATATTTTGTCAGCCAATGGCGAATATACGACAGGATTTTCAAGTTTGTGTACGAATTATCCTCTCAATCCGGATGTTTTAGCATTATTATGGGATGAGGTAGTCGCCTACTGGACTTCTCCGAACGATTTAACCTTACGATCGCGCTTCTGCGATCCGAAATGGAGATAAGAATGTTACAACAAGATTTACAATACTTTATAGAAAATCGCGCCGAACATCTCGCGATTGTTCATCTAACTCGCAGACAAGATTTAAGCATTCAAAGAATGGACGATCGCGATCGCGGACTCGATCTATTAGTCACGATCCAAAATAAAGGTGTCTCGACGGGTAAAATGTTTGGTATTAACGTGAAAGCAAAAGATGCAGCGATTAAAGATATTACCGATCGCTCCCAATTTCCCATTCAAAAAGGAATTCATTACTATCAAGATTTGCCTTTTCCTGCTTGCGTCTTTTTCTTCACGATGGAAGACGATCGCGGTTACTATCAATGGCTAAAATATCCTCTTTTAGCTAACCAAACAAGCGAAACCGAGGAACGCGATCGCTGGTATCCTCTCGATGATAATGCCCTGGAGCAAATTGTTAAAGCGATCGCAGCTTGGTATAATGCCAAACAATATTCTTTAGCTTAGTAAAATAAAGGCGATCGCTTGCAAGAGAAAATCATCTCATTATCCAAATCGTTCTTTATTAAAAACCTCAAGCAAAAAACCGTTTGACCAAACAATTAAATTCAGGTAACAAAGGACTGGTCAGAATATCCTCTGAAAATAGCGTCGCCGCTAATTTTAAAATGCCATTCTCTCGTCGATAGATTTGAACCGATTCTTTTTGACGATCGCAAATCCAATATTCTCGAACCCCTCGAGTCGAATAAAGTTTTAATTTCACCTCATAGTCTCGCTGGCGATCGGCGGTCGTTTTCGATAAAACTTCCACAGCTAAGTCTGGTGCATCGATAAGATGTCCCGCAGCATCTAAAATATCTGACAAGCGTTCTTGACTGACCCAAACCACATCGGGGATAACGCTATCAGCCTCCGAAAAAATTACCCCAGGGGCGATCGCCGTGCTTCCTAAACCTGTTTTTTCACACCAAAGATTTAATTGAGTCGCGATATTCACAGAAATTCTTTGATGTTGCCAATGGGGTGCCCTCGTCACGAATAGTTCTCCTGCAATAATTTCATAGCGCTTATCGTTGTCTGGAAAGTGTTCCAGATCGGCGATCGTCCAGCAAATTTTTTCGGAGGCTGAGGTTATCATCGCTTGATTTGATAGCTGCATTTTTAATTTTAGAGTGTATCGATCGCCTTTCACAGAATAGCATGACCGCTTTCCCTCGTTTCCTTGGTTCTGCATTGAGAATAAATCTCTCTTATTACCCGATATCGAATCAGAACCTACTCTTGTTCCTTTTCACTATCTTGAGATTCAATGCGATCGCTATCTTCATCTTCTCTGGTCTGTTGAATTGCATCAAGAATTTGCTTTAAATCTTTATCACTCGGACGTTTAGGAAACTCTTCATGAGTATATATCCAAACTAATTCTATTTCACATTTCTCGCGATCGACAAGATACATTAATCTTCCTTGTCCAGATGCACCCTCTAAATTAGGCATTTTAAAAGAATATTTCTGGAATTCTAATTCTCTGCTTAACTTGGAGCTTTTGGGTATATTCTCAGACTCAGATCCAAAAATAAAAGGATCATCTCGCAAAGATTTAACAATTTGAGAGACAAATTTTGTAAAAACTTCTTGAGATTTTTTACCTTTATAATGACGTTTTTTCAAAACTCCAACAGACCGTTGGAACTTCTGAGATAATATTATTTTATAGGTTTGATAGCCATTTTTCAAACTCATCTTGTGTCATTACTAGACTATTTTGCGAATCTTCTAAAACCTCTTGTAAGGCTTGAGAAACTTGTAGTTCGTATTCGGGGTGCGATCTCTCTACTTTATCCAATACACTGTTTATAAAACGCTGCACGGCATTACGATAGGCAACAAAAGATTCCTCACCACTCTTGATTAACATCCAAGCAAATGACACTCTTCTCCAGAAATTTAAAACTATGTTTTTCCCTTTTTTCGATGACTCGATCGCATCATAAACAATAGCAATAAGAACCTCGCGATCGCAATCGGATAGTTGATTCCATTGTTGTTCAACTAAAACAGTCAACCGATCTAAGACAGTTGTAAATTTTTGGAGTTGAGAAGAATTAACAGGATAAGGTTGTTGAATTTTAGAAACTTTCTGAAATGTAAATTCTCCTAAATAACTATCCAAAACAGCAGTATTCATCTGTATTACCTTTTGGTTATATTGCTAGGGAAGTTTAGCCTTATGATGCTAAAATATTCGTTCTGGCCAAAAAGTAATTAATTACCTTTTGGCCAGTTTATTGTAATCGTTTTTAACAATTTTGTCAATCACTTTTCAAAAAGAAGGAAAAATAGGGAAAAAAGAACACAAAGCCATTGAGATGACCAAGGTGGAGAGAAAGAAAAATGCCACAAAAATGAGGGGAAAGAGTGACTTTATAGCTCTTTGTTGCTGGCGATCGCACTTTTATTATACAAGTGAAAATCAAGTGAGACTAGACCTCGATCGCCGTCTTTTCTTGAGATTTCAACCAATCTTGATAAGCCATCTCATCTCCGGCAAATGAATCAACAGTAACTCGGCGATCGGGCATCGGTTTGAGGTCTGCATTAATGGGAGCATATTGACAATAACAAATTACTACCATATCGAACTCGCCGAAAGGGATTTCTGGAGTATAAGTCTCAACTCGTACTACCTCCCAATCTCCTTGACGATAATGAGTGTTTGCGGCAGGATATTGAGAATCGGAAAGTTGTTCGACTCTAACAAATTCTGGAGGACGATAACCTGGCTCGGGAATATCACTATCGGAAGAATCAAAATGTTCTGCTAAAATTTTAGTTAGGGACTGAGTATGCTGTAATTTGCGATTTTCCCAACCCGGTTGACGCTTCTGCGCTCGAAAAACAACCCATTTACGCATTTTAATTTTTCCTCCTTTCTTGCTCTTTGTACCAATCTGGAAACTCGGTTTCACCCTCAAAAACACAATCAACTTTTAGACTATCACCTGCGATCGCAATCCATCAAATATCTTCTCTCAACAAAACCCTAAAACCCGCTTGCTGAAAATGCTCATCTGTTGTCAACGCTTCAGTAATACCTCGATCTTGCATAACGACAAACGACATACAATCAATTAATCCCCATGTTTTATCGGCGCGATCGCAGTACAATGTAAAAGCTCTTCGATAAAGAGTTTCGGAAAGAGGCACAATCTCAACTAACGGATCTAATTCGAGTGATCGCAACAAACTAATTGCAACATGACGATAGCGCAATTTTGACAAAGCATTGCCAATTTCCAATAAAATCGGACGAGTTGTAATCAAGCGTGTTTTCTGTCGTGTGAGAAGATCGGCTAAACGAATAGCACGTTCGTGAAACGTATCGCTTTTAATCGTCAAAGCGATCGCGTAAGCCGTATCCAAAAATACTTCAGCTTGCATCTTCTACAGGATCGCCATACAAATACTTATCGAGATTTTCAGACCAATCTGTCGGACCCTCTAACTCAAACGATCGCGCAACTTCCAAAAAAGAAACGGGTTCGCGATCGCCATTTTCAACCGTTTTAATCGTAATCTCAACCGAAGTATTGGGTTCGAGGGAAACTGCATGGGTGGGACGAAAGACCTCCCCATCAAATACGGCTGTAATTGTTTCGACCATTGTTTTAGCTTGAATCTTGCTTGTATTATAACCGCGATCGCATTTCTCCCATTCCCCAGAATGCGATCGCACCTCTCCAATCAATACAAATACTTATCGAGATTTTCCGATGAATGCGATCGCTATAAACGATTTTGCCACGCTTGAGGATCGCGTTTAACATGAAAACAAGCGACGATCGCTATATTTTCATCTTCTACGCAATAGAATAAACTGTAAGGAAATTTACGAATTAATTTTCGCCTAACTTGTCTTCCTTTTTGAAAAACTACTGCATAAGCAAAAGGCTGTCTTTGAATCGCAGAAAGACTTGCATCAACAACCCGAATAAACTCAGAGCCGAAACCAGTATTTTGTTCTTCATCAGAAAAATTGGGTAGAAACCCCGTCCTTATAGGACGGCTTTATATTAGTTTCGCTACCGCCTTGGAGTTGTTTAATTAGGGTGCCTTTGTATTGCACT
>NZ_JACSWA010000619.1 GCF_016888125.1 Spirulina sp. CCY15215
CCTGACACATCACGGATTTGTCGCCCATCAGGAATATCAAATTCATGGGTCACTGGTGCTACTGAATTATAGAACCGCTTAAAAATTCGTTCGAGAAGATCCTTAAAACCCGAACTGGTAGGATTACCAAAAATCCCCAAGAATGAACCCCAAGAAGGCGAAGAACCACCCCCAGAAGAACCCGAAGAAATGCCATTTGCAGCCCGTTCCATCGGCGTTACCTTGCCTTCCCCACTCCAAGTTAACGGCACAAACTGCAACTCTTTATCCAACTCCTCCTCTTTTATTGTCTTCGCTAAATGTACCGCCGCCGCAAGATTGAGTAAACCCGCACCCGTTTCCGCATCCCATCCCGGTGCATTCAGATCGATCGCAGTCTTCGTCAAAATATCTTTGACTTGACGGTAACTTAACTCGGGATTTGCCGCCCAAATTTGAGAAGCAGCCCCCGTAACCCGAGCCGTTGCAAAAGATGTTCCCTGTGCATCTTCTAAAGTACCATCAGCAACGATATCCAAACCATAGCCATAACTTGAGTATTCCGCACGATCAAAACCTTGCCAAACAGGAGCATCAGCATCAATTTGCTCGGCGGAGCCAACGGTGATGATATTATCAAACTGTTCGGAAGCCTGACCCAAAGCAGATATCACGCCCCCTTCGTTCCCAGCAGCAACCGCAACCAAGACATCATTTTGACGGGCATATTCCAAAGCTGCCATTTCCAAAGGCGTAAACTCGTACCGGGTGCTAATATTGCCCTCAGCATCAATTTGAGTCAAATCCATGCTCAAATTAACAACAGCATTAGGTTGTCCCGATTCTCGCGCCGCATCCACGAACTCAATCAAAGATTCAGCCCATTTACCCGAGCCTACAGCACGACCAACCCAAATCGGCGCATCATCATTAATATCGCTAAAACCATCTAAAACAAGATCGCCGTGGTTATCTCCTTCCCCCGCAGCCAAGAAAGGATCGCCATCGCCATCGATGAAATCGGAACCCGAAACGATGCGCGAATAGTCAATATCGGGATTATCGCCACTGAAACCGGTGTCGATGATGCCCACTAACGGCTGATCCGAGGTGGCAAAATCCGTTTGTAAAGCATCATAATCCGTGCCGTCCGTGTAAGCGCGGGCATAGGAAATCAACGCTTGACCAAAATCATCATTGCGCCAATCTCGCGCCGGATTCACCATCTCATCCATCAACGGCGCGTCTCCCCTTGCCCCGCGCACTTGGAAGACAATATCGTTATAGTCGCGATCGCTATTGGCATCCAGTCGCCAATCTTCCATCGCAAATGTATTCCCATCCCCCGTCACATCTGCCATGCGGGTTAGATACAAGCCATCCTCGGGGTTGGCGCTGTCGAGGGAAAATAACGGGGTCTTGCTCCCCCCGATCGCGGGATTATCGTAAACTTGCTCCACCGTACCATTGGGAACCAGCATCACTGCAAAGCGATCGCCGGAATTCATGGTCACGGTTTTTACCCCTTGGTAATCCCCCGAATTAAAGTCTGGTTCCCAGGTAGAATTGCTGAACTTAGCGCCCTCTGTGGCATCTTGAATGACTACATGACCGAGGGGAGAATCACTTAAAGCACGTTCGGCGGCGAGGCGGATAAACTCTTCCGATCCCACCTCAATATCGTCCATTCCTTCTAGGCTGAAGATGGCAATTTCGCCTTCATATTTACCGCCGTCAAAGAGAAAGTCAACTCCGACTTCTCCTGTTTCTCCCACAATGAAGACCCCTGGATTCTCTAACTTATCGGGAATAATCCAAGGACTCACATCATAGTCATCAACACTAATAGGAGACGGTTGTGCATCTGGAGAACCAACATCCTTACCATCGTCCCCACTTAAATCTTCTGCGATTCCATCATCCACATCATCGATATCCAGATCGAGATCGTCGCTAGAATCGTTAGGATTATCAACTAAAGCACTGGGGGTTAAAATTTGCTCCAGTACAAAGGATTGCAGAAAGCGATCGCCTTCCGGTTCCTCTTTTTTCTTTTTTCGAGACGGCGTAGCAAATAGGTTCTGTAGTATTTGTAATGAAAGTAACATGGGTAGATACTCGATCGGCTAAAGGATAAGCGAGAAATCAACAAAATTTGTTTTCTTCTCACTGGCGATCGCGAAACTCTGTAGGTTTTGAAGCAGGTTGTTGAAAATCTAGGTTGCGAATCTAGATTGTGAAGGCGATTGGCGCGGTTGTATGTGAATCAACGAGTTGTAGGTTTTAACTCGTTGTGAACTCTCTAAGTTCAAAAATAACTCTATGTTTTGTTAGCATACTCGATTCTTTTTTCTCTGGCAAGGGTTTTTTCAAAAAATCTAGTTTTTTTTATCGTCAGGACTCACGCAACCCTCTAAATCATCTGACTTCAGAGGATTTTCTCCCCCAAAATGGGCAAATTGCGTTGGCTGCATCAGTCCTAATCATAACTTTACAAACCTCTCCGATAAGTACAAAATACCTCAGTAAAATCACCGAATACCTAAAAATATTGCCGCAATTGCTTCCAAATTTCTCGCCACCAAATACGATAGCGAGGTAAACTTTCCACCTCAATAGACGCATCAGCTTCAGAATTAGGAGAAAGAATGCGATCGCGATTATCAAAAGTCGCCCTCACCTGCATTAATTGTTTTTGTCCCGATTCATCGCTTTCAAATACGGGTTCGATATCTTTAATTGTGCTATTAAATGCCTTAGCTTCAATCTCTCGCGGCTTCAATCTAACCGGTAATTCCCGCTTGCTTAAAAATTGTTGTTTCACCAACCCTGCATCTCCTTGATTAATTTTAATCGTAGCTACCATTTCATCGAGATTAGCCACCACTAAAACAGGTTTATCTTCAGTTATTTTTTGACCGATTTTTTGTGACAAATCTGGCGTAATAATTGTTCCAGCAAGAGGAGATTTAATGACAATATTTTCAGAATGCAGTTTTTCTAGCTTCTGCACCTCCGTTTCTAAAGTTTCGATAACAGGAAGTAAACTCTCCACTGTAGTTTTAGCTGCCGCCAATTGTTGCTGCAATGGGACTATATTGGCAGCTTGAGAAACAAACTCATCTTGATGGTCTTGTAAGCGTTCTTGACGATTTTCTTGCAGTAATTCTAACGCAGCAGATTTGGATTGAATTTGATGTTTTATTTCTATAGCAAGCTGATCTTGTTGTTGAATCTGGGCTTGTAAGGTGGCTTTTTGAGATTCTATATCTTTTATTTCCTTCATTAAAGAAATACGAGAAATTGCTTTCGATTCTCGCAATGCTTGCATGGCTGGCTTATCGTATTCTTGCTCAATACTTTCTACACCTTTTAATTGCTGTACCAGTTTAACTCGTTCGCTTTTAATAGTCTGTAATCGCGTTCCAATTGCATTAATTTCCTGCATGATTTGCTGTATTTCTGGCGCATTAGTACCGCGATTTAATTTACTGCGAAAATCCTCCTCGCGACGATAGGCGATCGCGGTTTGTTGTTGTTGTCCCATGAGTTCGGCTGCGATAATAGTAATCTGGGTTTTATGAGTTGCTAATTGTGCCTGCTTTTCCTGAAGTTGTGCCTTTTTTTGAGCAATTTCAGATTCTAAGGTGATCGCATCTACATCCGCAATATGCTGATCTTTTTCTACTTCTTCCCCATAACGTACCCAAAATTTCTTCACTTTCCCCGGAAAATCGAGAAAAATAGGTTGAGTTTGGTTCTCAGGGGATTTAAAACGAGCAATTCCTTTGACGTAAATCTTTGCAGGAGAAAGGATATAAACTCCTCCCACGGTTAAAATAAAGGCGATCGCGCCAATGCGAAACCAATTGCGAGGAGTGCGACTTTCCGGTTGAGGAGGGGATACAGGTGGAGAAGGAGGAGGTGTTCCTTTTGCCTGTTTTTGAGGAATATTCGCCGGAGGAACGGCTTTAAGAGGAGGACGAGAAGAAGATGACATAGTTATATTGCAAGATGTTGTTAACGAGAAGAAGAAAATAACTTAGAAAAGAGCCAATAGATGAGGGCGATCAAAAGAATACTTTGGCTTATTTGGGGCAGATTTACCCAAAACCATTGCAAAATTCGCAAGATTAAAAAGCCAAAAATGAACCAGAGATAAAGCAAACTTAAGGGTCCATATATCGCCAAAACCCAGCGCGTATTTTGTGGCTCTTGTAGGGGTTTTCCCGTGAAGAGATTAAAATAAAACGCTCTTGCTCGCGATCGCAGATTGAGAATTCCTGTCAATGCGACAAGGAAGTAATAACCATCAAATTTAGCCAGGGGATTTAAGTTAACAGCAAGGGTAAATAATGCGGCAATTAAAAGCAGATAACTGGTAATTTGTAAAGCACTACCGGGAATGGCAAAATTCCAGATTGTTAAGGCGATCGCAGCAATGGTCAGTTGTACGAGAATTCCCGCTCCAACCACTAATAAACGCTGCCAACGCGGGAGGCGATAAGAGTCCGTGGTGTTGGTATATGCGGCAGGAAATAGCATCATGAGTAATAAGCCGATTTCCGGTACGATACCACCAAAATGTTTCAGGGTAAAAGCGTGACCGAGTTCGTGGATGACAACAACAAAAAGCGAGAGAAAAATAAACGGTAAGATGAGAGAATTGCTGTAAGATTCCCATAATTTTGCCCCCGTATAGGCAATTTCTAAGCGCTGATTCCAACCGACGATCGCGCAACTGGTGAGAAATAAAGCCAAGCAAAAACCCGCCATTTTCGTCCACAACCAAGACAAGCGATCGATATAGAGACTTAAAAAGCGATCGGGGTCAAATAAAGGAATTTGCAGGTACAATAATTGTAAGGGATTGAGAGAAAATCCTTTTTTTGCAGGTGGATCGATGCCAGCAAGCATTCCCGTTGCAGCAAGAATTTGTCGCTGTTGTTGTAACTGTTGGCTGGGATAATTGCACCGATCTACAACAGTTTCGAGGGGAAATTGTTCGAGAAGTTGTATCGTTTCATAACTGTATTGGTTGAAAAAAAGATAAACTAAATTAGGGATTTGTTTCTGGATCAAACCCCATTTTGGTGTACCTTTAGGGTTTCGCAATAACCAATATCCGGCAGGATGTTCGATCCATTTGGCTTCTGGCTTTAAAGTGATATAAGGTTGAGCAATGCTTTCATTGAGAATACCTTCTGTGAGCAGGCGATCGCATAATTTCTCAACAAAAGTGGGGGAAATATCTGGATATTTTTGCCGACATTGTTTTTGGATTTGAGTAATGTTAAATTGTCCGGTAAAATGCCTCAGTGCATAATCTTCTTCAGCAGAAAGGGTTATTTCGTGAGGAGTTGAGGTCGATTTAAGCAAGCACTGCTTGTCCTCTTTCCGTTGCACGAGATGCCAATAGTCACGTAAGTCCGGACAGATGCACGAATCGGGATTTTGGTCGAGTACAGTCATGGCGCAGCGAAACATTAGAGTAGGGTTCCTTACTCTTCTCTTGAGATCGCCCCCCGTTTTATGCACTCACCAGATAATTTTTAATAAATCTTTACAAAGTTCTCTTCCTTTTGCAAGGTGGTACTATTGTTTTTTATTGCGGTTGCGCTTGCGAAGTTCCCGTGCTTTTACTTGTAACTCTTGAAAAAAATCTGATTCAACAATATCATTAACCTGCTTTTGACGTTTAACTTGATCGATCTCAATTTTCAAAACTTTGACTTGTTCTTTTAGTTTTTCTTCCCGTTTGCTAACCTTTTCTACCATCAGATCGAATACCGAAGCAAGAGTACCAATTTCATCAGAAAAGCGTCTCTGAATAAATGCAGAAAAATCCTGTTCGTAATTTCCTTCGCCGATTTGTTCCGCCGCTTTGGTAAAATTAGCAATGGGTTTAGTAATCACCTCGGATACTAATAAAACTAACACGAAAAGCGTACCATAAGTAATGCTAAAAGCAACAAGGATACGACTTCTTACTCCTTCTTGTACCTCATATACATAGTCAGCTTGAAAATCTACCCCGATCGCCGCGATCGCTTTTCCTGCTTCGTTTTTGAGAGGACGATACCCTGTAATCCAACTTCCCCAAGTGTCTTGATAGGGCTTATCTCTAAGAGTTAATTGGCTTAAACCTTGGTATATTTGGGTTTTTGGTTCGTAGTATTCAAGAAATTTTGCACCTTGAAAATTGCGAGATGTATTTGCAGCACTACCACTCCCCACAAAAACAATACTATTAGGTTTCGGACCTTTAACATAAGTATAAACATAAGCGCGAGGCTCTATCTTTTCCACAGTCGCTAACCATTGAACGTGTTCCCAATAGCGAGAATCCGTAACATCTCGATAGCCTTCCGGTCTGGGTTTTTTCGTCTTCGATAATGCCAATAACTCTGTCCCATTGACCCCTTCCGCAGCAGCCTGCATGGTATCGAGTAAATCTTCTTTAATTCGTCGCAATGCTGTTTCTGTCGCAAATTGATAAAACCAATAATAAGCAACAGCAAATACACCGCTAAACACGATGGTGAAGAGCAGCAACATCTTGACTCTTAGACCAAAAAATCGAATTAATTTATCGTTTTGTTTGATTTTTTTCATCTCTATTTTTCCTTATCCTAAAATTTTAGTTTATCAATGATACTTTGGCCGCGCTGTCGTCGTTTTAATCGCCAATTAAGTAAACTAATATCATAAAATTTCCGCATCTTGAAAATTGACCATAAAGTAAACAAAGAGGTTAACACGGCGATCGCCAGATAAACATAAAAATACAAGGATGTATTGAGGCGAATCCCAGTCCAAACAATAGCTCCTGTTATAATACAGCCAATAATCGTGCCGATGGCGAATAAATAACTATCCATAAACAAACTGACCCGACCGCGACGCTGCAAGGGAACCAGGGACTGAATTGATTTTCGGGCAGATTCATCAACCGTTAACTGAGTAAGTTTAGAAAGGGAGAAACCCCCGATTCCACCAATAGCGCCAGGAAAAATAATCATACTAACCGAGGCAATTAATTGTGCTAAGGGTAAAAAGAAAAAACTATTTTTTAACGAGAGAAATTCAAGAATACGACTGGTTAAAAACCCCTGGATAAACCACGCTACCGAGATCAATCCCAAACGATAAAGGCTGTAAAATCTTTGATAGCCGTATAGATCGGGAAAACTTTCATTGGAGACGACCAAAAAGCGAAATTCAAAAATAGTCAAACAAATATTAATGGCAATAATAGCAAAAGTGAGATAGCGAAAGGATAAAACCTCCCGCACGAAGCCGCCACCTTCGGTTAAAGTTTCAACGAGATTTTCAGGTTTGTATTGATTATTTCTTCGAGGCAAATAACTTAATCCTCCCTGCAAGACCGCATAAGCAATCAGATAAATTAAGACATTAAATAAAAGTAATTCTTCAACTTGCAAACCAAAATATTGCATGATACTGGGGGAAATGGCGGCGATCGCCAAACCGAGAATTTGCCCGGCAAAGTTGCCCGTGGCAATAATAGGAAATAAACGTTTAGCTTGAGCTAAGGTTAAAAGATCATTAGCTAAAATCCAAAAAACGAGGGGGAAAAATAATAATTGCTGTTCTGCGAGTAAATATAACAGGGTGTAATTAATGCCACTGGGGACTTTAAAGGTAAACATTAAACGCAAAATCAGTAGCAATATGCCATAAACAAAACACATCCAACTCATCAAATCGCGACGATTAAAGCGATCGACAAATAACGATTGTAATCCCGTTATAGCAATGGTTAATACCATATCCACCAACCAAACCAATAAAATGCGGTTGGCTCCCACGGTATTCAAAAAACCGCTCACGGCAACAACATCAGAAATCTGCCTAGCGAGGGAGTTACTGAGCAATAAAAACCCCAAAATGAGGACGAGAGTGCTTTCTCCTGGTTGAAGACGAAAAACGCGGGATAGAAATGTCTTCATAAATGGTAATAGAAATAATTAAGTCAATAGTTTAAGTAAGAGGGCTTTTTGTAGATGCAGGCGATTTTCCGCTTGTTGAAAAAGGCGAGAACGATCGCCATCAGCGACAGAATTAGTAATTTCTTGCTCTCGGTTGACAGGCATACAGTGCATGACGATGGCGCGATCGGGGGCAGCCTCGAGGAGGCGATCGTTAATTTGGTAGGGGGCGAGGATGCGTCCGCGATTTCCGGCTTCTACCTCATCGGTTTTGCCCCGAGAAATCCAGACATCGGTATAAAGAGCATCTGCGGTTTTAACGGCACGCTGAGGGTCATCAACGCGCCGAACAACGGTTTTCCCAGCTAGGGAACGGGCGAGGTTGAGACTGTCCTCATCCAAGCTATAAGCCTCGGGACTGCTAATGACCAAACGAAACCCCAATTTAACCGCCGCAAATAAGAGCGATCGCGCCACATCTTGGTTGCTACGTCCAAGATAAGCCATTTCTAAACCTTGTAAATGCCCGAATTCCTCATACAGGGTTAAAGCATCAGCCATCCCCTGACAAGGATGATTATAGGCAGTTAATCCATTGATAATAGGAATAGCCGACCATTGTGCCAATTCTTGCAGTTTTTGGTAATCGTTAATTCGCACCACGATCCCCTGAACATAGTTTCCAAAAGTACGGGCAATATCCGGAATAGATTCTCGTTTTCCCCAACCAATTTCTTGACCATGTAAGTACAAAGAGTCTCCTCCTAACTGTCTCATGGCAATTTCAAAACTGACCCGAGTGCGTAAAGAAGCCCTTTCAAAGAGCAAGGCCAGGTTTTGACCCTGTAAGAGGGTGGAATTCTCTGCTAAAACAAATTCCTGTTTGAGGGTTTTAGCGCGATCGATCAGTTGCATTAATTCCTGTGCAGGCCAATCCAAAAGCGAAAGAAAATGTTGCATGGAAATCTTTGTTAATGGTTCTCTTCTTCCGTCAGGACATCCCAGATTTGTGCATTTAACTTTCTACCTTGTTTGGGAGTAAGATAAGGTCGATAGTAAATTGTTCCTTGGTCTTCGACTTGTTTGAGTAATCCTTTGGCTAAGAGATCTGCCAAAATAGAATGGGCGATTTCGGGTTCGAGATGCGTCTGTTGTAAAATTTGCTCGAAGGTAATCGATCGCCGACGCAAGACGGAATGAAATAGAGTTCGTTCGCTTTCAGGAAGGTCGAGAAGGTCGAGAAGACTTAACCCCATAGTCGTTTCGTGTTCCTGTCGAGGAGCATTTTGCGGTATATTTTCCTCCATCATTCGCTTGACCAGTTGTTGAAATTCTGAAGCAGAAGGAGAGTTGCGATCGCACAAAGAAAAGATATTGGCAAAGATATTAGCAGCAATATTTTGTTTGTGTTGATGGGGTAACATTGTCTCAATCTGGGGAAGAGTATCTACGATCGCCGTATCGTAAGCCAAAGAAACTTGCTTTTTGAGCCAGAGGCGATCGATATCGGTTGGAACTCGATTCACCAGTAAACAGGTTTGGGGAATATCGAGTTGCTTGGCAACATCAAGAATAACAGCCGTTCCTTGAAAATCAGCCCGTTCTAACCCTAATACTAAACAAAGAGTATCGCACAACGCCAACAGAGATAAAGTTGTTTCATTTAATCCTGGATAAAGATCGATCAAAAGATAATTGAGATTGAAATTGGCGGTAATTTGATCGAGGAGGGTACTGAGGATTTTAAGATCGGAAAACTCCGGATAATGGGCTTGTCCTTGCCTGGATAAATCCCGAGCAAATAAGTAAATTTTACCAGTTATCTTTTCATCAATAATCCCAGAAAAATGCTCTTTCTTTACCTCCTGTCCGATCTCTGCTATGGTTGCCCGTCCTTGGATATAGTCTCCGAGATAATGAGATTTTTGCAGCCCGAAATATGAGTAAATTCCAGGTAAATTACTGGGAATTGCTAACTCGATATCTGCATCGATCGCACCGACTCGATAGCCTTCTCGGGCGATCGCAACGGCCAGATTAGCAGTTAAACTCGATTTTCCCGTTCCGTGACGAAATGAATGGACGGCAATAATCTTAGGCATGAGAGCAGTAGTGATGATGAAGTCGTCAGGATTATCATAGTTGAAATTCTTCTGGGAAATCAAACATCCGATCGCCCTTGTAGCAACCAAATCATCATTCCTCCTGCGATTAAACCCCCACTCAAACCATTATGACTGAACCCCGTTAATAAGCCTCCCAAGGTCATCGCAGCAATCCACCAATGCGATCGCGGTAGTTGTTTCCATAAAACCCAACGCCATTGTAAAGCCCCAACGATCGCCCCACCCAAGGACAAAAAGAGAGCCAAAAACTCCAGTTTTACCCCCACCAGTCCAGATAGTCCAAAAAAGAGGCTATATCCTAGCATTGTTGCCAAGATCCAGCGATCGCGGACATTATCCCTCCCAACTAATTTTTGTTGCAGTAGCAGAGATTGTAAACCCCCGGCACCTAACCCAATAACGCAACCATAAAAGCCGTGTCCCAATAACGCATCGATCCCCGATCCTCCCATGTCTGCAATGGTGAGAAACAGGAAAAAACCCAATGTTACTGTCAAACCCCATAAGGTTGCAAATCGCGACTCTTGAAGCGATCGCGCTGGTTTTTGTCGTCGTTGAGAAATATCGGGTAATAACCGACCCATTATCAGACCTTGAATACTGCTAAAAATGAGAAATCCAAGGATTATAACAAAGAGAAATTGCCCATTTCCCATTACTGTTTCCTCAACGTGCTGTCGGGTATTTGCTGCTTTCAAAACCGACATAATTCCTGACACAATACCAACTCCCGCGACAAGTCCGAGCAAATTCCCCCAGATCCACAACAAATCCTGTTCAATCGATTTTCTCAATACCCACCATTGCATCAATGTACTGGCAATAATTCCGACTCCCACACCTAATGGAGGAGGTAGAAAAGGCTGCGCGATCGCCCCTGCACCCAATCCCCCTAAAGTTGCAGGAATCCACCATCCCCCCAGGGAAAGGCGTTTTTGCAGGAGTGCAGATTGAGCTAAGGCGATCGTCAGGATACCCAAAAAAATCCCTAGGGTTGTATTGCGATAGAGACTGGGAACAATTCCTAAGAATAAGAGAATTTGTTGCAATACTAAATAGATTGCACCACCGCTCATATTAACAACAAGCCATTGTCGCCATAACGGTTTTTGGGATAGCGGCGTAGGAGGAATATGAGGGCTTGAGGAGACAGAAAGAGCATCAATTTCCCATTCTTCCCCCCATGTTTCCATTTCTTTTCTTTTCTTTTCTTTTTCTCTCCTGAGTTCAAAATTGAGTTTTAAAAAGCTGAAACACCTTTGAATATATCCCCAGAATTGATAATAAAAAGCAAGGGAAGCCCAACTAGGCGAAATAGGAGAAGGAATAGAGGGGACAGAGAGAGAAAATTCTTCACTCCAACTGGAATGAGAATCTCCCTGTTTATAACCAGAGATTTCAACACGATGAATAGCTTGAGGGGTCAGTTTGTCGAGAGATTGGTGTAAATAGTTGCTAAAAGTTGTTTGTTTAGGCACTTTGGCCGCTGCGATCGCTAAATACAAACACTTTTCTTCTAATGTCGCCGTTACAGTAATTCCTTTGGGCTGAAATTGACGGGCGAGTAATGCGGCGATCGCATCAGGATCTCCCTGTTTAGCTAATTCGAGTAAGTTGGTTTGAGTCATAAGATTGTGGGGAAGTAATACTAATATCCCTACCGAGAACATTGGTTTTTATTGTGCTTGAGTTCAAACTATCTAACGGCATTATCTTGCTCAAGTTCTTAACTTTTTTCTACATTTTGCTTTAAACTAGATTGGATAGAATCTATTTACAAGGATTATCGACATGGATCAACGCGATTTACGCAAATGGCATCGCCTGATTGCCCCGATTATTTTTTTACCTTTATTCGTCACAGCTGCAACAGGGGTAATTTGGGTTGCCCGCAGTTGGTTTGGAGTATCCGTTCAACAACCCCAACGCAAGGCGATGGGGATTGAGGGAGAAACCTTGATTTAAACCGTTGAATACTGCATAGAGTTTCAGCTTGGAACGCACTCTC
>NZ_JACSWA010000062.1 GCF_016888125.1 Spirulina sp. CCY15215
AGAAAGTCACCGATCCTACCAACACTCAAGCAACAATCCTCATTTACGACGAGGTGAATCGCTTGGAAGAGCGCACCTTACCCAATGGCATCAAAACGGTTTACACCTACAAAGAAAACACCGACTTTATTGAGAAAATCGTTCACTACGCACCCGATGGAGTCACGGTCATGTCATCAGTAGAATACATCCGCTCTGACAGTGGCGAACCGACGAAGATAACGCGAGAAGATGGTTCTTATGTGGAGTTGAAATATGATGACTCTTTACGCTTGG
>NZ_JACSWA010000620.1 GCF_016888125.1 Spirulina sp. CCY15215
ACTAGAGTTCTAATTATTCGAGAAACTAGAGTTCTAATTATTCGAGAAACTAGAGTTCTAATTATTCGAGAAACTAGAGTTCTAATTATTCGAGAAAACGTTGTAAATTGACAACTCTGAGATGCACCCCTCAAAAATCTTGATTATGGTCTACAATGCCAGTCTAAGAATACCCACTACCCACTACCCATGACCCCACAGAAAGACTTTTTTCTCCGCAATATCTGGTATTACGGGCTACCTGGAAGCCGTCTCAAACGGGGAAAAATGCTTGCAAAAACCTTATTAGGAGAACCTATTTTATTTGGTCGTCGTCAAGATGGGAGTGTTTTTGCCCTGCGAGATATTTGTCCTCATCGCGGAATTCCCTTGAGTTGCGGGCGTTTTGATGGTAAAGAAGTAGAATGCTCCTATCACGGCTGGCGTTTTGACAGCGAGGGAAATTGTACAGAAATTCCTGCCTTAGTCGAAGGACAAACCCTCGATCTGAAGCGGTTTGGAGTAAATTCCTATTTAGTGAGAGAAGTACAGGGTAATATTTGGATTTATATGAGCGATCGCAAGACAGATCGCGATCTTTCCCTTCCCAAACCAGAAATGGATGTGCCTCGGGTAGCTGAATTTGGCGATCGCCCCTACCAATTCCTAGAAACCGTTCATTTCCCCTGTTTTGTCGATCATGCCGTGGTAGGACTCATGGATCCTGCCCACTCTCCCTTCGTTCACCAGGCATGGTGGTGGCGTTCTGAAGGCAATTTTCAAGAACAGGCACGGCTTTTTGTACCCTCCCCTTACGGATTCACAATGGCACGACATAAAATAGATATTGTCACTCCTATGTATCGCCTTTTGGGAGGAGGAAGAGTCCCAGAAACAGAAATATCATTTCAATTACCAGGAATTCGCATCGAAGAACTCAGGGCTGGAGAGTCCATTATTACCAATTTAACGGCAGTAACACCCCTCTCAGAAACCGAAACAGAAGTTAACTTTATCGCTTATTGGAATGTCCCGTGGTTGGGCGCTTTAGTTCCGTTTTTACGTCCCTTCGCCAAAGCATTTCTCAATCAGGATCGCCGAGTGGTAGTGCAGCAGCAAATCGGCTTAAAACACGATCCCCCTTTAATGTTAATTAATGATGCCGATACCCAAGCTAAGTGGTACTACCAAATCAAAAACGAATTTTTTCGCGCTGTAGCAGAAGGGCGCAAATTCGAGAACCCCATCAAAGAAAGAATCTTAAAATGGCGCGGATGAATTCAATGATCAATTATCAATTATCAATTATCAATGAAGAATTTCGGTTTATTTTTGCCTATCTTCCCATAACTGGTGGCTGTTCTGTACATTTACGATGAATCAATCCGTACTTTCTCTCGATCCTTCAGGAATCACCCTTCCGAGTGACGTAGATTGTTTTAGTTTCTGATAAACATCACCCCACCCAAAGTACCGCATCACCCAATTAGACAGGGAACGCATCTACAATTAGAGATAAGGGGGATTGATTATTGCGAACCCTTACAGGGGGGTCAATTCAGAGTGCGGTTGTTAGCGTGGGGACTGACACAAAAACAGTTCTTTCCTTTCCCCGATTTTCACCGATCGCCAGCGAGAAGTTATTATGTCAACACCATCTTTGTCCGTCGAGTCCCGAGAAAACGATCGCCTCTCTCCAGAGGTAGAATTTAATCCCACCGATCCCTCTGTTGAATTTGAGGTTGAAGGAATAGACGCGATGGAAACCGCCAAACGTTCCAACCGTAACACAACAGATCTAGTTCGTTTATATTTAACTGAAATCGGTCGCGTCCCTCTTTTGAAGCGCGATGAAGAGGTCGCCGAAGCCCAAATCATTCAATCTTATGTCGGCTTATTGGACTTGCGCCGCGAAATGTCCGCCCGAGCCACCCAACCAGAATTATATTTAACTTTGAAGTTGCTTTTGCGCCCCGATCTAGCAGCAAATATTACGGAAACTTCATGGCAGCTTTATTTGTTACACCGCCATCAAGTTAAAGTCATGCACCACTTCGTAACTTTAATTGAAGCGCACGATCGCCTCGCGGCCCAATTGGGTCATCGCCCTTCTTGGGAACGGTGGGCAGCTATAGTCGATTTAGATGTTGCCACCTTAAAGGCAGATCTCGCCCTTGGCAAATGCTCTTGGGCAATGTTAGCGGATTTGCAGGTCAAAGAACTAGAAGACCTGCAAAAGTCCGGCATTCGCGCTAAAGAACACATGATCAAAGCCAACTTGCGCTTGGTGGTATCCGTAGCGAAGAAATATCAGAATCGCGGTTTAGAATTGTTAGATTTGATTCAAGAAGGGACTTTGGGATTAGAACGTGCCGTTGAGAAGTTTGATCCCACCAAAGGTTATCGCTTCAGTACCTATGCTTATTGGTGGATTCGTCAGGGCATTACGAGGGCGATCGCCACTCAAAGCCGTACCATTCGCCTCCCAGTACACATTACGGAAAAACTGAACAAGATTAAAAAAGCACAGCGCAAATTTTCCCAAGAACAGGGACGCACGGCAAAAACTGAGGATATTGCTAAAGAATTAGATATGACTCCCGATCAGGTGCGAGATATCTTGTTGCGGGTACCGCGATCGGTTTCCTTAGAAATTAAGGTGGGTAAGGAGAAAGATACGGAATTGGGAGATTTATTGGAAACCGAGGAAGCCTCTCCCGAAGAAAATTTGATGCGGGAAGCCTTACTGCGGGAGTTACAAAACTTGCTTTCGGATTTGACCACGCGGGAACGAGAAGTGATTCAATTGCGCTATGGATTAAAAACTGGCAGTCCTTATTCCTTGGCTGAAATTGGTCGCGCTTTAGAATTATCTCGGGAACGAGTTCGGCAAATTGAAGCGAAAGCCTTACAAAAATTACGTCAGCCTAAGCGTCGCAACCGCGTTCGAGATTATTTAGAAGCCATGCAGTAATCTAATATTTGCGATTTTGTAGGGACGTTGTCTTACTTGGTTGGATAAGCTGAGGAAACCTCAGCATCCTCCAAGCGCTGCCGGCAACGTCCCTACAGATGTTAACCTGCGATCGCGCTTTGGGGATAAATACGATCTTTTTGCTGCATTGATGCACAAAGGCGGTTCAATGCCGTAATATAGGCACGGGCAGAGGCGACAATAATATCAGTATTGGCGGCATGACCCGAGTAAGTCCGTCCCTCATGGCGCAGGCGAATAGTGACTTCTCCCATTGCGTCAATGCCCTCAGTGACGGATTTAACCGAATATTCAATTAATTCATTGGGAATATTCACGACCCGGTTAATGGCTTTATAAACAGCATCCACTGGACCTGTACCGATCGCCGCATCGCTCAATTCTTGTCCATCGGGAGTCAGCAAGGTGATCGTTGCAGTCGGTTTAGCGCGATCGCCGCAGGAAACCTGTACGAATTCAAGGCGATATAACTCTGGGACCTTTTGGATCTCATCATTAACGATCGCCTCAATGTCCAAGTCGCTAATGCTTTTCTTTTTATCTGCAACATCTTTAAAGCGTAAAAAGGCTTTATTCAGTTCCGTTTCCGAGAGATCGAAACCCAAGGTTTCCAGGCGATCGCGGAAGGCATGACGACCGGAATGTTTGCCCAAAACGATCAGATTTTGACTCAAACCAATGGATTCAGCATCCATTATTTCATAAGTGAGTTTGTGCTTGAGTACCCCATCTTGGTGAATGCCGGACTCATGGGCAAAAGCATTGGCACCAACGATCGCCTTATTGGGTTGTATAGACATCCCCGTAAGATTGGACACCAAACGAGAAGTTTTAGCAATTTGGGTAGTGTCAATATTGGTGAGAGAAGCTGTAGACTCCGCCGGTCGCCCGAGGAAGGGGTTAAAGTATTGACGACGGACGTATAAAGCCATCACCAATTCTTCCAGAGCGGCATTTCCTGCTCGTTCGCCGATACCATTAATGGTACATTCAAGCTGTCGCGCCCCATTTTTCACCGCTTCGAGGAAATTAGCCACCGCTAAACCCAAATCATTATGACCGTGGACGGAAATAATTGCCCTGTCAATATTGGGGACATTTTCCTTAATGCCGCGAATGAGTGCGCCAAATTCCCCTGGAGTAGTGTAACCGACGGTATCGGGAATATTAACAGTAGTCGCACCCGCCGCGATCGCCTTCTCCAAAACCTGATACATAAATTCCGGATCGCTGCGAGCGGCATCTTCTGGGGAAAATTCTACATCATCCACAAAAGATTTCGCATAGGCCACCATTTCCGGAACAATTTCTAACACCTCTTGACGGGTCTTTTTGAGCTTGTATTGCAAATGAATATCCGAGGTGGCAATAAAAGTGTGAATGCGAGGTTTAGCAGCAGGTTTGAGAGCTTCTGCTGCCCTAGCAATATCGTCTTTTCTGGCTCGAGCCAGACCGCATATCGTCGGACCCGCTTCAGTGCCTACGGTGTCGGCAATTTTCTGCACCGCTTCAAAGTCACCATTACTGGCACGAGGAAATCCTGCTTCGATAATATCTACACCCAGTCTTGCCAGCGATCGCGCAATGGTCAGCTTTTCTTCAACATTAAGGGTCGCGCCAGGAGATTGTTCGCCGTCTCGGAGTGTAGTATCGAAAATCAGGATGCGGTCTTGTTCGTTGCTCATGGTTTTTTACATAAAAGCTGGTATTACAGTCTTACCTTCTCTACGATAAAACATATTTTGCTATTTTTGTCTCTCTCGGTCGGGTAAACCCAGACGAAACAGACTTCTTCTCTCAATAATTGAGTTTTTCAGAATCTCAATAATTGAGTTTTTCAGAAAAAAATGGAGAAAATGCTTGCTTTTTTTGACGATGACATATAGAATACCGCATCCGAAAAATAAACGAGGTATTCTGATGAAAGTTTCTACCCCCTCTGGCTTGTCTGGCGGCGATCGCGTTAAAACCTTGGTTAATACCCTCTCATTCCAAGAAAAAAAACAGCTTGTGAGTGAATTACTAAGTACAAAAGAATTGGAGGAAACTTGGGATGAAGTCTTTGATACTAAAATCGAGAACTATTTGGAAGCGGAAGGCAATTTAGGCGATATTTTTGCGACTCTTGCCGATCGCGTCAGCGATAATATTTTAGTTACCCCTCAAGTAGAATCCCCTTTGGCATAAATCTTGTTGGACATCGTTTTCGTGAGTGTTCGCAAAAAAATCGAGCGAATTCTTGCCTTTTTAAACAATGACATATAAAATACTGCGTCCCCACTAAGAGTAAGAGAGGTGTTTGGTTATGATTTCTACTGGTGGTACATTATTGAGAACTTCCCAAGAAGGCGATCGCGTCAAAACCCTTGTTGAAGATCTCTCCCTACAAGAAAAAAAGCAGCTTGTCAACGAACTGCTGGTAACAAAAGAATTAAAAGAAATTTGGGATGAGGTCTTTAATAGCCAAATCGAGAATTACCTGGAAACTGAAGGTAAACTCTACGATATTTTTGCGACTCTTGCCGATCGCTTTGGTACTTTAGCGGCCTCAGAAGAAATGCCTTTTTACGATTAGCGATTAGTCTGTTTAGTCTGTTTAGTCTGTTTTTGTTTTGTTGAAAGTCTTGGTTTTCAAGGTCTTAGCGATGTAAATGGTTTTTCCTGCACTCATTGTCTCCATTTGCTTACATAAGACCTTGAAACGAGGACTATTTTTTTTGAGATAGCTAATATGACATTTTTGTAACTCTGTAAAACGAGAAATTTCGTCTTCTTTTACATCACCTTTTAATAATTGTGCTTTTTGTTTTTGGGATTTTAGTTCGCCAAAATCCAATGCTAAACTTAATTCCATCCAGTCTACTGCGTCTAAAGTAAAATACATTGCATCAGCAGTAGAGCGATCGGTGTGAAGTTGGATGGGAGAACATCCTTGTCCCCGAGGTCTTCGTCTGGCTGGACGACCCAGAAATGCCATGACTCGCCTCAGAAACTTAGGAATAAAGAAAGAGTTATTGTGAGCAATAAGCCATTTCCGGTCATAGCGTAAGATACCTTCCTCTTTCAAACGCGATAATTGTCGTTTGATCTGTCTCGGGCTGCGTCCGAGATTATGGGCGATCTCCGCAGTGCTGGCTTTAGGATTGTCGTCGAGATATTCTAGAAGTCGAAGGCGTGTTTTCTTACCTTGGTCATGACTTTTCCAATGTTCGGGAGAAAATTCCATTGCACGCATTTATCTTTTTCCTAATGATAAAAGATTATGATAAAAGATGGCTAGGAAAATTCCCAGGAAACTCACAACCTATACATATAGATTTTGTTTAGGTTTACGAAAAATGTTGGGAGTCGTTTGCCAGGCGATCGCGCTTTGGGATTCGTTGCCATGTCTGGTGGTTCTCGTTACAATATCAATGCTGTCAATGCTCAAATTTTTGAGAAGGTCAAGTTACAGCTATAATTGTTTCGACTTTTGCTTCCATAGCTCAATTGGATAGAGCAACCGCCTTCTAAGCGGTAGGTTACAGGTTCGAGCCCTGTTGGAAGCGTTACTCTTTGACGATCGCGGTTTTGTGGCGCAAATATAGGGCGATCGCGCTACCCGTAACGGCGATAAAACTGAGAATATGAACGATATTAAAGGGCGTACCGGCAAAAAACCAAGAATCCGTGCGGAGGAATTCGATAAAAAAGCGCCCCAAGGGATACCAAATTAAGTAAAGTAAACCCATATCTCCAGGTTGGAGTTGTTTGGCGAAACGGCGGGAAATCCAGAATAAAAGGGCAAAACCGAGGAAATTCCAGAGAGATTCGTATAAAAAGAGGGGATGAAAGCGATCGCTTTGGGGATATTGTCCCAGATCGTTATAAGGGGGGATACGATGTTGCGGATCGATTCTCAGCCCCCAAGGAAGGGTTGTCGGGGGTCCGTATAGTTCTTGATTGATGAAATTACCCCAGCGTCCGATCGCCTGTGCTAGGGGAAGTCCGAGGGCGATCGCGTCGAGAAAAATTAAGGGGGGTAATTTTCGCAGCCTAGTGAAGATTAATAGGGCGATCGTCCCTGCAATAAAGCCGCCAAAAATGTGTATTCCACCGCTCCAAATTTGCAGTATTTTCCCTGGATTGGCTAAATAATAACCAATACCAGAACCATCCCGAGGGGACTGTACGAAAACATAGTACAATCTTGCCCCTAGAAATCCAGGAATAATAATCCATAGCAACATATCCCAGAGGTCTTCTGGATCTTGTCCTCGTCGTTCAACTTCTCGACTGGCCAGCCAACCACAGATAAGAACAGCACTCATCATTAATATGCCATACCAGCGCAAAGTTAAAGGACCGAGGTGAAAGAGAATGGGATCGACAGGTGGGTACATTGTTTTGGGGAATAGGTAATGGGTAATAGGTACAATTTTATTGCCGATCGCGACGATTTTTTTCTAAAAGTTGCGGAAAATTGCTCAAATCTTCAATTGTTTTCGGGGCGGGATAAATTTCTCCAGGTTTTGCCATTACTCGGTCGAGATAAACTTGAAAAGCCTCTTCATTATCGCGATGTTCTAATAGATAAGTGCGTAATTCCTGTCGGCTCATATTTTCAAATGTTGACTTCATTACACGTACCTCCAATTGCCATTAGAAAAAATTACAATTTCATGTTCTTCTCCAGCGAGAAAAAACACATTTTTGCTTCTTTCATCAATACGAATGATGTAAATCGGCAAGTACATTTTAGTTGCCCAATAGCTTAAGATAAAGCAAGTTAACTGTTGTTCTGCGGTTGGAATTCCCTTCCCTCCCAATTACAATACTTCCTCTAGTTTAATAGTTAACCAAAATATAGTCAGATATAAACAAGACATGGATTCCATTGCAGAAACCCCCTTCATTTCGGCTTTGAGAGATTAATTCTCCTAGGGTGAACTACGCACCTCTCTATCCCATAGCCCCTAAAGGCATTTGGGAATGCTTTTCTTAAGATATTATAAGAACTTAAGATATCCGCTTGGCAGAGAAATCCGGTCTGAGTCCGGTAAAGACCTCTTTTGATTCTTTTTCCTGTAAACTTGGGGATTTCTACAGTTTCTCCATAAACCGGAAGCGGATCTAAGTTGAAAAAGTTCGACTGGCTGGTATAACTTTCTTCAGTTATCACAACTCTAATCCCCACCAATTGACATTTATAGGTCAACATGGCAATCAGACGGTTGAAAGGAATTGCGACAAACTTTTGGTTGTTCGCTTTCCCCATATTGCTTTTTTGTTTCCAACCCTCATTTTTGCCGATCGCTAAAGTGGTGATGTTTTTCTCAACTAGGAGATTGACCAAGTAACGACTGGCTTGATGAAGGTAGTTTTCAACTTTCTGATTTCGAGATCGAGTCAGACGTTTTATTCTCTTAGATGTTTGCCGATTTCCTTTAAGGTAGGATTGGAGAAAGGCTTTGCGTTTATTGTAGAATTGATTCAGACTTTTTAAGGGTCTGCCGTTGATCAACAAGCGGTGCGACCCCGGCGAGGTTTCCTCGCCTAGGGAATGCGCACCAAGAGAAGGAACAAAGTCCGGTTGATTAGAAGTTACAGCCATTAAAACATCTACACCTAAATCAATACTTGCTATCCATTCATTGGGGTTTAATATTTGTTCTGATTGCTCATAAATAACCTCAATGATATAACAATCACATCGAGGAACAATTCTCACCTCCACTACTTTTTGTGCGACAGAACTGGCCAACTCTATCTGGGTTTTTGAGAGTTTGATTTTCCCTTGTTTTAAAGCTACTTTACTCAGAGCTTGTTGAGTATAAACCAATAAGTTTCGCCCTTTTTGGCTATTTTTATATTTCGGAATTTTCGGTTTTCCTAAAAACTTACCCGGTTCAACTTTGTAGGCTTGATTGGCAGCAAAAAAGGATTGCCAGTTCTGGTCTAATCCTCGTAACACCTGTTGAGAGACTTTGGCAGGTAAAGAGCGATATTGTTCCGTCTTCTGCATTAATTTATCCATCCGGTTATAGTTCAAATAACCATGACCATAGATAAAGTTTTGACGGATTAGATAATTAGCCGCATTGTAGAGGTTTTTGGAATGCCATGATAATTCATCTATCTCATCCCAAAACCGATGACCTCTTTTAATGATATGTCTTTCGGCTAATTTCATGCTCGCTTCTATGCTGTTGAATCACTGAACAGAGTCTGAGAGTTTGACGAGGGTATTTTACCATAAATGACAATGTTTAACAATATTTTTAATTAAACTTTGTGATACAATTGAGGCGATCGGGTTATTCCAAATAACCCAAATCCTTGAGACGTTGATAAACTTGGGGATCGTCGAAATTATCCGGGCGATCGCAGACTGCAACCGGACTTTTTTGCTGATAAAAATCCTCTAAATAATCTTGTAGCATTTCCGTTTGTTCCGGCATAATATCTCGTAAATCTAGAGTTTCCGTGGGATCGCTGACAATGTTGTAGAGTTCGCAACTATCGAGAAAATCGCCTTCACCCCCTTTTGCTAATAACTTGTATTCTTGACTCCAAACCGCAAGAGAAGCGCGATCGCATTGCCTTTCTCGCACTAATTCCGGTTGTCGCTGCATCAATAAGTTAAGCACGTTTTGCGGTGGGATCGCCATCGCAAAAACAGGTTGAGTTTCTCCGGTTAAAGCGAGGGTGAGGGGCATTTCTGCTTCTGTCGCGCAACCTGCGGAGGTGAGAATACTGTGGAATAATTGCCGAGTGGAAACCACTTCCTCGCGGATAGTGCTGCGAGGAAAGGCATTGCTGGCATCTCGGACAATTAAAGGCACTCGCGCCAACTCGTTATAAATCGCATTAGTGTGACCCAGTAAGCGTTTTTCTCCCAAATGTTCTCCGTGATCTGCACAGATAACCAGTAAGGCATTATCGAGAACCCCGCGATCGCGCAACTGTTCTACAAAACGCCCTACTTGTTCATCCTGTGCCGCCACTTCTGCATCGTACATCCCATCTAGGGTTTCCTTATGGCGGGCATTGAGGGGATCGGCAAGGGGAGCCAGCCAGCCGTACACATCGCTGTTAAACTGGCGCAGATAGCCTTGTGCGTCCTTGTCCTTGAGAACGTGAGGGGCAAAACGTTCCACAAATCTGCGCGGGGGATGATAGGGCATATGCGCCTCCATCAGGTTGATAAAAGTGAAGATGGGTTGCCCTTCAGTTTGTTGGCGATCGATGAGGAGTTTTGCCGCATCCTCTAAGGATTTCGCCGTATTACCTTTAAAACTCAACGCTGTTTGCCAAAGCGGAACCATGAGGGGATTAAAGGAGAGAGAAAGTAAGGCATCGCTACGGGCAAACGCATCTTGAACTTTACCAAAAGTTCCCGCTAAGACTCGCTTAAACCAAGATCGATAGCGATCGATTAAGTTCGCGGGAATTCCCGCTTGGTTGGGGCGATCGGTGAGGAGTCCGCTATAGTTTAAAAAGCTATAAAAGCCCCGTCGCAAGCCATTATTAATCACCCCAACGAGGGGATTATTACAAAAAGCGGCGGTGTAATAGCCTCCTTCTCGCAACCGTTCTGCTAGGGTGGGGAGGGTGCTAGGCAGAACGGAATAAGACTGCACCATCTGATGAATATCGGGATAAACCCCGGTAAACATGGACGCATGGGAGGGAATTGTCCACTGTGCCGCAGCGACGGCATTGCGAAAGAGGGTAGACTCTGTAGCGAGGCGATCTAAATTGGGGGAAGTTTCTTTCTCATAGCCGTAACAGGATAGGCGATCGGCTCTTTGGGTATCGAGGACGAGGAGGATAATATCGAGGGGTTGCTTGGACATTCAGGTGTTTTAAGATCGGATTATTTTATATTGGCTATCTTGACTGAAAAATGCCTGAATGTGCAACTTTCCTAAAATCCGTATTTCCGCAACAGTTTCTCTAATTGACGCGGGGAAGTCCGAGGGGAAGGACGGGGTAAAATCTGCTCTTTCCCTTCTATTTCCTTCGTTAATACAGGAATTTCATATTCATAAGCTGCAAACCAATCCTCTCGCGTAGTGATATCGCGAACGACCAATTCTACCCCAGCAAAATCCTCTTGATGAAGGCATTGTTCTAATTTTTCTTGCAATCCTTCACATAAATGACAGCCGGGTTTTGCATAGAGAATTAAGTGCATTATTTTGTCTTGTCTGTTAGAATTTCAATGTTTGGCGTTCCATCTGCTTCGATCCAAACTAAACGGGAAATGCGTGAATTTTGGGCATATTCGCGAATACCTTCGGGGGAACGTCCTCCCAAATCTAATTCTACTCTGACGGAGGGTTCTGCATTCCGCAAAGTTTGAGCGTGGGCGATCGCGGCAATTTCGGCTTGAGGGCTGATGGGAATGACTAAGAAATCGCTGGCAGGGGTCGATCGCGGCAAATCCTCGCTAGAAAGCAAACAAGCGTGTAACTCCTCTAAATTGAGCGCAAAACCCACTCCAGGGGTACTTTTCCCTTCAGGATGGTAGAGTTCGAGGAGGCGATCGTAGCGTCCGCCTTTGCCCAAGACTCGGTATTGATTATTTTGGGCGGAAACCACCTCAAAAACAATGCCGGTATAGTAATCAATTGTTTCAATTAAACTCAGATCGAGAACGATCGCCAGATTCGTCGCACTCTTTTCTAGGCGATCGCAGAGATTTTTTAACTCATTAACCATACCTTTTCCTCGAGTATCCAAATCCCAACTTGAAACCGTTTGCAGTACATCCGCAGGCTTTCCTCGCAGGTCGAATAACATTAAGGCTTTCTCTCGCAAACCCTCCGATAAGTCTGGATGTACGAATGATTCCAAAGCGACGCGATCGAGGTTGGCAATACAACGGCGAAGGGTTGTTTGTATCGACTCAGGGAAAATCGAGAGCAGCGATCGCGTTAATCCTGCTTCTCCTAAAATAATATGCCATTCTGCCATCCCCAAAGATTGCAAACTCTCTGCCAATAAGAGGAGAATTTCCGTATCTGCCAAACTTCCGGCGGCGTGTAATAGTTCTACCCCAGTTTGATAGAATTCCATTTGTCGTCCGTGGTGTCCCCCCTTGAAGCGGCGAAAAACATTGGCGTTGTAATATAAGCGTTGGGGATAAGTACTTCCCGCCATGCGAGTCACAGCAGCCCGGGCGATCGAGGCCGTCAATTCCGGTCGTAACCCCAACCGACCCTCGGAAGTGTCTTCAATTTGAATCACCGTGTCGGGATCGATCGCCCCTCCCGCCGTGAGTGCATCCATCCGTTCTAAGGTGGAGGTAATAATGCGCTGATAGCCCCACTGATGGAAAACTTGGCGCAGGCGATCGGCGATCCAGCGTTTTTGTGCCACGTCAAGGGGCAGTAAATCTCGAGTTCCGGCTGGCGGTTGGTGGATCATGTTATTGTTAATTACTTTTTCTTCCCTCCAAATAACCCGAACATTCCCCCCGATTTATTATCAGGCTTGCTGGATTTTCCCTTTGCTGTTGATGTACTTTGTTGTTTAGCACCAGTTTTTCCAGCCAGGCGATCGAGGGCAGCTTTGCCTTTGAGTCCGAGTTCATCTTTGGGATTGTATTGCAGGGCTTTCATAATATGTACTTTCGCCATGCTGACCTGATTTTGTTTTAAATAGGCCAATCCCATTAAACTATGACAAGCGCTATTTTTGGGATCGAGTTTGAGACCGTCCCGCAATTCTAAGATTGATTTAGCATAATTGCCTTTTTCAAGATATTCTCGCGCCCGACGAGTGTAGGGATCGACGGGGGAACTTTGGGGGACGGTTTCATCAGGGTTACTTGGTTTTTGTGCTTGTCCTTGTGTGGGGGAAGAGGGTTTAGCTGCTGTCTGACTCGATGCAGATTTTCTCACCCCTTGTCCTTCTTTCCGCATCAGGTAAACTAGATTTAATTCGCTCAGGGCGGCGATGTTTTCTAGAACTTTACCGATCGCCTGATACTGATTTGAGGCTAAGTTGGATATCTCTCGCTTATAGGCTGCATCAACATCGCTGCTACCTGCTTGAGCCAATTTTTTGGCCCCCTCAGTTTCTAGGCTGGGTAATCCTTCGGCGGCTAAACGCTTGCCTGTCTGTTCCAGGACGATATGATATTCTGTGCGGTTCTTGGCTTTTTCCTGTAGGGCTTCGTAGGCGGGATTAACTAACTTGGATAATATCTCATTGGCTTGTTTGCGATCGCGATCGCTGGCATCTCTTAGTTTGTCGGGGTGGAGGCTGTGGGCAAGTTTGAGATACTGTTTACGAATCGCTTTGGCCTCGGTATTCACAGGAATACCTAAAATGGCATAGTGATCGGTGATGTCATATTTAAAAAGTCCGCGTTGAATGTTAAAAGGCATAATTTTCTCGATAGGGAATAGAATTAGTTGCAGTTATTGTGTATTAGGACTGAAATGGTTAAGGAGCGAGACGCTCCCACTACCGTATTCTATCTTTAGGGTAGTGCGGGCATCTTGCCCGTTCGTGCGTCCTATCTGTTCTGAATTTTTAGAGGTTTACTCTTATTATCTCTATTTTTTTCTCTACTGGAAAATACTTTCTTCATGTCAATTTTTGCATTTCTGCCAAATTAGACCAAACGCTAATGGGAGGCGTTGCTAAGAGCGATCGCGATAGGGCAGAATGAATCTGGCTGTTGGTGGCTAAGATGCGACCGGATTGGAGATCGAAAGGACTCTGATCATAGGCTGTGACTCGGCCTCCTGCTTCTTCTACCAGAACAATGCCAGCCACAATATCCCAAGGTTTCAGACCTCGTTCCCAATACCCATCCAAGTGACCGCCAGCGACGAGGGCTAAATCTAAAGCTGCTGACCCTCCTCGACGAACGCCTTGGCTTAAATGGGTTAAATAGCAAAACTCGGCGTAGTTATTATCTGTCGTTTCGTGGCGATCATAAGCGAAACCCGTCACGAGGAGACTGTGACGTAAATCAGTCGTGGAGGAGACTTGGATGGGACGGCGGTTGCAGGTTGCACCGAGGCCTTTGGCGGCTTGGTAAAGGCGATCGCGGACGGGATCGTAGATTACACCAATGTGAGGAATATTATCAATTAATAAACCAATGGAAACGGAAGAAGCGGGATAACCGTGGGCATAATTTGTCGTCCCATCGAGGGGATCGATCGCCCACAAATATTGTTCTCGATCGCCCCCCATGCGTCCCGATTCTTCTGCTAGGATTGGATGATCGGGAAAATGGCGAGTGAGAATTTTGAGAATAACGGCTTCTGATTTTTTGTCAACTTCGGTGACGAGATCGCCTGGTCGTCCTTTTTCTTCAACGGACTCGATTTTACCCCAACAGTCTCGCAAAATTGCCCCAGCAGCAAGGGCGGCTTCTGTGGCAATATCAAGGATAATTTGCAGTTGTTCGGCGGAAGTTGACTGCATGGGTTTTAGGAGTTGATAGTGGATAGTGGATAGTGGATAGTTGGGGAGTTGGGAGTTGGTTATTAATCTTCGTCTAGGGGGAAACCAAAGCGGACTCGTCCCCTGGCAAAATATTGTCCAAATTGGAGTTCGTAAACTTCATCTTCGTCTTGAGTTTCTACGCGAATATCCGATCGCGCATACCCGACGCATAATAGCGCATACCCCTTTTTTTTCAGTTCTGGGGAGAGTCCGATCGCTTCTGGTTGGTTGATGTCTCCGGAAAGAACCCGCACCGCACAAGCGGTACAGGCACCATTGCGACAGGAAAAAGGAAGCTCTATTTGTTGGTCTTCCAGACTTTGCAGAATGTAGCGATCGCTTGGCACTCTAGCATTATATTCTTTTCCTGTCGCGCGATCGCGAATGGATATCTCGTAGGATTCGTTCATAATGTTCTCTAAATCAGATATTTGTTCCTTATGCTTTAACATATTTCTCGACCACAGCCAAAACGCGATCGCGTTTTGGCCAGAAAATCCGTTGCTCCTACCATTTTAGCCCGCACTCAGTCTACTAGACTATCATCGATCGCATTAATCCTAATAAGTCTTTATAAGTCTTTTTTCACTAAAATAGCAAGGATTCTCCGGCGGGTAAGGGCGATCGCCCTTACCCTAATCCTTCTCTTGGTCGAACTGCTAACTATCAATGAGTCACTATTTTAACTCAGAAATTGCACCTTTCGCCATCATGGCGATCGCCTTATCCGTGGCCTTGGGAAGTTGATAGTATTTCCCGCCAGCATTCTTAGCAATTTCCCGGCCAAACCCCGTAGACACGAACTTACTTTCCGTGTCAATTACTAACAGTTTAAAGCCAATAGAACGAATGCGCCCAGCAATACTTAAAAGTTCCCCTTTAATATCCGGCTTTTCTCCCTCCGGTAAAGTTTCCCCCAGCGATCGCGCCAAAGAAATATTACCTCGCCCGTCGGTAATGGCAACAATAACCACTTGTCCTATATCTCCCGACATCTTTGCATTCATCCCCACATGAACCGCTTGAGATAATCCATGTGCTAAAGGAGATCCTCCCCCACAGGGTAACTTTTCCAAACGACTTTTCGCCAAAGTAATCGATCGCGTTGGGGGTAAAAAGATCTCTGCTTTTTCCCCACGAAAAGGAATTAACGCCACTTGATCGCGGTTTTCATAAGCCTCGGTTAATAAACGCATCACCGCCCCTTTCGCCGACTGCATCCGGTTTAATGCCATCGATCCCGACGCATCCACCACAAAGATAATTAACGCCCCCGCCTTTCTCGCCAACCGCTTCGATCGCAAGTCTCCCTGTTCTACAATCACTTTCCGGTTAGGATAGCGCAACCGCCGGGATTTTTGATAGGGTGCCGCCGCCCGTAAAGTCGCATCCACCGCTACCCGCATCACCTTCCCCTTCGGTAGCATGGGCTTAATATAGCGCCCGCGATCGTCGGAAAAAATCAAACTCCGCGCCCCCGTATTTCCCTGTCGTTGCGCCATCTGTGCGAAATACAAGACACTCGGATCGAGAATTACCCCTTCAGGATCGAAAATAAACTCCTCGGGAATTTGTGGGGGTTCTTGTTGTTCTTCCTGCTTTTCTTCTTCATCTTCCCTCTCTTCCTCATCTTCCTCTTCTCCCCCATCCTCATCTTGGGGAGGAGGGGGAGGAGGAGGGGGTGCTTGTTGGTCGTCTTCTGGTGGTGGAATAAAGGACGATCGCGGCACAATTACCAATTCTACCGCCCGGCGCAAGTCTTCTGAGGTGACATTCTCCCGTCCCTCTAACGCCGCCACTGCTTTAGCTACCCGCAAAGCAAATAGTTCCCCCCGATGTCCTTGTACTCCCCCGCGAAGGGCTTCTTGTACCAAATAAGATATCTGTTCGCCGGTTAATTCAACATCTTTTAAATACTCTCGCGCTAGTAAAATATTGGTTTTAATACTTTCAATATCTTCGTTATATTGGTCGATAAATAGTTGAGGAGAATGGGAATAAGCGATCGCCCTTTCCACCGCTTCCACCCGACTATCCAAGGCTAAAACCCCATCCGCCGATAAACTAATGGCAATGCGATCGCGCAGGTGTTCCCGTAATGCCCCTTCATCAGGATTATAGGTGGCAATGAGAATCGGTCGGCAAGGATGTTCGATACTAATCCCTTCTCGTTCAATGCGATTTTTTCCCTCTGTTAAAACCGTCAAAAGTTGGTTGCTAATTTGGTCATCGAGGAGGTTAATTTCATCAATATAGAGAACCCCTCGGTGTGCCTTTGCTAAAAGTCCAGGCTGAAAAATGGGTTCTCCTTCCTGCACCGATTTTTCCACATCCACCGACCCCAATAAGCGGTCTTCCGTCACTCCTAAAGGGATTTGTACGAAGGGGGCCGCAACAATTTCAGTTTCCCCCATTTCTTCTTCAGGGGCCGCATTGTAATAAGAAGTTTTCACCACTTCTATCGGCGGCAAAAGGGCATGAATTGCCCGCGCCATCACTGATTTAGCCGTTCCTCGACGACCGGCAATGACGACTCCGCCCAATCCAGGATCGACGGCGGCTAACAGTAAAGCCAGTTTGATCGCGTCTTGTCCCACCACTGCTGTGAGGGGGAAGTTCAGGGGTTGAGAAGGGGGTGCTAGAGTTGCCATTCGGTGAATTTCGCGAGGTGCAGTTTTTTACTTTACCATCCGACCGCGATCGCGAACCGAGGTTTTCCGTATCATTCTCATTTTTCTGATTTGATTTTTAAGCGCCAAATAATACCATTTACTTCATTAAGTCAACACTACTTACGTGGTTGTTTTTATTTTCATAAAGTAAACTTTTTTAATGCGAGATCTCTGAAGAGGGAGGAGTAGATCCAAACAGAGAAACCACACCAGAACCCAGTGCTTTACTGGGTTTAAGTCTGATTGGTTTAGCTTTTTTAAAGAGTGCGCGTCATCATTCTACCCATAGAACTTTACAAGAAAATTAATGCTTGAATTTAAGCGATCGCCAAAAGAGTTTCAGTTTATGTGAAGAAATACCCAAGATAGTTTTTCAATAATATTCCTTTTCCCCTGAAAGAAAATTCTTATGGCGATCGCACGATCGAGCAAAAACAAGGGCTTTTTCTCCATAAACAGGTATTTTTCCTTTCGATCGCAAGATTTTGCACAATCTTTACAAAATAGAAGCCCATCTAAACCATATCTTAATAAAACTCAGCGAAATCTAATGTTAGACTTAGGTTAAAGCAAAAGATTCGCAGTCGAGAGACGGTCTGAAAACATAATCTGGGTGCAGAATTAAACGAAAAATTGGGACTATGCTTTCCTAATCTATAGTTTGAAAATATATGAGCAATTCCTAAATTGCATTTCAGAGCATCTCTCAACCAGCACACAATTAACTCAAGAAATAACTCAAGAAATAACTCAAGGAAAGGACAAGGGCAATGAAAAACTTTAAAAAAGCAGCTTTGGTTGGGAGTGCGATCGCGACTTTAGGATTCATGGGGGCGATCTCCGCACCTGCAAACGCCGGACAACTCCACAACGGATGGAACTACGGTATTGATGCCCTTAACGATGGTTCGGGAGGAGAGAACTACAATATTCGAGGTTTGGCTATCAAGGAAACTGACGATCAAATTTTTGTCGGTTTCACTGGTGGAACAAAGTGGGATGGTCATAATGATTCCTTAGCAGGTGGGGGAAAAATCGGCTGGGGCGATCTTTTCTTCAACTTTTCCCCCGAAGCAAACTTTACCGATTTAGTCGCAGATTACGGCAGTTACACGGACAGCCAAAAAGTCTATGATGTCAAAGACGAATATAAAGGTAGTCTATTAGCGGTTAAATTTGCTCCCAACGATCAAGGTGGTGAGTTCGGACTTTATTCCGTTGACTCCCTCAAAGGCATTACCCGCGATAACTCTGGCTACAAGCATATCAACCACTACGATAACAGTGGATTCCTTCAAGATGAAAACGCAATGGGAACGGATCTTTCCAGTAAAGCCAGTGTTAAGGATTATTTTGGAACAAATCAACGCATTCTCAATGTCGTAGAAGAAGGAACGAAGTTAGCGGGTATTACCCAATTAGATGAAGCAGCACTTACCGCGAAAGGATTAAATTTTGATAATTTCCTTGGGGGTGTTAACACAGAAGGATACAAATCTACTTTTGGTTTTTCCTTAAACAAGTCTGCTTTAGAAGGAGTTCTCCCCGGAGGAATCAGCGATTTCATGGCTCATGTCTTCCTCGAGTGTGCTAATGATGGGGTTGCTTTAGCGGGTAACTTCGCTTTACCAGAAGAGGATGCAACGGTTCCTGAACCCTCGACTTTACTCGGTTTGAGTGCGATCGGTTTGGCTTTCTTACGCAAGCGCCGTCAACCCAGTGTTAGCTAATCAACCATTAGGTTAAAAGCGATCGCCTAGTTAAAAATGAATAGTTAAGAGATAAAGGGCTAATCATTAGCCCTTTATTGATCAGGTAAAAAGGTTTACACAATCTTGACCAAAAAACCGCCGCTCTAAGCCATATCTTGACAAAAAACCATAGACTTTTCAAGCAATATACACATCAACAGAAAAAAGGGGACAGTGCAATGCAAAACTTTAAAAAAGCAGCTTTGGTTGGGAGTGCGATCGCCTGTCAATTCAATTCAAAATACAAAGATTTTGGCATTACCAAGGCGTACCAATTAAGGTGAATGCACTCCAAAAATAAGGATGGCTTAAATCGCCTCCTCCTTCTAACTTTTGAGTTAAAGCGATCGCGCCTCTCGTGGTCACGATTTCTCCTTCTCCTAATCTTGTTTCTCCGCGAATCATTGCTAATTGCGATCGCCTTAACGCTTCGGCTTTTATTGGTGCCTCTTTTAACTGTTCGTAAAAAGTAGTCATTAGTCCAAATGTTCCCGAATCGCTCACTTGCCATAAACTTCCCAAGGCAGATTTAACTCCCGCCATCACCGCTAAACCTGCAAACCCTAACTCGGCCTCGGAGTCTCCTAACGCTGTCTGACAAGCACTCAATACTAACAATTCTACGGGAGGATCGTGCAGGCCTAAATTGCGAATTTGACTCAAAGGTAATTTTCCCTCACCTAAATAAATGAAAGAATTATCGGGACTTCCCGACTTAAATTCCCCATGAGTTGCCAAATGAATCATGCGAAATGAGTTTTGATGGCGTGCTTCGAGCAATTTCTCTACAGTAAAGTCCTCATTGAGATAAGAATCTCCTTCCCAGAGTTCATTAGTGAGAAGATTTATTTCGGCACCGGCTGCGGGTAAGGGATTTTGCTCGGCAAAGGTTTCTGCACCCATCGCTAAGAGGCTCATTCCGCGCACGTCGGCGTAACTGAGGTCGGTTAAGGCCATACTGGGCATTAAACTGAGGCTGTAGCGCTCAATGAGGAATTTTTCCCCATCGTGAAGGGCGGCGACGGGAAGGGAACGCAGTCCTGTATCGAGGAGGAAAGTGATATGCTGGATTTCTAAGGTTTCTAGGTCGGCGGCGATGGGTTCGATGAGCCAACGGTAGAGTTGTTGAGAAGGTGCAATAAAGGAGGTGGGACGACGGGTGTTAATGGCGGCGTTGCGGAAGCGATCGGCAACTCGCAAGGCTAATTCGCGGTTGATGGGGACAGGACGAATGACGGGATCGCCGTTAGGAGGAACAA
>NZ_JACSWA010000621.1 GCF_016888125.1 Spirulina sp. CCY15215
AGTTCAAGAATCTCCCGCTCTTCTTGGTCAGCATTCCCTTGCGCCTTTCGGCGACGCGGGGTCTGACCGCAGAACGCTAAAGCGTTTAGCGGTGAGAGTATGTCAATTATTTAAGTTGTGATGAGGGTGTATGTAATGCTGAATTCTATCCTACAAAAAATCCCACAAATTTCAGTCAAACAAATTTCAGTCAAACAAATTTCAGTCAAGCTGATGAGGTTTCGCTTCTGGCGGTTTAATGTTTGTTTATCGATCGCAGTTGGGATGGCGATCGCTAATACTTTTCCGGCGATCGCTGATATGAGAATTGAGGAGTTAAATAAGGAAAATTTTCCGGTTGCAGAAGTCGAGGTTCGCGATCGCACTGAACAGATGAGTGTTGATTCTCCTCTAGCTGATGGGTTTTATCTCTTCGGTGGTTCTCCCCAAGCGGAACAATATGGGATTACTTATATCGTTTTTGAAGTTCGTCAAGGTAAGGTAAACGGAGCATTGTATGAAGTTGATTCTGAATACCATTGTTTTGTTGGTGCGGTAGACAACCAAAATCTGAATTTATCAGTGGAGGATTTTGAGGGAGAGGTTTATCCCTACGCGATCGCCCTCGAAGATCGTGGCACAATTGCCACAAACGATGGCATTATGCGTATAGTTGGCTTGCAAGGCTATCATCAACTAACAAAATTAGGGGATATCGATAGCACGCTCTTACAATCCTGTGGAGAGGGTTGATTTTATAATAAAGTTTCAGGTTTTATGATCGAGTTTTGTAATCAAACAAGGGGAAGATGAAAGCGAAATATACTTCCTTTACCGAGTTCGCTTTCTACTTCGATTTTGCCATTTTGTAACTCGATCAAACGGCGAGCGATGGCTAAACCAATTCCCGTTCCTCCAGAGTAGCGCGATCGCGATCGATCTGCACGCCAAAATCGCTCAAAAACAAAGGGCAAATCTTGCTGGGAAATACCGACTCCGGTATCTTCGACGGCGATCCAAAGGCGATCGCGATCTCGCCATCCTTTGACAGTAATTGAACCTGTTTCGGTATAGCGCAAGGCATTTCCGATTAAGTTCACTAGCACTTGTTCGGTGCGATCGATATCGGCAATCACGAAGGGAAGATTTTCAGCATATTCTAATATTAAAGTCGGACTATCTTCCATTAATTGATCAGAAAAACGCTCTGCTAAAGAAGTTAATAAGGGATATAAATTAACCGATTGTAAATAAATCGGCAAATATCCCGCTTCTGCTTTAGAAAGTTCTTGTAAATCGTGGGTTAATCTTTCTAAACGCTTGGTTTCGCGAACTAAACGTAAATAGATTTCTGGGGAAGGTGCGATCGCGCCATCTGAGAGTTCTTCTAAATATCCTCGTACTACTGTTAACGGCGATCGCAATTCATGGGTGAGATCGCTAATTAATTCTCTCCGTCTTTGTTCGACTCCTTCTAAACTATTAGCCATACGATTGAAACTCATTGCTAATTCATTTAATTCGGGAATATCAGTCGCTGGCATTCTTTCCTCCAATTTTCCCGAAGCAAATTTTTGTGTAATTTCCTGCATAATACTTAAAGGTTTAGTAATCCGTTGAGCAAGCCAATAACTCAATCCTCCAGATGTGCTAATACCAACTGCAAAAGACCAAAATGTGCCGCTATTTAAGGCACTTTGAAATCCATTGATCAAATAAGTTCTGGCTGAACGAACAGTTAAAAATCCTCTTCTTTCTAATTGTTCTAAACGCAAAATAAAAAATCGTGGAGAAGAATATTTAACAATTGCAACAAACGTACCCAATCCCAAAACAATGACGAGAATATGGGAAAAAAATAAGCGCGTTCTTAAATTAAATTTACTCATTAACTTGCTTTATTATTGTAGATTATTTGTTATTCATTAACTGAAAATAAACAGTAATTGTTTAATTAGTTGGCAACCAAATAAAACGTCCGGTTTTATCAATATAGCCTATTTTTCTATTAATTTCGACCTGTGCTAATCCATTAATAAAATTACTTGCTCTCTGAAATTGAGGTAGAATAACCAATTCTTCCTTGGGGTTAATAAAGCCAATATTTTGTCCATTTTTAATGCAAGCTAGTCCTTCTGAAAAGTCCCATGCAGCATCATATTTAGGGGAAATAACAATCTTTCCTTCTCCATTAATAAATCCCCATTTTCCACCTAATTCGATAGTTGCCAATCCTTCTGAAAAATCCCCACCTTCTTCAAATTGAGGTTCAATAATTATCTCTCCACTCTTATTGATATAACCGATCTGATCGCGCAAAGAAATATAAGCCAATCCTTCTGAAAAGTTTCCCACGCGCTCAAATTGAGGTGCGATCGCAATCTCACCCTCCTCATTAATAAAGCCCCATTTTTCGTCTATTTTAATCGCCGCAAACCCCTCTTGAAATAGCCAAACGCGGTCAAAACTTGGTGCAACAATCATCTCACCCATTTTATTGACTAATCCCCATTTTTTGCCCAATTTAACCGCCGCTAATTCTTGTGGGTTAAAATCTAAAGCATCCTCAAATTTTGCTGGGATAACAATGTCACCAATGCTATTAATAAAGCCCCATTTTCCTTCTATTTGAACGGCGGCGAGTCCTTGAGAAAAATCTCTCACAGCTTCAAATTGTAGCGCGATCGTAATCTCTCCTTCTTGATTGATAAAACCGCTTTTTCCTCCTTGAATTACCTGTGCTAACCCGGCAAAAAACTCGCCAATATGCTCGAATTGTGGTTCAATAATAATATTGCCATTGCGATCGATTAATCCTCCCTTACCATCGATGGCGATCGCCGCGACTCCTTGAGAAAATCGCCTTGCTGCCAAGGAAAACATAAATTGGGGTTCAATAACAATATTTCCCTCTGTGTCGATATAACCCAATTTTCCCTCTTTGAGAATAGGAAATAATGTGTTTTGTTCGGTTTTCTGTTCGCTGGATTGCACTTGTTCTTCCTCCTGAGAGTCCTGTGCTAAAATAGTGTTCGCTAAAATCTGTTGGGGAAACCCCAAAATTGTTAAACTTAGAAGCAGTGAAATTGAATGTTTCATTGTCATATTATAGCTTGTGGTTTAAATAAAGGAGGGAGAAAATTCATTATTCACTATTAAAGCACTAAGGCAGTATCCTAATTAACAACCAAATAGTTTATTAATGTTCCTAATTTCCTTTATTTTAAAATTTTATAAATTAATTACACAACATTATACATTATTCTAGTATACTATCGTTAAAGATGAAATACATCACCAAGTACATTGGTTCTTTGTAACTAAGATTATGCAAGATATAAATTCACACAATACCATGAGGGTCAAATTCAAGAATCCACCATTGAGAGAAGTCGCTTTTTCGGTTAATTTTGAAACGCTAAAATTTTCTTCTGTGCATTTTGGTAGGTATTGGGAAATGATTAAAAATGAGTTTCCTTTACTGCCGGAGGATAAACCACCAAGCTCTAGAGAAGAAGAGGTTTTTCTATTATCACTACCACCTCTTCGGAAAGTTTGGTTTAGGAGTGAAGTACAAAAAAATCCCGAATTTCTATCACCTGTACAACCTTTACCCGATCTAGAATCCAAGACTGAGTTGACTTTTTTTAACAATAAAGAACTAGATTTGCTGAAATGGTATTTTCAGAATCCACCAAATAAGAGAATCAAGATTTGTAAGAAGGTTGCTGAAGATATCAGAACAATAGAAGAGATTTTGGAAATTCTAAAATGGGGAAATCAAAACAATGTTAGAGATGGTTATGACGGTGCGATCGCTCTTTTAGCTGAATGTGATGGTAATCTTCTAGCTCAATTAATGCTTTTGGGACATACACCCTATGGTCAATATATTAATATTTTCTCTCCTGAACAGTGGGAAATATTAATTAAATCTGTTGCTTGTTCGCAAAAAATACAGGTAATGAAAAAATATATTTTGATAGTAGGATTCATGAATAATTACAATCTTTGGGGTAGATTAGTTAAATCTGCCATAATCGATTTTTTCTGGATTGTAGAAGATGAATTAGATGATATTGAGCTAATTCATCCAATTTTAGAGAGATTTATCCGTAAAGATTCGGATTTATATATTCGTAAATATGCCCAAGAAGCTCTTGATGATATTTCCTAATTTTATCTGGTTAACCGATCAAGAATTAGATAGTGTAGGTATTAAAAAAAATCAAATTATGGAAGGAAGGTGTTTATTTGCTCAAAAATTGCATTACGATATTGAAGTTCAAAAAGAATCAGCAATACAGTTATGCGATTTATTAAAACAAGATAATCGTCAATCTCTACGCTGTAAGAAAAAACAACAAATAAAATCAATACTTACTCATCAAGAGAAAATAGGATGTAAGGCACTTAACGATAATCAAGAACTCTGTCAATGTCAGTTAAAAGGTTTTGTCTAAAATGCAACGTTATTTATTAGTTTTGAAACTATTTTGGAGTACCGCGATCGCCGCAGAACTCGAGTATCGTTTGAATTTTCTCATTGCTACTCTTAGCAGTTTAACCAATCTTTCCGGTAGCTTATTTGGTTTATTTCTATTTTATCGCACGGGTTATGAATTCAAAGGCTGGAGTTGGGAAGAAGCATTAATTGTTTTGGGTGTTTTCACTTTACTCCAGGGATTTTCAGCAACATTTCTCATTCCCAATCTTAATAAAATTGTCCAACAAGTTCAAGAAGGAACATTAGATTTTGTGCTACTCAAACCCATTAGTAGTCAATTTTGGCTCTCAGCGCGAACGATTTCTCCTTGGGGTTTACCCGATGTTTTTTTTGGCATCATTATTGTTCTTTATTCCGGCTCTCGTCTGAGCCTAAATTTTAGTAATTATCTACTTAGTCTCATTCCTATTTTCTTTGGTATCGTTATTTTATACAGCCTTTGGTTTATGTTGGGAGCAACCAGTATTTGGTTTGTAAAAGTTTATAATGTTACGGAAGTTTTGCGCGGTTTATTGGAGGCTGGACGCTTCCCAATGGTAGCCTATCCAGCTTTATATCGCGTCTTTTTCACCTTTATTGTCCCCGTTGCATTTTTGACGACAATTCCCGCACAAACCCTCCTCGATCGCGTTGAGTTTTCCTGGATTTTAGGATCGGGTATTTTGGCGATCGCGCTTTTTTATTGTTCCAATCAATTTTGGCGATTTGCCACTCGTTTCTATACCAGTGCGTCAAGTTAGAATGAATGAATCTTTATCAACGAGGTTATCAAAGACAGGATATCCTAGAGTTATAAAGATAAAATCTAATATTTTTGTTTACAACCGCGATCGCGCCTTCCCTCTTGAGAGATAATAAAAGACTGTTCAGATCGAGAAGGAAACTATGACAGCAGCACAAAATAAGATTAAAGTCGGTGTATTGGGTTTTGGGGGATTAGGACAAGCTGCAGCAAAAGTTCTTGCACCCAAACAAGAGATGATATTAGTTGCAGCAGCCGATCACAAAGGATATGCTTACGATCGGTTGGGACTGGATGCAGATATTTGCGGTAAAATCTATCAGGAAAAAGATTCTCTCGGTTATCTTGAACCTCACGGAATGCTCAGTAACAATAGTATTCAAGATTTATTGGAGAAAGCAGATGTAGACGGCTATTTTCTTGCCCTTCCCAATTTACCCAATACTTTTATGGCTTCCGTCGCCCAACAATTTATTGACGCAGGCTGGAGGGGAGTGCTAGTAGATGCCCTGAAACGCACTTCTGCTATGGAACAAGTATTGGAAATGCGAGAAGCCTTACAAAAGGCTGGAATCACCTATATGACAGGATGCGGCGCAACTCCAGGGTTATTGACGGCGGTGGCAGCGATCGCCGCCCAAAGCTATGCAGAAATACATGATATTACTATTACTTTTGGGGTGGGAATTGCCAATTGGGAGGCATATCGCGCTACTATTCGCGAGGATATTGCTCATTTACCAGGATTTGACGTGGAAAAAGCGAGGGCAATGAGTGACGCTGAAGTTGAATCTTTCTTGGATAAAACCGAAGGGATCATCACTTTAGAGAAAATGGAACACGCTGATGATATTATGTTAGAATTGGCGGGAATTTGCAGCCGCGATCGCGTTACCGTTGGTGGAGTTGTTGATACTCGCAATGCCAAGAAACCTCTCAGCACTAATGTTAAAGTGACGGGGCGCACTTTTGAAGGGAAAACCTCTACTCATAGGTTTACATTAGGGGACGAGACGAGTATGGCGGCTAATGTTTGCGGTCCTGCTTTTGGCTACCTTAAAGCTGGGGTATCATTATACCGTCGCGGGCTTTATGGCCTGTTTACCGCAGCAGAAATTATGCCTCAATTTGTTAAGTAATATCTAGAATTGGCTCTATATAGTTTGATAGTTTGGATGTTGTAGAGACAAATTTAATGTCCCTACAACATCGAATGCAGCCTTATACTTTATGCCTGCATGACAACTTCAGTTTCCTTCTCTTGTGCTAAGAATTTCTCTAATTCCGTTAGCGCATCCGCATCAACTTTTGTTTGCATGGGACAGAATTTTGGACCGCACATGGAACAGAATTCCGCCGTTTTATAAATATCGGCAGGTAAAGTTTCATCGTGATACTCTCGGGCGCGATCGGGATCGAGGGAAAGTTCAAATTGACGATTCCAATCGAAATTATACCGCGCTGCTGAGAGTTCGTCATCGCGATCGCGGGCTCCTGGGCGATGGCGGGCAATATCCGCAGCATGGGCAGCTATTTTATAAGCAATTAAACCATTGCGAACATCCTCAGCATCCGGCAAGCCCAAATGTTCCTTGGGTGTAACATAACAGAGCATCGCCGTTCCATACCACCCCGCCATCGCAGCACCGATCGCGGAAGTAATATGATCGTAGCCTGGGGCAATATCCGTCACCAACGGACCGAGAACATAGAAAGGCGCTTCAGAACACTCTTCCATCTGCTTTTTAACATTAAACTCGATTTGATCCATCGGCACATGGCCAGGACCTTCTACCATCACCTGTACATCATGTTCCCAGGCGCGACGGGTTAATTGTCCTAGGGTTTTTAACTCTGCCAACTGTGCTGCATCAGAAGCATCGTGAGTACAACCAGGACGCAGAGAATCTCCCAAACTGAAAGAAACATCGTACTTTTTAAAGATTTCGATAATTTCATCAAAATGGGTGTAGAGGGGGTTTTGCTTGTGATGGTGTAACATCCACCGGGCAATAATTCCGCCCCCTCGGGAAACAATTCCCGTAATGCGATCGCGCACTAAAGGCAAATGCTCAATTAAAATACCCGCATGGATGGTCATATAGTCCACCCCTTGTTGGGCGTGTTTTTCGATGATATGCAGGAAATCATCCGGGGTGAGTTTTTCAATCGACCCATGTACGCTTTCCATGGCCTGATAAATCGGCACCGTCCCAATGGGAACCGGAGAAGCCTTAATAATTGCTGTGCGAATGATATCGAGATCCCCGCCACCCGTCGAGAGATCCATTACCGTATCCGCACCATATTTAACCGCCAAATCGAGTTTGGCCACTTCCTCCTCTAAATTGGAAGAATTGGGAGATGCGCCGATATTGGCATTGACTTTGCATTTAGAAGCAATACCAATGCACATCGGTTCGAGATTAGTATGATTAGTATTGGCTGGGATAATCATACGTCCCCGCGCCACTTCTCCCCGAATTAACTCAGGAGGCAGATTTTCCCGTTTGGCGACATAGTGCATTTCTTCCGTGACTATTCCCTGACGGGCATAGTGAATTTGCGTCACGTTTGTTTGACCGCGCCGTTTAGCAACCCATTCTGTACGCATATTGAATTCCTCTTAATCATGGCTTCCCTACGCTGGTGCTAACCAGTCTCAGGTTCTCAGGGTATTTCTCAGCCTGGATAGTCCAAGCACCCCTAGCTCGAGGTGTCGATCTTAGCACTGCTCAGAACAAGAACAGGAAATCTTAAAACTTTTCACGGATTTGTTAAAAAATATTATTCTTCCTCGGGGCGATCGCCTTGCTTCTGACTATCTTCCCTAGCATGACTTTCTGAAATGGCGCGGGAACAAGACCAATTACTCGGTAAAGCCGACGGCCAGCCTAAGCGCAAGGCTTCTGGGCATATTGTCATCACCGTTAATTGACAATCAATGAGTTGAAATCCTTCTTTTTCAGTTTGTTTCAGACTTTGTTTTAAAATCGAATCGTTATTAAATTCAATGGTTTTGTTGCATTGAATGCAAACCATGTGGTGATGATGGTGAGGATAGGGTTGGTTGAGTTCGTAGTGCTTATGTCCCTCCGCTAATTCCAATTCCCGCAAAATTCCCATCCGCGCCATGAGTTTGACACTACGGTAAATGGTGGAGAGGCTGATGCTTTCGCCGCGCTGTTCTAATAGTTGAAAAAGCTCTTCCGCACTTAAATGATTTCCCCTCGGTAAATTTTGAAAAACGTGCAGAATTTGTTCTCGTTGTGGAGTTAAGCGCCAACCTCGGGAATTGAGTTCGGCTTTGAGGGTATTGGCGGTGTAGGGCAGCATAATTCTCAGAAAGAGCGACTTATTGAAAATGATAGTTTGTTTTCTGAGCCATTTTCAACAATTTTTCTTAATTGAGAATATTTATTAACAGGAAATAGGGAACAGATATTTCTCTTCCCCTGACTTCCCCTTAAAGTGGTGCAACTTCAATTTCAACCATTGCGACTACTTCCGGATGCAGCTTGACTTCAACTTGATAATTGCCCAATTTGCGAATATCGGGAATTGTAATATCGCGTTTGTCAACCTCTTGACCTGCTTTTTCCTGGATGGTGTCTGCAACATCTTGCGCTGTTACAGTTCCAAAGATAGCTTTTTCTTCTCCAGCTTGCTTTTTAATCGTCAAGCGTCCGACGGTTGCTAATGCTGTTTTGCGGGCTTCAGCTTCTCGTTTGATCTCCAGTAAGCGCAAACGCTCTTTTTCTTTTCTTTGTTCTACCATTTTAATGATGCCGGGGGTTGCTCGCACGGCGAATCCTTGAGGAACGAGGAAATTGCGAGCATATCCTGGAGCAACATCAACGACATCGCCATTTTTGCCGAGTTTGCTGACATCTTTATTTAAAACAACTTGTACGCGCTTGGCCATAGTTCTCCGTAAACCTAAAATTTTTTCTACAATTTGGTCACAATCTTCTACTTTACAACAAAACATTTAAAACAAATCTTTTTTTCCTCGTAAGCGAGCAAAGGTTTTGACTGGATCTCTCGTTCCCATTGCCTGTTGAATTTCGGCACTATCCCAACGGAGGAACGGGTTTGTGGTTTTTTCAATGCCAATGAGAGAGGGAATGGTGGGTTCTTGGCGCGATCGCAGTTCTTTCACTGTCTCATAACGAGCCTGCAGGTCGGTATTGTGGGGATCGACGGTTAGGGCAAATTGGAGATTTTTCAGGGTATATTCGTGAGCGCACCAAATTCGCGTATTATCGGGCAAATTTCGCAATTTTGCGAGGGAATTCAGCATTTGCGCGGGAGTTCCTTCAAATAAACGCCCGCAACCTCCTGCAAATAAGGTATCGCCGCAGAATAGTTCTCCAGGTTCGCGAGAAAGATGAGGTGGAAAATAGTAAGCAATGTGAGCGCGGGTATGTCCGGGTACAAAAAACACTTCTCCTTTGCGATCGCCAAACTCGACGCGATCGCCTTCCTTTAAAAATATATTCTGTCCAGGGAGGCGATCGCGATCTTCTGTACCTCCATATACCTGCAAATCGGGAAAATGTTGCAAAAGTTCTTGATTCCCGCCAATATGGTCCCAATGGTGATGGGTGTGAAAAATTGCTATCAGTTTTGCACAGAGGCTGTTTAGCTGCTGTAAAACGGGATCTGCTAACGCTGGATCGACAACAGCCGCAATATTTGTAGTGGCATCATGTAGCAAGAAAATATAGTTGTCAGAGAGTACGGGAATGCGAATAACTTGCATGAGAGAAAAACTTTCTTTACCTTAATAGTATTGCCATTTTAAACAAAAGCGATTCGGGTGTAGAACAATGTCAGACAAATCTTCCAGCAATTCCAAATTTCCCCTCGAGCAAATTCTGAAAACAGGCCGCGTGACTCGACGAGAACATTTTCAATTAGTGAGTTTGTTTTTATCGGATCTGGCCGTCAGCGATCGCGATCGTAAACAAATCAACCAGATTTTTGATAATTTACAAATGGGAAAACTTCACTCTGTTGAGGGTGAATAGTTTGATTTATGATTTTGGTATTCGTGATGAGTAATTTAGATGACAGTGCGATCGATCGTCGTTTGGAAGAAATGGCACAGGAAATCGCAGAATGCAGAACCGGGCAACAAGAAAACACCAATTCTCTCGAAGAGTTGAGACATTTAACATCAGAGTTGGCAGATATTGCTAGACTACACCAACAAGCACTCAGGTTATCTCAGCAAAGGGAGATAGAAGACAGAACTGACATTCGAGAAATGCAATCGGAAATGCGAGAAATGCAACTAGAAATGCGAGGTTTACAGGTAGAAAATCGCCGCATTCTTGACATTTTACTGAATCAGCAAAATGAGAATGGGGATGGGAGTTAAAGGCGCGATCGCAATTTTTAGGGAACTCCTACAAACCAGCTTCTCCCAAAGCGCGATCGAGTTCTTCCGATCGCATCGACCCAAGATAAATTATCAATTACCGTCGTCTTGACAGCAAGCAAGCTATCCTAAGAAAGTGAAGCTCTAAGAATCCTTTTTCTATCGTGACTTTCGATTTTGGGGCTGAATTTGACTAAGGGGAATTCACACTAATTAGCCGAGATTCAGGAATATGTCCAGAGAATTTGCCCTCATCCGTTAAAACTCCAACCATGCGGATAGGATAATCGGGATGAATGTTGAGATCGTGCCAAGGAATCGCTAATTCCAAACATTCATTTAATGCCATACAAGCATTACACTTGCGCCGATGCCACTCCTGATATTCTCCCGCTTCATCTAACCAAATCTCCCCCGATCGCAAGTTAATCCCTAAATGATGGTGAAACCCATAATTTAAGGGTTCAATATCCAGCAATTCCGGTAAAGGTGCTGGATTATTACACATTAAAATACCGGGATAAAACCACAGTAAATGTAACTCTGAAGGTAATTCTTTAAATAGATCGATTCCCGATTTAAAATCCAAACGGAGATAGAAATTGAGGTGATCCAAGCCATAAAATAAACGCTGTACTGTACTGCTTTGGTGCATGGTTCCCCTTGCACCGCCAATTTCCACCAATCCTGCTTTATCCCAGTCCTGTTCGTCCCCAAACCCGTCAATAATGGGATGAATAAAGCTACTGGGAAGGCGATCGCCGTGGATGTCGTGACGTTCTACCTCCTCCTTTAAAGACTCGGGAACAGGTTCGCCTAATGCTTCATAAATCTCGATTAAGTGTTCGCGAAATAGGCGATCGAACATGGCATCTTGGTTAGAAGAATGTCCTTCCCCAAACCACCAAAACCAATCAGACCCTTCCGCAGCATATAACGCTTCCCATGCCCTCGGGTTCTTCTCTTCCGTTGCTTCTGGATGCCGATCCAAAGTCTTTCGCGCTTCGTAAAGTAAATCCCAAGCGCGATTTTTCACCGGATCGCCGATCCAAGTGGTAAAACTGCCATCCACCCAAGAGCCGCTATGGAGCTTTTCCAGAGGGATTGTTTGCGTGGGGGGGTATTTCGTCAAAAACTCCGAAACCGTTACTAATTCGAGATTCTGCTGCTGGCTGAGACGTTGATAGAGATTATTCAAGAAAGGTAAACCATCTTGTTGATAAAATTCCCAACAATTTTCCCCATCTAAAGCAATAGTCACCAACCAAGGTTCATGTTGGTCGTCCCTGCGAGAGTTGGCGATCGCCTGCAAATGTCCCACTAAATCCTCTGCTGCATCCTGGGGAGACATAGCACTATAAGTAAACCCGATCAAATCCGACAAACGGTGATCTCGAAAGGCGATCGCCACATCTCCATAAGGAGTTTCCAAACGATAAGGACGATATAACACTTCCGGATCGTAGAGATTTCCCCCTTCATCCCGATGGAAAAAGCGATCGAGACTCCATCCCAACACAGCCTCATCGGAACAGATCCACTTAAACCCCTCTCGCGCAATATAGGGTAAAACTGCCGGACTCACCGACTGTTCCGACGGCCACAACCCCCGAGGATTCCGTTCAAAACGTTCCCGATATATTGCTTTAGCCTTGTGGAGATGTCGGGGAATATCTTCAGGCCACTGAAAGCGATGCTTAGGTAATGCCATATTTGGCACCGCAACCCGTCCCGCATGAGTATCCGCCAACAAAGGTAAAATAGGGTGAGTGTAGGGAGTCGTCGTAATTTCTAACTGTCCCATCTCCTGCATCTGTCGGTGTTTGGGAATTATTCGCCCTAAAATTTCTTGTTGTTTGCAATAAATCCCTTGGCGATCTTCTACCGTAAAATCTTTCCCTCTTCGCAACCATCCCGCAATCTGGGGATCGTCCCAAAACAAAGGATCGATCCAAACCAAATTATGCCATGCCAATAAATCCCCATAATCCCTTGCCTGCCAATTCTGCAAACACCATTGCTCTCCTTTTTCTTGACTTTGATGATACAATTGCGCGTAACGAGGATGGGGATCGATCAAAGTGTGATGATTGCCATCAAAAAAATGTTCGATGATAAAATTCTTTTGCTCTAAACTCAGTTGTGTTTCCGGAGTTAAAGCCACTGCCAAATAAGGATCGATCGCTGTCCCAGCAATATAATCTTCGATCTGCAAAATCAGAGAAGGAACGAGATTAACCGTTTGGTGTAGCTGGGGATACTTCTCCAATATTAGGATCAGATCCAAATAATCTTTGGTTCCATGCAATCTCGCCCAAGGCAAGCGATACTCACCTTTTGTGGACTTGTAGAGGGGTTGGTGTTGATGCCAGATAAAGGCAATGTAGAGGGGATGAGACACGATCGCAAAGAAGTAAACCGAATAGAAATGATCGAAAAAAATCGAATCGGTGTTCACTATAACCCGATTGTTCGATCTTAAATCTATATTTTTCCTTTGCGATCGCCAAAGTTTACATAACTTGTTCCACTTCTACCACTTCGGGAATTTTTTCCCGCAAGCGACGTTCAATCCCCATTTTTAATGTCATAGTCGAACTGGGACAAGCACCGCAAGCACCCTGCAAGCGTACTTTAACAATTGGTCCGTCAATATCGACCAATTCAACATTACCCCCATCCGCCATCAGATAAGGACGCATCTCGTCGAGGACAGTCTCAACGTTTTCATCTGTTAGTGCTAAAGTTGACATCGTTTGCCTCTTTCCTATTGCGATAACTTCCCTTATCCTAGCGCGAGCAAGGGTAAAATTTTTCTCAACTTCATCTCTATCTGCTCGATCTAAAGGTAGATTTTGATGACTTTTGGGGAATTCTTATAAGAATACTGAGTTGCAAGTTGCAGATAGGTTGCAAGTTGCAGATGGTAGTTAACTTTTTGGCTATATACTTCTTACATAATGATTGTTTCCACCTCCCCATCTATTTCACTTAAAAATATTGATTTAGGTATTGTTTGCCCAATGTCTAACGAAAGTGAAATTGTATGCTCATTTGTCGATTCTGTTTTGTCTTACTGCAATGAATTTCAATCAGTGCATTTTTTTATTGTTGTCGATCGCGCCAGTACAGATGGCACGATTGATATTCTCCATCAATTATCGCAAACTGACAACCGTATTTGTGTAATCTGGGACGAGTCCAGTCGCTGTGTTGTCGATGCCTATCTTCGTGGCTATCGCGAAGCCATTGCAGCAAAGTGTGATTGGATTTTAGAAATTGACGCAGGATTTAGTCATAATCCCGAAGATATTCCTAAATTTTTGGCGAAAATGCAGCAAGGATATGATTGTGTATTTGGTAGTCGGTTTTGTCCTGGAGGAAAAATCAGCGATAGTTCTCTTAAGCGTTATTTAATTAGTTGGGGTGGTACTTTTGCCACCAACTTTCTATTAGGCACAAAACTAAGTGATATGACCAGTGGATTTGAGATGTTCACTCAGAAAAGCCTACAAGCCGTCCTCGATAATGGTATTCACTCTAAAAATCATTTTTTTCAAACAGAAATTCGTGTCTTTTGTCATCATTTTCGGATTGTTGAAGTTCCCATTCATTACCGTTTTGCCAGTTCTCGAGTCAAGAATAGTATTATCCTAGAAGCGTGTAAAAATTTGTGGCGCTTGACAAGCAAACGTCTTCAAGGGAAATTGTGGCAGTCACAACTTACCCTCGAAGATTCTCATCATAATTTTCAGGAAACATCAAAGTATTAATGTTAATTGAGCAATATCAGTAAGTTAATTATTAATTCTCTCATTACTATGGATAGCAAAGTTGCCCTAGTTGTCACCTCGATCGCGCAGCCAAATATAGCATTAAAAAAACTATCTCAATGCGTCCAAGATCGGAATTGGTCTTTTATTATTATTGGTGATGTGGCCAGTCCTGCTGATTTTTATCTGGAAGGATGTGACTTTTATAATCTTTCTCATCAGTTGGCATTAAATTTAAAATTTGCTCAAAGTTGTCCCGAAAGACATTACGCAAGAAAAAATATTGGCTATTTATTAGCCTTACAAAACAACGCTGAAATTATAATCGAGACTGATGATGATAATATTCCCTACCAAAACTTTGAAAATCCGCGTCAACGACAGCAAACGGCTCCTGTTATTTCCGAGAGTCACTGGATTAATGTTTACCGCTACTTTACTGAAGCAAATATCTGGCCGCGAGGATTACCCCTGGATACTATCAATAAACCACTTCCCGATACTTGGGAAAATTTAGAGATAGCGCTTGTAGATTGTCCCATTCAACAGGGTTTAGCCGATCGCAACCCCGATGTAGATGCGATTTATCGCTTAACTTTACCCTTACCCCAAGACTTTCGACGCGATCGCCGTTTAGCATTATCGAGAAATAGTTGGTGTCCTTTTAATAGTCAAAATACAACTTGGTGGCGCGATACATTTCCACTACTATATCTTCCTGCTTATTGTTCCTTTCGTATGACAGATATTTGGCGCAGTTTTGTCGCACAACGCATTGCATGGGAAAATAATTGGCATATTTTGTTTCACGAACCGACAGTATGGCAAGAACGAAATGAACACAATCTCATGCACGATTTTGAACAGGAAGTGGTCGGCTATTTGCACAATTATAGATTATGCGAGGCATTGCAAGAATTAAATCTACAATCGGGTCAAGACAAATTGGCTGATAATATGCGAATTTGTTACGAAAAACTTGTTAGTCTATCAATTCTCGATCGCAAAGAGTTGGAATTACTCAATATTTGGCTCGAGGATATAAATTTCTTGACAAAATAAAGACGAAATAGTAGGATGCTTAAACGAAATATAAAAAAAACTGCAGAAACGCCTTGGGGGAACGCCACTACAGAGATCGGGGTGTGTGCAAATGGTTTGCATTGCTTATGTTTCCATAATAAGGACTTTCCTAAGCTCATTCAACCTCTAAAATTCATATAAAAATAACAGAAATCTAATATCTTGTTGGAATATTTGGAATATTTGGAATATTTGTCCATAGCAGTACACGCGATCTTGTACGAAAGTTATGACTTCTGAAAATAGCGTCGATATAGCTCACAATTTAAAGTTGCTTTGTTATTGTCCAACTTAATTAATCCCATACTATATAACTTGTGAGAGACGACGGGTTCTAATTCCACAGATTTTTTTGCACTAATAACCTCTTGAAATGCACGAACGAGTTCTGGTTCTGCTTGTAAATTTGTCCAATGACGGTGTAGATGATGGGCATAAATTCCCGTTGTTGTTGCTGCCGTTTTTAACAGTTGAGTGAGGGTTAATTCATCTTGATGAAGATTATAAAGTGCAACTTGCACGAGTCCTGGATGTCCTCCCACTAAAGCCATTAGTTGCTTGGCTTCTTTCCCATCCGTCCAGTTCAATTCGTAGCGTCGAGCCAACTCCTGCACCTCTTCGAGATTAAAACAGTTTAATTGTACTGGTAGCCCAACATTAAAGGGGGATTGGGTTAATTGCAAAGGAACATAAATCTCTGTCGAATGAACGACAATAATGCGAAGATTTTCCCAGATGCGAACCTTTTTGGCTTCCTCAAACCACGATCGCAATAACGGTAAGAAATCTTGAGCAACTTGAGGATACTCAAAAATGCGATTGACTTCATCAAAAGCTAAAACTAAGGGAGTCTTGATGTGATCGAGGATATAGTCCTCCAGATAGAGCATACAACTAACAGAAGTGCCAATATCATCATCCCAATAGTTATCCACTTTTGACTCAATATCGAGTTGACGGCTAATATTTGCACAAATCCAGCGTAAAAAGAGCTTGAAATCGCCAAGAGTCCTGCTATCGGTTTGCTGTAAGTTCAAATTAACCGTATGATAGTCTTGCTCTTGAGCATAGTGCAGAATCCGCAGCAATAATGAAGTTTTCCCCATTTCTTGGGGTGCTTTGATCCGCACGAGAGCGCCAGGTTGAGTGATTTGTTTGCTAATTTGTGCTTCTATCTCACGACGCGGAATATAATATTGAGAATTGATAGGTAGAGCGCTATTGGGGTAAGGTGGGGACTTGTATTGACCTATGATTTCCTCTTGAGGAAAAAGAGGAGATATGTCCTTTGGTAATTGCGGTATCAATGGGGCTGATTTCTTCGGTTGCGAAGATGAATCTAGTTTGATTTCAGTCGTGATATAATTTTCTAATATTACCCGGCAATTTTTTTTTGTTACGCGATCCCCGATGAGATCTGAGAGTCGCCGACATAATCCAGGGGCAACGACATTGCTGATGTAGCCTTTACTATAATCTTCCTCTTGAGCAATTTCAATATAGGTTTTATATTGCCATATCCCTCGTAAGAGCAAAATTTCTGTTGTATTGAGACAACGAATTTGGGAAGCAATCAATTTGTGGTTGAGAATCTCAATAAGTGAATCGATATCCATAGCAACTTTAGAGAGATTTAAAGGTAAGTTAATCATATCTCTTGTTTTCAAGTTAATATTTTTTTCAGGGATTTCAGAGATTCAGTATTAAAAATATTAACAAAAGATTAGCTATCTTTCAATCAATATTGAACAATCCACGGATTTGCCGTAAATATACTCAAAAATCAAATTCATATTTTGTTGTTTGCAATCTAATGAGAGTATTAAGGATATTTGTGATTAACTTTCAAGACCCGATGACAATAGATGTGAATCCAGAACAACGAAAATATGCTGCGGCCACTCTTCGCAACCGTCAACCGATTTTAGAGGTTTTACAGGAAGTGCTACCGCCGAGAGGAACAGTTCTGGAAATTGCGAGTGGAACTGGAGAGCATAGCATCTATTTTGCTCCAAACTTGCAACCGAGAAAATGGTTAACCAGCGAACCCAACCCGTTATTGCGCTTGAGTATTGAAGCCTGGCGATCGCATTCCCCCAGTGAAAATCTCCATCCCGTCATTAACCTCAATGTTTGCGATCGCCCTTGGCCAATCGAAGGAGAAGGAACTGCTGGAAAGAGATACAATTTTAATACCGATCCCATTACGGCGATCGTGAATATTAACATGATCCATATTTCCCCCTGGGAGGCTTGTCTAGGGCTAATGGCAGGAGCAGGGCGCATCCTCCCTCCTCAAGGTATTCTCTACCTTTACGGACCCTACAAACGAGACGGCGAACATACTGCCCCGAGCAATCAAGAATTCGATCGCTCCCTGCGATCGAGTAATCCCGAGTGGGGAGTGCGGGATATCGAAGCCGTCATCGCCGTTGCTCAATCAGAAAACTTAACTTTCCTCAAAACCGTCGCCATGCCTGCCAATAACCTATCCGTAATTTTCCAACGGTAACGGGAAAAATTTCCCCTCTTCAAGGGTAATTAATAATTAATAATTAATAATTGATTAAGATGCGTGCAACATGGATGGTATTGCTGGTGATCGCGATCGGACTGACTCTGCTCCAGAATTGGTCTCCTTCTTTGTCCTTAATTCTCTTTGGTCGTGCAACCCTCCCCCTTCCCTTGGCGGCATGGTTAGGGTTGGGGTTAGGGGCGGGCATTGCAACCAGTCTGCTCGTTCAATTACTCAATTATCGTCCTTCTGTCCCCTCCTCTGAAGCTAATCCCGAAGTTGCACCGCGCTATCGCGACGCACCCCGAGAAAAGCGCCGCACTCGTCCCCCAGGAAAATCCGACTGGGAAATTCCCCCTTCTTCTGAATGGAATCCTCTACCAGAAGAAGATGGTGGCTGGGATATCGATCAAGCCCCCACAACAGCCACGATTCCCCAAACCAATTTCCCCCAAAGCGATATGCGTAAAAATGCTTCTAGGATTGAACAAGATTCCCCACCGAGACAGCGTACTCCTCAACCAGAGTCCCAAAGTTCCCCAGAGGCTCAAGACCCTCCAGAATCTAATGACAGGCCATCTCAAGCCGCCGATGGCATTTATGATGCAAATTATCGCGTTATTACTCCTCCTGATGTGGAAGAAAGTCAATTCTCGCCAGAAGAGAAAAAAAACTGGGATTTTTAAATCTTTGTTCTTAATTGTTGGCTTTTGGTTCTTGACAGTTGAGGGATTATCTGCGGCGGAATTGGCGGAAATTCTGGAGCGAGGTCAATTGATTGTGGGAGTTAAAGATAATCTTCGTCCTTTGGGTTTTCGCGATGAAGAGGGTAATTTACAAGGGTTGGAGATTGATATTGCCCGAAAATTGGCGGAGGAATTGCTCGGCGATCGCCAAGGGGTTATCCTGCAACCTGTCACTAATGCGGAACGTTTAAATGCGGCGATCGCCCAAGATGTTGATCTGACGATCGCCCATGTTGGGGTTAATTCTTCGCGATCGCGTTTGGTGAATTTAAGTCGCTACTATTATTTTGACAGCACGGGGTTTATTACCCGAGAAGTTGGTATCAACAGCCGAATCGATTTAAAACATCGCCAAGTTGCCGTTTTAGAGCGATCGAGTACCATCGCGATCGTGCGCCATGCTATCCCGGAAGTGCAGTTAGTGGGGGTAAAATCCTATCAAGAGGCTCTGGGTCTTTTAGAAGCAGGGGAAATTGCCGCTTTTGCTGGCGATCGCAGTCTCTTGACGGGGTGGGTGCAGGAATATCCTCAATATCGCTTGCTGCGCGATCGCCTCGGGGGAATTCCTTTAGCAGTTGTTGTCCCCAAAGGATTACAGTATAGCGAGTTATATTTGTATGTTAATGACGCGATCGCGCGATGGCAAGATTCGGGATGGTTGCAAGACCGCATTAATTATTGGGGACTGGGAAATTTCCCCGAGGATGAGGAAAATGGACAATAAGATGGCACAATTGTTTATTGAACAAACAACAAATAATAACAAACAAATATGAAAGAACAACTCCCAGTCATTTATATTTCTTTTTTGCTGGTTTTACTAGCAGGAACGGCGGTTTTTTTATTTCAACAAGTCTTTCGCACTCGTCGCCTTGAGAACCAGTTAGAAAAATTGCAAAAGAAGCTAAAAGGAGGCGATGGAACATCAAAAGACTATTATGAATTAGGTAGTATCTATTTAAAGAAAAAATTATACGTTCAAGCTGCTCAAGTGTTGCAAAAAGGCTTAAAATCAGCCAGTAAAGAGGAGATTGAACCGGAAAATTTGGCTTTGATTTATAATGCACTCGGCTTTTCTTATTTGTCTCGTGAACAATATGATCTGGCTATTCGTAACTATAAAGAGGCACTGAAACTCAATCCCGAATATGCGATCGCCAATAACAATCTTGCTAATGTCTACGAAAAGAAAACAATGGACGCAAAAGCCTTAGAAACCTACAAACAAACCTTGCAATATGCGCCAGAAAACAACATTGCTAAACGACGAATTGAGGCATTACAAAAGCGTTTTGCGACTCCTGAATAGAATTAGTAATTCTGATGTTCCTTTATTCCTCCTTTATTCGGCGATCGCGCCATCCGGCATGATTGTTTTTGAGAGAATGGCCAATTTCCAATCCACATTTTGCGATCTTGCACCTCGCAAATTAGCCCCGCTTAAATTGGTTTCTTGTAAATCTACCATTTGCAAATTTGCACCCCATAAATAAGCATTTCGCAAACTAGCTTTATGCAAATTGGCTTCGCTTAAATTGGCTTTATTCAAATTCGCACCAGTTAGATCGGCTTCAGTTAAATTGGCTTCAGTTAAATTGGCTTTGCTGAGATTTACTTCGCACAAATCCGATCGCAATAAATTAGCGTGTTCTAAATTAGCAGCTTGGAGATTAGCACGAGACATAAATGCCGTCCGAATTTGAGCATTACTGAGATTTGCGACGCTTAAATTAGCACCGCTTAAATTAGCACCGCTCAATTTTGCGGCACTCAGATCGACTCCATCAAGATCGACTCCCTGAAGATCGACCCCATTCAAATAGGCTTCGCTCAATGTAATACCATTTAATGTAGCCCCGCGCAAATTAGCCCCACTTAATCTGGCTCCAGATAAATTCGCCCAGCTAAAATTCACATTTCTTAAATTAGCCGACCGAAAATTAATGCCTTGCAAATTTGCACCGCACAAATTCACTCCTTCTAAATTAGAGAGACGTAAATTAACGTGCTTGAGAATTGCTCCGCTTAGTTTCGCACCTTTAAGGATGGATTTAACAAATTCTGAACCCGTCAAATTGGCTTTAGTTAAATCGGCATCAGTTAGACTCGATTCTCGAACTTTTGCAAAGCTCAAATCGGCACGAAAAAGAAAAGCTCTCGTTAAGTTTGCACCTTTAAGATTTGCGCGACTGAGGTTAACTGCACCTAAATAAGTATCCGTTAAGTCAATATCAGGAAGTTGCGCTTTTTCTAAGTTAACTCCCATAAGATTAACTCCAGAAAAATCCCGTTCTCCTGCGGCGTAGCGATCAAGCAATTCCTGTCTATCCATTTTTTTTCTTTCCTTCCTCTAATTTCTTAATTGTTTCCCCAAATTGCTCCGATCTCTAGTATCTCTGATAGGGTTAAATCTTGATGTTAATTTTCTTGAATATTGCCAACAGCTTACTTTTTAGGAGTGAGCGATCGCTTTCATTAAAGACCATAATGGGAGAATTCCGTAAGTAATAATACCAATCCCCGAAAAACGATTCAACCAGCGCAAATCCCTAAGATTAAAGGTTTTTTGCAGGCGATCGATACCAAAGCTGAGGAACAACCACCAGGCAGCAGAGCCAGTAAAAACACCGAGAACCAAGATTAATGCTTCTTGATAATTTCCCCCATTATTCACTAATCCCAACCCAGCAAAAATCCCGATAAAAGAAAGAATGGTGAGAGGATTGGTTAGAGTGAGGAAGAAGGTAGAAAAATAGGCGCGAGAAAAACTAGATTTCGCTTCTGTAATTGTCTCCGGTTTGGGTTTAGCGCCAAAAGTTGTCACTCCCAGATAGAGCAAAAATAGTCCCCCGATCGCTTGAAACCAAAAGAGGCGATCGACTAAAAAATTAGAGACAATTGTTAAACCAAACCCAGCGATACAACCATAAACTCCATCGGCTGTTGCGGCACCTAGTCCAGAAATTAAACCCATTAATCTGCCATAAGTTAAGGTACGATGAATACACAAAACTCCGATCGCGCCAACGGGAGCCGCAACAGCTAATCCAAGGGAAAAGCCTTTTAAGAAAAGAGAAATATCCATAAGTTTTGCAAAACTCAAGATAAAAAATGCTAATATTTAATTTACAAACAAAAATTGTTAAATTAAAGCATAAATTTAATTTATTTTGCGTTTTTATGCTAGAAAATTAAGGAAAAATATCGTTGAAACCTTAAATTTGTAAAATGCAGTTAGATGAGACAGACTGGCAAATCTTACAAAAGTTACAGCAGGAAGGTAGACTCTCTTTTTCAGAGTTGGGGCGTAGAGTAGGTCTATCTTCTCCTGCAGCAACAGAACGAGTGCGAAAATTAGAGGATGCGGGTATTATTACAGGGTATTGCGCCCAAGTGAATGCAGAAGTTTTGGGATTGCCGTTAAAAGCCTTTATTCAACTAACGACAACCCCCGATCGCTATCCTCCTGCGATCGCGACAATGAAAGCATTACCGGAAATTTTGCGGAGTTATCACGTCACGGGAGATTCTTCTTTTGTCGTTGAAGCGATCGCCTCCTCTATGTCTCACCTTGAAGCAATTATCGATAAGTTAAGTCAATACGGACAAACTCGCACTTCAATTGTACTCTCTAACCCAGTTTTTAAGAATAGCATTGAATATCCCCATTAACTTCTCTAAAATAAAAGCAGATATATACCCATTCAGGAAAAAAGGATTTAAGTGCTATGGAAATTTATCACCTTAGAAAAAATACACTTATTTCCTTTTTAAAGTGGCCAGAGATTATCACTTGGGGGCAAAACCATTACCGCGATCGCACTTTCAATCAAAATGAACGCATTCCTATCCGTGCGGGTTTATTATATTTGGTGCAATCTGGTGCAGTCTCTTTAATGGGCAATGCTCGAGCAAATATATTATCTCAGAAAATTAGTCCAGAAGAAACCAAAGAGACATTTTTAGGTTTAATGGGGACAGGTTATCCATTTGAAGTCACAGAAAATACTCACTTTAAATTAAGGGCGTTGGCTCGGGTTGATTCTACCTCAGTTATTTGGCTGTATTGGCACGATCTAGACAACTGGCCAAATTTTCGTCTGGAAGTATCAGATTTCTTTCGTTATCAACACCAACGGCAACTTTTGTGGTTGACTGTCTTAGGACAGCGACAAGCGATCGATCGCCTTTGGGGGTTTTTAACGCTTCTAATTGAGGAATATGGTAAAACAGTAGACAAAAGAGTTTGTTTCCCTTATCCTTTAACTCACTCGCAAATTAGTAATGCGATCGGTTCAACGCGAGTGACGGTAACTCGTCTTATGGGAAAATTGCGCCAACAAGGTTTAATTTCTGTTGATGCAGATAGTACCATTTGTTTGCTCGATCGCAATAAGTAATTAAGATTATGCAGTATATTGACAGTGCGAAAACCTTTCAAGGGGCAATTGAAGAATTTATCGAAGCGAAAATTCTTTGGTTAGATACAGAAGTTGCAGATTATCAGAGTCAAAAACCCCAACTTTCTCTGATTCAAGTTTTAGCAGATCCCAAGGACGTAATGGGCGATCGCGTTGTTATTTTTGATGTTCTCGATCGCCCTGAATGGGTGAAAGATTTTGTTGATTTGATTATGGAGGATACTCGGATTGAAAAAGTGTTTCATAATGCCAGTTTCGATCGCAAGTTTCTCGGCAAAAGCAAGGCGGAAAATGTGACTTGTACCTTAACAATGGCGAAAAAAATCCCCTATTATCTCGTTCCTATTCCTAAATATAGTTTACAAGCTCTTGTCGAGCAGTTCTGCGATGGCGACAAGATTAACAAAAATATGGATAAAAGCTATCAAGTCAGTGACTGGGGAAAACGTCCCCTATCTTCTCAACAATTAGATTATGCGAAGATGGATCCAGTGTATGTCGCCCAGATTCACCAAAAACTTTTAGAACTCGTAAAAGTTGCCTCCCCGAAACCAGAAAAAGAAGATCTTCAGGCTCTGACTTTGCGCTATCGTCAATTAGAGCATCAATGGAAGAAATTAGATACAGAAATCAATCATCTTAAAGAGCGTCTCAAGGTAGCAATGAAGGCACAAAACGTACAAGATAGAGAAGGTTTTAAACTTTCCCATTTTCAGCGCACCAGTAGAAAAATTGCTTTTTCTGCTTTAGTCGCAGCCAGTCAAGAAATGAATTTAGAACTAGATTTTCCGATTACGTTAACGAAACCCATACAAAAACAATTGGGAGAGGCGATCGCCGACTTACCGATCCAGGAAGAAATTACGACAATAACGCAATTAAAAATTGCAGAACAGGATGAAGAAGATCTGCCATTTTAATAGCAATAGAACCAATAGAGATCGCCAGAAAATTGAACATAATAAGCCAAATTCGCGCCTTTCCGCCAATCTCCCATTTTCGTCAATCCAAAACTCGCTTATAATTGCAAGCAAGATATTCTCCCTCAAGCTATGCCAGACCTCTCAGACGTGCAAACCTTTGTTTCTCCCTTGCTTTCCGAACTCGGATCTAGCAGCGATCGCCCTGACGGTAGCCGCCGGGAACCGCGTATTGTCGGCGGCGTTTTGGCCAGCGATGGAGAGTATCCTTGGATGGGGGCGATCGTCCGCGCTAACGAATCTAATAATGCAGCCGCCCAGTTTTGCGGGGGAACCCTGATCCACCCCGAATGGATTTTAACCGCCGCCCATTGCGTTGAAGGGTTGAACGCCGATACGATAGAAGTTCTCCTCGAAACCAATTCTCTCAGTAGTGGTGGTACCCGTCACAGTGTCGCCGAAATTGTTTTACACCCCGACTATAACCCCGCCACCTTTGAATCCGATCTGGCACTCATCCGCCTTTCTACTCCCGTCACTAATATTACCCCCGTAGAATTGCTGAAGTTTGAAGATCCCTACAATCAAACCTCTCCTGGCATTGTGTCTACGGCGATCGGCTGGGGGGCTTTAAGTAATGGCGGACCGAGTGCGACTCGCCTCTATGAGGTCGATGTTCCCATTATTGCCAATGAAGTCGCGAATAATCCCCAATCTTATAACGGTGATATTACAGATAATATGCTGGCGGCGGGGTTTCCCGAAGGAGGCAGAAGCGTCGGACCGGGGGATAGTGGCGGTCCGTTACTGGTCAAAGAAGGCGATCGCGATGTTCAAGCGGGAATTGTTAGCTTTGGTGTCGGAGTTGCTTTTCCCAACTTTTATGCCATTTATACGCGGGTTTCCTCCTTTACCGACTGGATCGAAAACTTTGTTACCTTACCCGCAACCCCCATCGGCTTGAGTGTTGCTAATCTTTCGATTCAAGAGACGGAAACCGACGAAGCGATTGAATTTACCGTTAATCTCACCGGAACTCCCTCTGCCCCCGTTACCGTGGATTATACGATCGCCGACGGCACCGCGATCGCGATCGCCGATTATGAAGCAGGCATCGATAGTGCTTTAAGCGGTACCTTAACCTTTGATACGGGAGAAACCAGTAAAACCATCGACTTAGTGATTAAAGGTAATACGGAGATAGAACCCACAGAAAGTTTCTCCATTACCCTCAGTAACGCCAACGGTGCAGAAATTGTCCGCCCCAAGGCCACCGCCTTTATCCTCGATGACGATAGCCCCCCCGTTGCCCGTAATGACGTAGCCTCAACCATTCCAGGTTTCGCTGTTTTCATTCGCGTTCTGTTGAACGATACCGATAGTAACGGACAAGCCATCAAAATAGAGCGTTTTGACAGCACTTCCGTTAACGGCGGTACAATCGTCCAGCAAGATAATTTTTTGGCTTATATTCCCCCCTCGGGCTATATTGGCAACGATCGCTTTACCTATACCATCACCAATGAAGACGGCAGAAGCAGCACAGCCACCGTTAAAACCGTTGTTTTAGAACCCACCCGCTTTATCGATCGCATTGGCGATCGCAATCCCCTCAATAGCTTCAAAGTCCAAGAATTCAGCCATCCCACCCTCGTCGATATCGATGGCGATGGCAAACTGGATGTATTTGTCGGTAATGATAACGGCAATCTTGAATTTTTAAGGAATATTGGCACCCCCACCAAACCGAGATTTGCAGCCTCACAAAATAATCCTTTTAATCTCACGGGAGTCGGTACCGATAGCGCCCCCACCTTTATCGATATTGACGGCGATCGCGACTTTGATGCTTTTGTGGGCAATAGTGTCGGTAATGTTCTTTTCTTCCGCAATAAAGGTACACCTGAACAACCCGACTTTGAAGCCCCAGAAACCAATCCCTTTGGCTGGAGTAATATTGGCACCTATGCCGCCCCAGTTTTTGCCGATATCGACGGCGATCGCGACTTTGATGCCTTTGTGGGAACTGCCCTCGGAGATATTCGCTTTCTGGAAAATACCGGAACCCCCAATAATCCAACCTTTGCCCAACCTGTTTCTAATCCCTTTGGACTGATAAGCATCGGGGGTTTTAGTTCTCCCAGTATTGCCGATATTGACGGGGATGGCGACCTAGATATCTTAGCGGGACGCAATGCAGAAGAATTAATCTATTTCGTCAATACAGGGACGACAACAACCCCGGATTTCATCCCCGTTTTTGGCCTGCCCAGCCCCTTCAGAAATAGTATCACCGGAGTCTTTAGCACTCCCACCTTGGGGGATATCGACGGCGATGGCGATGTTGATGTCTTGATGGGAAATGCCCAAGGTACGATTAAATTTTTAGAAAATTTTGGCACCGATCGCGATGGAGACGGCGTATCGGATCAAATGGAAAAAGTCGCCGGCGATCGCAACTTAGATGGCATCCAGGACAGCCAGCAAGCCAATGTTGTCTCCTTGTCCACCTTTGACGGCGATCCAGGCAAAATCAGCACCTTCATCACCCTTGCAGCCACCTCTAAAGAGACACGCTTTACCTTTGCGGAAGGCATTAGCAATCCCGCCTTAAACGCACCGAGAAATCCTGTCTCCCGAGGAGGGCAATTTCCCTTTGATTTTCTCGATTTTCGCCTGCGTCCTCCCTCTTCTTCCTCCTCCGTCACCCTCAGTTTGCTTCTCCCCGACGAACCGGAAAACCCTGGTTATAATACCTTCTGGGTTTACGGACCCGAACCCAAGGATCGCAATCCCCACTGGTTTGAATTTGTTTACGATGGCAACACTGGGGCGCAATTCTTCGATCTCGATGGCAATGGCAAAAGCGATCGCATTCTCCTGCACTATACCGACAATCAACGGGGAGACCTGGATTTTCAAGGAGGGGCGATCGCCTCGGTTAGCGCCCCAGGGGTTATTAACACCCCCCTCAATCTGCAATTGCAAAACAACGACACCTTTGCCGTCACTGGCGATGGGGGATTTGCCAGCTTAGAGATTACCCTACAACCCAGCGACAGCGATCGCATTGGTGAAGTAGGTATCTTTAAAGTAGATGCCAGCGATCGCGTTAATGGCGTATCCCCAGACCAAGATCACTTTCAAGACACGGCACTGCGGGCAGGAACAACTATTTTTAACGTTCTCTCCAATAAGTCCGACGATCTCATCGGCGGTTTGAACTTAACTCGCAATTTGCCCGTTGCTTCCGGCGATCGCTTCATGTTCTATTTCATTACTAAAGGAAGCCGAGATACAGTCCTGTTGAGGGGTGTAGGAGAACCAGAAGTTTATTTCTCCTCGACAGATGCCAATAATTACAACTTCGACCACCTGCACGTCACGGGAGGAAATAACGCCTTTACCCTAGGATGGGAGGAATCTATTGAGAGGAGTGAACGAGATCACACCGATCTAATCATGAGCATTAAATTAAACCGCAACCCTCTCTCCCTGCAAGACCTTGCCGCCAGCGCCCAAGGAGGGCGAGAATCAGAATTAATCGACCTTAGAGACCTAGAGGGTCAAGATATTCGCTCAGTTTTTCCCACCGTCCGCAGTGAAGCTGCATTTTCTAATACCGTTGGTTTATATAAAATAGAAAACGAGTCGGGAGTTGTTCGTCATCCCGTTACCGGGCAGCTTATCGATCCTGGCAGTTCTGGCTATATTGAAGCAGTATTGTTAACCAGTCAGCAACAAGGGGGTGGCATTTCCTTCGATCGCGGTGGTGGAGGTAGTGTTACAACTTTACAAGGTGGCGGTCTTTTTGCTCCTTTTATCATTGCTGACGGGACAATTGACGAATTACTTGATAATGATGCCAGTAACGATCCTGCCATTTATTTTTCCTTTGCCAAAGGTAATAGCGATGCCCGGGATCACATTCAATTATTGGGGGATAATATTTACGGGTTTGAGGATATGCCTGAATTAGGGGATAAAGATTTTAACGATATTATCTTTAGCGTTGAATTCGCGATCGGGTAAATCCAGTCCTTGAGCAATGAGCAGTCCCCGATGAAGCCCAAAGCCCAGACTAACCTCTTTTTGGTTAATCGGGGTAATTCAACTCCTGATAGGATTGAAAAATAGGGGAAGATAGATTAGGGTGAACTTTCTTCTACTAAGGATCGACGATCCCAATTTTTTACAGATACGGCTTGTACTTTTATGAGTTATTCCTTGTCCGATCTTGATAATGTAACGCGCCAAATAACAAGCATGGAAAGACCAAAAAAACCCAAAATGCTCGTTGTCGATGACGAACCAGACAATCTCGATTTACTCTATCGTACTTTTCGGCGCGATTTTAGAGTCTATAAAGCAGACAGTGGCGTAAAGGCCTTGGATGTTTTGCAAGCTGAAGGCGAAGTCGCCGTCATTATCTCCGATCAGCGTATGCCGGAGATGAAAGGAACAGAGTTTTTAAGTAAAACCGTCCCCGAGTTTCCCGACACGGTACGCATTATCCTGACAGGATTTACCGATGTTGAGGATTTGGTTGAAGCGATTAATTCGGGACAAGTTTATAAGTATATTACTAAACCCTGGGACCCTAATGAGTTAAAGGAAGTTGTCGATCGCGCTGCCGATACTTATAAGATTCTCAAAGAGCGAACAGAAGAATTACACCGCGCCCAAGAACAGGCAACTTTACTGGAGGCGATCGCCACAGTTGCGAGTACTTATTCATCCATCGAAGATTGCCTCGAACCCCTTGCTAAGGCGTTTGGAGAGAGTTTTATGGGGGATGGTTGTAGTTTTCATGCCCTTGAAGCAGAAAGCCTAACTGTATCGGGAAGTTATAGTAAGGGGGGCGATATTCCCTTGACCTTAGAGGGGGATTCCCTCGTGCAAAGCGCCCTTTCTGCCGGAAAAACCGAAGTTTGGGTCAATGATAACAGAAGCGAGCCACCCAGTGAGGCATACACGAATGCAGGGGTACAAGTTCACTTAGTTCTCCCTTTGATTTTCCGCGATCGCACGCTTGCTTTACTATCTTTGCAATGGACGCAATCTCCCAAACCCAACGAAGAGGAAATCAAACTCATTCATCTCGCCTCTCAGCAAGCTATTTTAGCCCTTGTGGCTGTAAGTAGTAATGGGTAAAAGGCAAAAATTTTGACCCAATAGGTAAGGCGATCGCAATGGGGAGAATCGGCGATCGCTTCCCTAAAATTTTAGATTTATTTTGTTTAAGAAATCTTTGTAAGTGACAATTTCTGTCTTTTCAAAACTCTTTAAACTTAATAAATCTGCATCTCCTGTAATCAAAAAATTAGCTTGACTATCTTTTGCTAATGCTAATAAAAAATTATCTTTAGCATCTCGACAAAGAGAAACTTCTGAAACAATTTCTATCGATAAACCTACAATATTCAACAAATCAATCAATTCTTTAACTTTTGCTACAGAAAAATATTTTTGGAGTTTTGGTCTTTGTGTCACCAAATTGATTTCTTCTCTAATTTGCTCGCATAAGATAATTTGTATTGTTTGGTTAACGATCAGTTCTTTGAGATTAGTGACTTTTTTCCCAATCAAGAAACTAATCCAAAGGTTTGTATCTATAATAACCTTAATGGGCTGATTGTCTGGCATAAATTTCGCTTCTTACTGCTTCTACTTCTTCAGAGATAGTTTCTAAGGACAGTTCATCAGTTTTCAATGATTCTAAAATGGCTGTTAATTTACTGTCTAAGACTTCTTTCTCTAGTTCTTGGCTTAATTGCAGTTTTTCTGGATATGGCAACTGCTTGACCAAGGTTAAAACCTGCTCAAAATTTAAAGGAAGTTGATAGTTGGTTGAAGTCATCGAGATTGCTTGGGGTTTATCAGTATTTTAGCTTGATTTTTTTGACTTGCAAAAACTTTGGCATAGTTATACCATCAATCTTAAGAAATTTTTACGCGATCGCAGTTCGTTGTTGGACTTTAGACCCAAAAATTATCATTCTTTCCGGCAGTTGTCCTCTAAACTTGTTTGCAAACCCTACCCATGACAGATTCTGATATTCAAGCGCTATTCGATCGCATTGCTCCAGTGTACGATCGCCTCAACCAAAATTTAAGTTGGGGGTTACATCGAGTCTGGAAGCAAATGACAGTAAAATGGGCAAATCCCCAACCAGGCGATCGCGCCTTAGATGTTTGTTGCGGGAGTGGGGACTTAGCATTTTTATTAGCTAAACAAGTGGGAAAAGAAGGACAAGTTGTCGGTTTAGACTTTTCCTCGCAACAACTGGCGATCGCCTGGCAAAAAGCCAGTCAAATGATACCCTCTCCCCCGATTAATTGGGTAGAAGGCAATGCGATCGATCTCCCTTTTCCCGAAAATCATTTCGACTGTGGCACAATGGGGTATGGGTTGCGAAATGTCCCCGATATTCCCAGGAGTCTAGCAGAATTACACCGAGTGCTTAAGCCGAGGGCAAAAGTTGCTATTTTAGATTTTCACCGTCCTGCACTTCCCCTCATGCAAGACTTTCAACAATGGTATCTTGATAATATCGTCGTTCCCACCGCCGAAAAATTTGCCCTCAAAGCCGATTATGAGTACATTTTTCCCAGCTTAGAACGTTTTCCCCTCGGCACGGAACAAGTTAAACTAGGGAAAGCAGCCGGATTTAAAACAGCGATCCACTATCCCATAATGGGGGGCATGATGGGAGTTTTGGTGTTAGAAAAATAGAAAAATTCTCACTCCCCGCTATCAACTATCAACTATCAACTATCAACTATCAACTATCAACTATCAACTATCAACTCTAACTCCCCGCTATCAACTATCAACTCTCAACTATCAACTATCAACTATCAACTCTCAACTATCAACTATCAACTCTCAACTCTCAACTCTCAACTATCAACTATCAACTCTAACTCCCCGCTATCAACTATCAACTATCAACTATCAACTATTAAATGACCGATTTATGGATTCTGATTATCCCTCCCGTAGCAGGGGGAATTATAGGCTATTTCACCAATGATTTAGCCATTCAAATGTTATTTCGTCCTTATAAACCTATTTATTTCGGCAAGCGTCGTCTTCCCTTTACTCCAGGTTTAATTCCTCGCAACCAAGAACGCCTTGCTGGGCGTATTTCTGATACGATTATGGGGTCGTTGCTGACCCCAGAAGAGCTACAAAAATTAACTAAACGACTGTTGACCCCCGATCGCGTCCAAGGCTCCCTATTATGGCTGCTGCGTTTGGCGATCGAGCAAATTCAGGAAGATAAAGAACAGAAAACCGCCAAAATTCTAGCGGAAGTTTTACGAGATTTATTTAGTAATTCTCTACCGCGATTGATTCAAGTTTTTGCTAGAAGAGAAGACTTTCTCGAAGATCAAATCAATCATATCTTCGATCGCGTCCTCTTGGATTTTCGCCTCAGCGACCCTCAAGCGCGTCAATTTGCCGATTGGATATTACAAGTCGTTCTCCCCCCCGATCTCCTGCGACAGGCGATAGTAGACTTTCTCACCGATCGCAATATTGCCATTATCGATGAAGGATTTCGGGAAAAAACAAGCGGTACAACTTGGGTAGTAGCCAATTTATTCGGGATCAAAAATTCCCTTGCTCGCTTGCGAACTTTCTGCTTAGATGAAAAAGAAATTGCCAATGCACGACTGAAAGAATTAGTTTTATCTTTAGAAATTCGCGATCGCATTCGTCTTTGGTTGCAAAATCTTTCCCTGCAAAATCTTCCTCTCTCCACAGTCCGACAACTTCGCAAAACTACCCGAGAAACCGTTCGGATTTATATTCAAGATAAAGGTAGCACCCTCATTCAAGGGTTGGGGAGTTCCATTGATTGGGATAAACTGGCGGTTATTTTAATTAAGCGACTGCGTAATTCTGAGGTGCTTAATACTTCCCTTGAAACGATAAGTTGGGAACTTGCTTTGATTCTGGAACGTTATTTAGAGCGAGATTTAGAAAAATTAGTGGCTCAGGCTATTCCGATTTTAGCGATCGATCGCGTGATTGTTAATCGTATTAACGCAACTTCTCCGGCACAACTGGAGACTACTATTCAGGGTATTGTCAAAAGCGAACTACAGGCGATCGTTAATTTAGGAGGGTTTTTGGGTTTTCTCATTGGTTTGTTGCAATCGATTTTCTTAATATTGCGATGAAAACAGGATGAAAAATGCGATCGCATGAATATAGGTGATTTTCTCAACCGTTTAGACTTAAGAAATCAAAATCTGAGTGGCAAAAATTTAGCCGGGGCTGAGTTAAAAGGAGCTAATATTCGTGGCGCAAATTTAACGAAAACAGACCTGAGTGAAGCCATGCTCAGTTATGCAGATTTAATTGAAGCTAATCTCCAAGGTGCCAATTTAACCCGATGTAATTTAACCCGAGGAGTTCTTAATTTAGCCAACTTAACTGATGCCAATTTAAGAGAAGCAAATCTGAGTGAAGCTAATCTAGTGGGGACTGAGTTTACGCGAGCTAATCTTTCTGCTGCTAATTTAGTGGGGGCTAATTTAGTGGGGGCTAATTTAGACCAAGCTAATTTAGTGGGGGCTAATTTAAGCGGTGCGGATTTGCGAGGTGTACAATTAAATAATGTGAGTTTTAAAGGAGCGCTTTATAGCAATCGAACTATCTTTCCAGAAGGGATTAATCTGCAAAAATTGGCGGCGCATTTATTAGCACCGGGAGTCTCTTTACAAGGGATAGATTTAAGCTATGCTAATTTGAGTCATGCCGATCTGAAAAATGCCGATCTGCGACGAACAAATTTAATTCGTGCGCTTTTAATTAGTACGAATTTAGGGGGTGCAAATTTAGGGGGTACAAATTTAAGTGGTGCAGATTTAAGTGGTGCAAATTTGAACGGAACTCTCTTAAATAAAGCGGTTTATAATCATCAAACAATCTGTTCTAATCTTATTGAACTTTCTGATTTGGGTGCCTATTTAATTGCCCCCCATGTTTCTCTGAAAGAGATTATTTTAACTGGGGTTAATTTACAAGAAGCGGATCTGATTGGTGTCGATCTCGGTGGAGCAGTTTTAAATGATGTTAATTTCAGTCAAGTGGATCTCAGTCGCTCTATTTTGCGAAAAGCAATGCTCAAAAATGTTAATCTGATGCGAGCAGATTTAAGGAAGGCAGATTTAACGGGGACAACAATACAAAGCTCTAATTTGGCTTTAGCCGATCTGCGAGGTGCTGACCTAACCAGAATAGAATTAGACGGTGTTTGTTTGCAAGGAGTCGATCTGCGAGGTGCAGATCTAACAGGTGCAAAGTTACTCGATTGCGATCTGAGTTTTGCCGATCTACGGGGGAGCGATCTAACCCGATCTTATTTTCGCCGGGTCAATTTAGATGGGGTTAATTTACGCAAAACAGAATTAATGGGTGTGGATTTAGAGGATGCTAATTTAACGAATGCAGACTTCAGCGATGCTGTTCTATTTCGGGTCAATTTACGGGAAGCTAAGTTACAGGGAATTAACTGGAAAGGGGCAGATTTAAAAGGTGTTTTTCTGCCTAAGTCTAAATTAAATGAAATAGATTTAGCTGAGTTAAGTTATAATGAAGATTCATCGGGATAGATCGAATCAGGATGATGAAAAACCCACTTTTTACCATAGGTCATTCTAATTTAAGTCTTGAAGTTTTTCTGGAACTCTTGCAAAAACATGAGATAACGGCTTTGGCTGATGTGCGATCGCATCCTTACAGTCGTTATTTACCTCATTTTAATAAGCCATCATTACAAGAGGCTCTAGAAACAGTAGAAATTCCTTATGTTTTCCTCGGTCGAGAATTAGGGGCGAGGCCAACGGATTTAAGCTGTTATATTGGGGGAAAAGCTATTCACGATCGCATTGCAGCAACCCCTTTATTTCACGCAGGAATTCAACGGATTATCAAAGGATTAGAATCTTATCGTATTGCTTTAATGTGTGCGGAAAAAGATCCCTTGACTTGCCATAGAACTATTTTAGTTTGTCGAAAGTTGCAAAATTATGATATAATTATAAATCATATTTTGAGCGATGGACAACTTGAATCTCAAGAAAGTATTGAGAACCGTTTACTCGTTTTACATGGCTTTCAAACTGCAAAAGGACAACCTCAGCAGCTATCTTTATTTGATCTGATGGAAGCACCTCCCTCTCGCGAAAATTGTTTGTTACAGGCATATCAAAAGCAAAGCGATCGCATTGCTTTTATGGAGAAACAAGAAAAATGAGTCAAGCTAATTCCCAAGGGATTAATTTATTTACAATTGGTTTTACGAAAAAAAGCGCCCGAGAGTTTTTTGAATTATTAAGGCGATCGGGGGTTAAGCGTATCATCGATACAAGGTTAAATAATGTCTCGCAATTGGCAGGTTTTGCTAAAAGAAAAGACTTGGAATATTTTTTAAATGTTATTGGCAATATTGAATATTGTCATTTACTCGATCTTGCTCCCACGAAGGATATTTTAGACCCTTATAAAAAACAAAAGGGAGACTGGAAAACTTACGAGAAAAAGTTTTTAACGTTAATGGAAGAAAGAAAAATCGAGAAAAAAGTTTCTGCGGAATTGCTCAATGAAAGTTGTTTATTGTGTAGTGAAGCCCAACCCCATTTTTGTCATCGGCGTTTGGTTGCTGAATATCTTAACCAAAAATGGGGAAATGTTTGCATTCACCATCTTTAATCTTCTGAATAGAAGCATTTAGGAGACGCGATCGCCAATTTCCCCTCGCGATCGTTCATAATTTAGTTCATAATTTAACCTTGTCGCGATCGCAATAACAACAAAATACCATGTCGCCATCGGCAGCTACTCATTGCATCAATCCTGGCTGTTCTGCACCCTATCCACAACCTGGACATCATAAATTCTGTCAGCGCTGTGGAACAGCCTTATACCTCCAGCAACGCTATATTCCCCTGCAAAAATTGGGATCTGGAGGATTTTCTGCTATTTATACCATTTGGGATTTAGAAACCCGTCAAGAAAAAGTCTTAAAAGTTTTAACAACCTCTAGCGAAAAAGCCGAACAATTGTTTGTTCAAGAAGCGATTGTTCTGCGAAGTTTACATCATCCAGGGGTTCCTAAAGTTGCCGATCGCCATAGTTCTTTCACCGTAAAAACCCCTGATCGCGAAATTCATTGTTTAGTGATGGAGAAAATTATCGGCAAAAATCTTGAGGAAATTCTCGCAGAACGCTACCCTCAAGGATGTCCGGAAGTTTTGGCCTGCGAGTGGTTATGGCAAGTCGCGACAATTCTTAATGTTTTGCATAAACGGAAAATCGTCCATCGCGATATCAAACCGTCTAATTTAATGTTGCGTACCGATCGCGGCACTTTTGGAGAAACGCAACTGGTTTTAATCGATTTTGGTGGGGCAAAATCTATCGATCCTAATCCCAGTTCTACCAGGCTATTTTCTTCGGGCTATAGTCCTCCCGAACAAATGTCCGGTGGAGGTTCAGAACCTACGGCAGACATTTATGCTTTAGGACGTACTATTATTCATCTTCTCACGGGACGCTATCCGGTAGAGATGGAAGATATCGAAACAGGGCAATTACAATGGCGCAATTATGCTAAAGTCAATCCTCGTTTAGCCACATTACTCGATAATATGACCCATCCTACCGCCGATCGCCGCCTTCAAAGCGCTCGGTCGGTAAAGCGAGAATTAGCGCGGTTAACGACCCTGCGATCGCGACGTAATCCCTTTGCTAAACTAACACAAACTTGGCCAAAAATAAAACAGCCTTTCCTTCCTTTGGGTTTGGCGATCGCTAAAACCGTCAGGGGAACTCGACGCATTAGTGCGATCGCCTACAGAAAAGTGAGTTTTGCTTGTCTGGAAACCCTGCGAGAAATGGCATGGGGAGGAATGGGGGCAATTGTAGGGGTTTTGTTGGGTCAAAGTCTCATCACTTATACAATTTGGGGAGATGAATTTACCAACGGAATGAACCATTTTATCGCGCAACTTGCTCTCGATGTTACTATTAAAGTTGAACCAGAAATGTTAGTGGTGGCGATCGCAGGGTTGGGGACAGCTTGGGGACTCGCAGAACCGAAAAGTTACCGACAGCGTAGCCATCCTTTTTTTGCCGGGATTGGAGGATTTTTGAGTTATGCGATCGGCTGGTTATTTTGGTTGGGTTTTCCCGATTCTTTGCAAGGGCAATTGTTAGGATTTTTAGGCATTAGTGTCGCACTCTTAACCTTGGGTCTGGGATTATCTGATTATGTTATCATCCATGTGATCGCCAGTGTTTTCGGCACGGGAGTATTTTTTTTAGGGTTATTAGAATGGTGTAATATTTCCCTGCAAACTATTCCTGAAGTTTTATCTTTTTCTTATTTCTTTTTAACCACGGGAGTTTTTGTTTTAATGGGTATGGCGATCGCCCTTTCTTTAAGTTTGAGTTATTTCCTAGTTGTACCCATTTGTCAATGGTTAAAAGGAAAATAATTTTCTTATTTACTGGTTTGATATTATAAAGACTCTATTTTTCCTCTTTTCTTAGCTTACCCATTATCTATCATCAATTTTTAACATGGCATCTCCTCCGGTACAATTTGAGCAAGATTCTCCCTTCCCTTTGCTAGAAAGTGCATTACTGAATCTGTTACAGCGCAAGGAAAGAACTTGGGGATATTTTCAAGTTAAAGAACAGAACAACGATCATTTTCTTTGTATTCCCAGTTTACCTAGACTGAGAATTTCTAAAAGTGAAAAAAATTACGGTTATCGCGCTTATTGGGTTAATAAAAAAGAACCATCAATTACAGTCCAGCGTAAAGAAAAAATGATCTTAGATATTAAAAAGAAACGCGAGAAAAAACAAAAAACTTACGAAATTTTGCAATATTTTGATGAGAGGGAAAATCTCCAGCAGCAAAGAGTAAATGGCATTCTTGCTAACCTGATCAAGGTGGAAATAGAAAACAATTTACCACCAGCAGGAGTGCATGAATTCCAGCCTATTGTAGTTATTCTCAGGCGCGATCGCAGCCTCTAAAATATCTCATTCAGCTAACAAAAATACCCAACAACAACACAAAAACTATGCAGGGAGGTTAAATTTAACCTGCCTGCATAATTGAAATTGAGAAACCTAATAGTTATCCTCGTATTCTGGCATCTTGGGTTTTTCCGGAATATTGAGTTTTTGCGGCTTATATTCATTAGAGTCTACATCATCATCCCAAACATCTCGTTTAACATCATCATCGTACTTATATTCCCGTTCTGGTTCCACATAAGCACGTTGTTCGTAAGTCTCCCGAGGGGCATCATCCCAGTTAGACTCTTCCTCCTCGCGATCGTAAGGGCGATCGTAAGGATCTTCCTGGTATTCAGGGATCGGCATAGCCCTTGCTTGACGACGCGGTAGGGTTCTCGGTTGTGATTCTTCCCATTCATCCTCATCCCATGCTGTTTCTGCCTGTTCTCGGCGTTTTGGGGGAGGATTTACGGGAATACCAGTAGGTAATTGATTGTCCGAACGAACCACCGGAGTCGAATAGATATCCTCCTCATCTCGTTCCCAAGGTGGACTGCCAATACCCAATCGTTCTAAAATACCCACAGAAATCTGAACAAGATGGTCTTCTGAGCCTTCAAAGACAATAATGCGATTGGGACCGCTACTGATGATATCTTCTACGGGGAGTTCGTAGGTGCTGAGAATCTGTTCGGGAATTTGCGGCAAACCTAAAGAAGCAATAATAAGGGAAACAAGCTGACCGTCTTCTAAGTTAAATTGAAAATCCCGCACTCTACCGAGGAGTTCTCCAGATTCGGTGATGACCTCACAATTCACTAACTTGCTGTAGGCTTCAACATCAACATCTTCAATTACGTCTTCATCGGGAACAAGGATGACATCTCCGGTTCTTTCCACCGTCGTTAAATACATATATTTGGGCATTCCCGTCACAGAGAGAATATTATCTCGTAGTCCAAGTGCAACCACTTCCCGGCGATCGATATCCACTAAAAGGGTTTTGACAACACCCACAAGTCTAGCGTTGTTGTTGGCGATTACCTTGGTATTGATAAAGTCAGAGCGAAGGCGAACAGTGTCAGTGGTCATCGTGTCCTGCATTTGGAGCATCTTTGATAATAAGATAATAAGAAGAATCTAAATATTTTATGTCGCGGGGGCGATCGCTGTATTCTAATTCTTCGATAATAGCGTAAATTTTCAATTTTTATTCCCGATACTCAGGGAAAATTTCCTCAAGCTATTGTTATCTATCAGGGAGACAGGATCGATCACTAAATAAAGATGGGAAAGATAGTATTGTACACCCGATGGCTTTTTTGTTGCCAAAATTTAAGATTTATTTAAGTTTTGGCAACAAAAAATCTCTAGAATCTCTTTAGAACTATTAGTGATACTCACTTCAGGATTATAAAAGTTAGGAAAAGATTTTGACTAATCCGCCACAAATTTTAATGCGCGATCGCTATTTTGTGCCTTTTGACATAAATTCAATAAATCCTCAAAGAATTTCTGAATCTCCTGAATTTCTATTTGTTCAGCTTCAATTTCCGTAACTTTAATATCTTTTAAAAGTGATTTGAGATACTCAATATCTTTTAATAAAAGAGCCACTTCAATCGGAGATAAAAGAGCATCACCTTCTTGGCCATAGTAATATTGCCAAAGTTGTGCTAGAATTTGAAATTCGTGTTGATGTTGTTCTGTAATATATTGATATGTAGCCAGCCAAATTTGTTCTGGTAGTCCACAATACCCTAATTCTTTGAGAAGGTTGCCTTGCAGATCGCAAATGTAAATATCCCGCATTCTTCCTCTTTTTTAATTTATTGACCAGGGAACTGAGTAACAACGATATTGCCGTTAGTGTCGTAGATAACACTTCCGGTTCTTGTTAGATTACAACTATTATTTCTGCTTGTTCCTATATTACCGTTGAGAGTCGCTACAGCTTTGATGCGACCATTATTTTGATGTTTTTCAACGCAAGTATTAGAGTTTTTAATTGCATTACAAAACTTTCGCATATTAGCTTCACTGCCACAATAACTAGGAATAAAAATACTCTTATTGTCATTAACACAACTGGCATTACAATGGCGATCGCGGATATGCCGGAAAGCTAAATTAGTACAGTCAATGCTAGGACAACCTCCCGCAGCATACAAATTAGGAGAGGAAGAGATAGGAGTGTAGGTAAGAGCAGAATTTGTAGGAGTGTAGAGGAGAGAAGAGTCATGGGTTGGAGAAGAATGTACCCTCAAACCAATGGCGATCGCAATAGTCAGCATTGCTAAAGTAAATTTGATTAAAAATGAAACAATATTTTTTTTGTTCATTACTTTTCTCCTTGGGATAAAAAATCAGAATTTAAAACTTCTTCAGAGGTAAAAGGAAATTTATGAGGAAATATTTCGATCGCCAATCCTGTTTCCTCTGCTGCATCTTCGCGTGCATAATCATAACATTCTCTCAATATCTCTAAATAGAGTGGTTTAAGACTGGGACTATCAGTTAAAAGAAAAGTAATTTGGCGACGTTGTTCGCGAATTGTACTCAACCAACTTTTTGAACGTTTGTCTTCTTGATATTTACATTTCAGTAAATGAACCAACAAAACAATTAAACGACTTTTTAGTTCTCGTTTTTCAGAACGTCCCATGCTTGCTAATTCTTCAATTAAATTATGGCGATCGAGTGCGTTCCATTCATTAGTTTTTAATTGTCGAATAGTTTCCTGCAACCATAACTGAAAATCGCGATCGTAAAGTGTTGAAGTAGATATTTCTGAAACCTGCATCATTTCACAATATGAACTACGAGAATTGTAACAAAAAAAGATGAGGATGGTCAACCCAACCCCCATCTTTTGTACTTAACTCTTCGCAAGCTAGTCTTTACAAATCTGCCATTACTTTCTGGGCTGCTTCTAAGGTTTTATCGATGTCTTCATCAGTATGAGCTAAAGAAGTAAATCCCGCTTCAAATTGAGAAGGAGCAAGATAAATTCCCTGTTCCAACATCCCACGATGATAGCGAGCAAATTTCGCCAGATCCGACTTTTTGGCATCATCGTAATTGTGGACAGGATCTCCCCCGAAAAAGAGGCCAAACATTCCACTAATATGACCGCCAGAAGTTGCGTGACCCGTCTCTTTAGCAATTTTTTGCAAACCTGTAATTAATTTTTTGGTGACGCGATCGAGATGTTCGTAACTACCAGGTTTTTGCAATAATTTCAAAGTTTCGATCCCCGCAGTCATCGCTAAAGGGTTCCCAGAAAGTGTTCCCGCTTGATACATGGGACCAGCAGGAGCAACCATTGCCATAATATCCTTACGACCACCATAAGCTCCAACGGGAAGACCCCCACCAATCACTTTCCCTAAAGTTGTCAGATCGGGAGTTACGCCAAACTTCTCTTGTGCGCCACCGTAAGCGATGCGAAATCCTGTCATGACCTCATCAAACATTAATAATGCGCCATTTTCTTGCGTAATCACGCGCAATCCTTCCAAAAATCCGGCATCGGGAGGAATAAAGCCAGAATTGCCCACCACAGGCTCGAGAATAACACCAGCTATTTCCTCGGGATTGTCTGCAAATAGCTTTTTAACGGCTTCTAAATCATTGTAGGGAGCGTTGAGGGTATCGCTGGCGGTTGTTTTGGGAACTCCAGGAGAATCCGGTAAACCTAATGTTGCCACCCCGGAGCCTGCTTTAACCAAGAACATATCGGCGTGACCGTGATAGCAGCCTTCAAACTTAATCACTTTATTGCGTCCGGTAAAGGCTCGCATCAAGCGCAACACGGACATACAGGCTTCTGTACCTGAATTGACAAAACGAACCATATCAATGCTGGGAACAGCATCAATGACCATTTCCGCTAGGATATTTTCTAGGGTGCAAGGAGCGCCAAAACTGGTTCCTTTGTCTAAGGCAGCTTTTAATGCTTTAATCACGTCAGGATGGGCATGACCGCAAATAGCGGGACCCCAAGTGCCGACATAATCAGTATATTGGTTGCCATCAATATCCCAAATTTGGGAGCCGTTGACGCGATCGAAGACGATGGGTTGGCCGCCAACGGACTTAAATGCTCTCACGGGAGAACTGACTCCTCCAGGCATCAATTTTTGAGCAGCCGTAAAAATCTCTTCGGATTTACTGGTATTCAAAGATGTAGTTGCTACCAAAATTTTCTCCTTCTTTGTAATTGAATCTTGTTTTGCGCGATCGCCATGTTTGCCTTGAGAGGCAAGGGAATGAGAATAAGGGGACGATCGGCAAAAATATACGCTGCGATCGCGTTTGCCCGTTACAGGTTGCCAATTCCCTTTAAACTTTGAGATAGGCGACATTTTAACAGTTATCCGTTATCCGTTATCCGTTTTCAGTTGTTCCCGACTCTCTATCTCCTACTCCTCACTCCCTGATGCTCTTCGATTCTCCTCAAACTTACGCTCTCGCGCTGCATACCACCAGTTCTCAATTGGGATTGGCGATCGATAATTTTTCGGGAGATTCGCGCGATCGCCTTTGGAACCTACAGCGAGAGTTATCTACTCACTTGCATTCCCATCTAGCAGACTTTATTCAACCCCAAACATGGGCGGATCTGGCTTTTCTCGCCGTCGCTAAGGGTCCTGGCAGCTTTACCAGTACCCGTATTGGGCTAGTAACGGCACGTACCCTCGCCCAGCAACTCGATCGCCCTTTATTTGCTATTTCTTCTCTAGCGGGGTTTGCTTGGTCGCAAAAGGAGTTATTTCAGCCAGGCGATCGTATTATGGTTGAATATCCTGGCAAACGCGAAGCAATTTTTAGTGCAATTTATCAATTTATCTCCGATCGAGATGGGTTCGAGACAATTCTGCCCGATGGGGTTATGACTTTGGAACAGTGGCAGAAAAAACAACAAGATTTAGACTCTTCCGCAATTCTCCTTCAAGTCCCGTTAGATTTAGGGCAAACTGCCAACAGCATTTTAGAATTAGCTGCCCTTGCCTGGAAACAAGGCGATCGCCCCCATTGGTCCCAAGCACTCCCCTTTTACGGACAACACCCTGTTAATAGTTGATAGTTGATAGGTAAGTAGTTGATAGTTGATAGTTGATAGTTGATAGCGGGGAAGTTAGTTGATAGTTGATAGCGGGGAAGTTAGTTGATAGTTGATAGTTGATAGCGATGCACTGAGTTTGTCAGGCTTGATTGCTTTCGATCGCCCATCGCGCTAACTCCGTGCGATTTTTGAGTTGGGTTTTGTGTAACATATTAGAAACATGACTTTCAACGGTTCGCTGACTAACGTTGAGTTGGTCAGCAATATCCTTATTTTTCATGCCTTGGGCAACTAACTGCACAACATTCATTTCTCTGTCTGTGAGTTCGACTCCTTCGGGAACATGAAGAGTCATCGTCATATCAATGCCTTTTTTAGAAATATCTCGGTAGCGATCGACTTGACTGAGAGATGATTTGACCTGAGCCACCAATTCTTCTGGTTCAAAGGGTTTGACCATGTAGATATCGGCTCCTTTACTTAGGCCCTTGACGCGATCGCTACTTTGTCCTTTAGCAGAGAGAAAAAGAAAAGGAATCCAATTGAGTTTGGCATTTTCTTTCACCTTTTCCACAAACGTATAACCGTCCATTTCTGGCATCATGACATCACAGATAATCATGTCGGGAGTGTTCGTTTCCAGAATTTCTAAGGCTTCTTGACCATTTTCGGCAGCGATGACTTCATAGCCTTTCCATTCCAGATAATCCTTAACTAAAAGAATTAAATTGGGATCGTCATCCACCAACAGTAGTTTTTTGTTCTCTTTTTGAGGGGTTTCTTTCATAGCATTAAACAACGCTTTTGAGGTGTACGGTTCTTCAGTTTCAATGTACTTTATCCAGTGCGGTTCGCATAATTGCTTGAATCGTTTATATTATAGGACTAACACATTAAATGAGTGAAAATAAGACATTACAAAGAATTTACAATCGAATCGTTTTTTTGTCATCCGTTAATTCTCTAACTACTGCACGAGTTGCACTGTACTGTAACAATAACGCTTAAGCACCGTTTCCAGGGCAAAATAAGCGGGTTTGGGCTGCAATTCTCGGTCAAAGGTACAAGGGGTGGAGTTGCGATCGCCCTCTGGGGGTTTGTAAAAGGCATGGCAATCGCTCAACCCCCAAAGATTAAAACTTTTACAGCCAGAAGTGAGAGCCACATCAAGAACTTTAGCATAGGCTTTCCCTTGTAAGGCGTACTTTGCTTGTAAGGGTAGGTTTTGGGCGGGAGGATAAATAGGAATAGAAACTTCGCTAATGTGAACCGCAACCCCGAGGCTTTGCAGTTGTCGGATTAGGTTGGGAAGTCTCCATTTGGCAATCCCTAGGGTTCTAAAAACTTCGTTATGCACCTGCAAACCCACACCGTGAATGGGGATGCTATTCTCTTTCATTTCTTTAACCATTTGCGCGATCGCTTTCCATCGCGTCGGGGTGTGGAGGCGATAATCGAGGTAAATGAGATGAGCATGGCGATCGGCTTCGTGCGCCCATTGAAAGCATTTGGGGATAAAATTTTCGATCTGACTCCAGATAGATTTGCGAATTTTGCCATTGTCGGCGATCGCTTCGTTGACCACATCCCAAGCAGTGCAGACATCTTTATAGCGATCGACGGTGGTGAAAATGTAATCTCGCAGGACGTTTTCAAGTTCCAGCTTTGTGAGTTTTCGTAACCAAGAAGCACTACTTAAATGCCAGCAGAGGCAATGTCCGCGCAAGGTCAGATTGTGAGTACGGGCAAATTCGGCAAGGCGATCGGCTTTGGCAAAGTCGTAATCCTGGGGAGAATGGCGAATAGAATAGAATTTCATCTCCCATTCGGGAACAAGAAAGTCGAATTCGCGAGGGAGAATGGTATGGAGAGGGGATGTTTCGTCAAGGAGGATTTTGTGGTTGACGGCGGTGCCAAATTTGAAGTTAGGAAGGTAGTTTTTGAGCGGCATGATGCGATCGTGTGGGTTGGAATTGAATTTTTGCTATGATTATTTAGCTTGATAATACTAAATAATATAATACTGGAATATGCTCGGTCATTCTTGGGAAAAACGTATTATTCGTAAAGGTGAACATTGGTGGAAGCACGCTAGAGAGAATTTTGAGTTTTCTCAGAAATTTTATTCCTTCGATCCTCAACAACATCGTTACGCTTTGATTGGCGATAGCAATGCCAATATTCCCGAACTTTCCGCCTTTAGCCAATATTTCTGTTGGTCCGTATCGGGATGTCCAGTCAATGAGATATGGTTGAAGCGATATCTCGATTTTCTCAGTCCTCGCACGGAGATTATCTATTGGTGTTGTTCATCGGAACTCAATAATATTCGCATTCTCGATCGCTTGCGTTCTTGCTTGCATTATCCTCCTGAAAAGCGGTTTTGGACTTATGCTATCTGGCAGAGATATTGTTATAAAGCCAAGTATTATCAAACCATTAACCAACAAGATCGAGAACTATTGTTAAGCAATTATTTGGAAATGGTGAATTGGATTCTTAATACTTATCCCAATGTAATTTTAGTCCCACATTTATTATTAGCACTACAGAAAAAATTACCGGATTGGCTCAATCTACCGCCGACTTATCATTACTTGCAAGAACAACATCCCTCGAGAATAGCAGGTTTTGAAACAATAGATCGTTGCGAAAAAGAAGGATGGTGTATTGATGAGATTGGACATTTGAATGTGAAGGGATATCGTGCTTTAGCCCAAAAATTAGAGGAAGGGCGATCTTCACATCAGAACGATATTCAAAACTAACAACCTGCTCCAGCATACCAAAGTAGAGAGCCTAATTCTGGCGATCGCCATATTTCCATTAATCTCTGTCCAAAGACGAAAATCCACATGAGTGCCATAGTTTCCACCTGTTCCCCCCATTATAGTTGAATTTAAGGTCTTTAGATTTTAGGATAACTCGATTTCCATAGCCTCCAGCCCAACCAGCAAAAATAACATCTCCTCTGTACCAATTCTTAACATCAGTTTTAGCAAAAGCCTCAATGCGCTGTTGTTCAAGTTCTTTAATATTGTCTATTGCTGTTGTTCTCTATTGTAATAATCCGATCTAAAATAGGAAAAGCTCAATAGCAAAATAGAAAAATGAAGAAACCTGAATCTAGTGGCTGGAAAATCTTTCTTGCTCTTATCCTTGGAATCATGGGAAGTCAACTTAGTATTGCTACAAGTCAAGCCAACCCGAATTATACGAGTTTTAAAGAATTATGTTTGGCAAAGGAGAGTTTACCAGAAGAAACTCGCCATACGGTAGCACTGTTACTAAAGAAAGTAGAAACAGACGATTGTGATGAAGCTGATTGGAGAGTATCACGTCTGACTTTATTATCATGGAGTGGTAAGAATATTACTGATATTAGTCCTTTGCGATATTTAGTAAATCTTACTAGACTTAACTTAAGCGGTAACAATATTAGTAATATTAATTCTTTACAATATCTAACAAGACTAAGTAAAGTAGATGTGTCTCGTAATAAAATTGATAATATTGAACCACTCAAATATCTTATTTTTCTTACCGAAATTGAGCTACATTATAACCAAATTAATGATTTGACCCCCTTATCTAAATTAAAAGAATTGACAATTGTTAATTTAGGTTCAAATAAAATTAGTGATTTAACTCCTCTTTCTAACTTAATTAATTTTGAGTATCTTGACTTAAGCAATAATCAAATTAATGAGCTATCACCTCTTTCAACTCTGAACAATCTTACAGATCTCGACCTAAATAATAATCAAATTGATGATTTGAAACCCATCTCTAACTTGAATTCTCTTTATACACTCTATGTAACAGATAATCAAATTAATGATTTAACTCCTCTTGCCTCTCTTACTCAACTAACATCTCTCAGCTTATCAAGAAATAAAATTATTAATTTAGTTCCTTTAACTAACTTATCTCAAATGCTTTTTTTAGATTTAGATAATAATCTGATTCGCGATATCAGTCCTTTAACAAACCTTTCTAATCTTCGAGAACTCAATCTAGAAAATAACCAGATTGAGGATGCGACTCCTTTGGCAAATCTAAAAACTATAGCTAGTCTTTGTTTGGAGGGAAATTCCTTGCATCTAACCTCTGCACCTCTTCAGTTTTCTGACTGTATCTACTAATCTTCAAGTTAATCTAAATACAGAATAGCAAAAATCTTAGCTATTAGAAAATTTGCTCCTCTTTCCCAAGCAACTCCAAGTCCACAATTTTACCTTCTAAAATTGATAGAATGAGAAAGGTTAGAACGTTAGAAAAATGAAAAAAACGAACTTTAGAAACTGGAAAATTGGACTGGCTCTCATTCTCGGAGCGATCGGCAGTCAATTGGGGATTGCTGCAAGTCACGCGAACCTAAATTATACGAGTTTCCGGCAATGGTGCGAGGCTAAGGAAAGTTTGCCCGAAGAAACTCGGTATACAGTAGAAGTATTACTTAAATCCATAAGAACGGAGGATTGTTATGATGCCAATATTAAACTATCGATTTTAAACAATCTTCTGGGGCTTAGTCTTCTTGACAATCAAGTTAGTGACTTAACTCCCTTAGCTTCTCTCATACAGTTGGACAGTCTCGATCTCAGTAACAACCAAATCGAAGACGTTTCTCTTTTGGCTAATATGTCTCGACTTCAGTTTTTAGAGTTGCAAGACAATCGCATTCAAGATGTCAGTCCCTTAGCTCAATTAGTTGATATCAGAATAATCAATTTAGATGACAATCAAATTCAAGATGCCACTTCTTTAGGGGTTTTTCAGAACAGAGAAAGTGTTTGTTTAAGAGGAAATCCTCTCACTCCCACTTCCGCTTCTCTTCAATTTTCCTGTGGAGAGCTATACGAACATTAATGACCGCTCAATACTTTGACAATGTTGTTCAAAAATACAATCTCCTCCCAAAAATATATTGATATACAAGAGTTCTATGAAGCGAAAACTCAAAAAAAGTAATGCTACTACTGAAATTATTGCAAATCCAAAGCTGATACGTTTTAGGAATTGATTTGCTCTATATTCTCTCAAAAAAAAGAATAATGAAACTGAAGATGTTAAGATTGAAATAATGATACCAACAGCAGTAAAAACAATAAAACCCAATAAAGTTTGACCACTAACAATAGTATTTATTCTTGGATCTGAAATATCGTAATAAGGATATAACAAACGATCGAATGTTACATAAAAAATAATTGAGCAAGAGACTGAATTGAGAACAGTTAAGAGAAAGATAACTGCTAAAAAACGTAGTTTTAATTTCATGATTCATCCTATTTAAACATTAACAATCACCATTTAAGACTCTATCAAGCTGATAAATATTAACTCTTTTTTGAACTGCTTCTCGATCATAAAAATCGGCATATCTTTCTGTCCAACCCATATGATTGAGCATAATATCATTCTGTTATCATAATTTTCAAATAACCATCGCCAGCTACACTATCAACTTCAACTTCAATATAAGTATCTGGAATCAAGGGTTTAGCAACAACTTGACCGAAGTTTTTTGGCAATATTCCATACTGAAGTTCTACTAATTCTTGGCTTGGAAAAGAAGAAATACGCCATAAATACGTGATTTTTCCTAAGTTATCTCGTGAATAAAACTCCACACTACTTATCCGCATAGGAGGCCGATTGCAGTTTTTGCCTTGAGCAAAACGAACTTTAAAAGAACTAGCTCGCGTATCAATCGGAATAATACAGTGTGGTGGAGGGTGACAACTGGATAAACCTAGTAAACAGCTTAAAATAATTCCCCAGTAGAAAAATTTATTAGTAATAAGTTTTACCATAATGTCGCGGCTCCATCTTTTGTCCAAACTCTCCTTGTGTGATTGGTCAGAATCTCATTCTGTTACTCTGACCTTTAAATAACCCCCACCAGCTACACTATCGACTTCAACTTCAAGGTAAGTATCTGGAATCAAGGGTTTAGCATCAACTTGATCGAAGTTTTCTGGTAATATTCCATACTGAAGTTCTACTAATTCTTGGCCTGGAGAAGCAATACGCCATAAATACGTGATTTTTCCTAAGTTATCTCGTGAATAGAACTCCACACTAGTAATAGGCATAGGAGGCCGATTGCAGTTTTTTCCTAGAGCAAAACGAACTGTAAAAGAACTGGCGCGTTTATCGATAGGAATGATGCAGTGTGGTGAAGGCTGACAACTGGATAAACTCAGTAAACAGCTTAAAATAATTCCCCAGTATAAAAATCTATTAGTAATAAGTTTTACCATAATGTCGCGGCTCCATCTTTTGTCCAAACTCTTCCCATATAGCCGAGTAAAGTATTGTAATCTTGATGATCTTGATTGGTGGCATTCCCAGTTGAATCTTCAATTTTTAGCTTAAGTATGTAGTAATCCTCCACAGCTCGTGCTTGTTGTTCTGCGTTCCAATCTTCCCAAGGATTTCCTGCATTGTGAGCATCTCGCCATTTATAAGCATTGTTTCTATTTCCCGTTGTTACCTGTGCATACGCTTGAGCAATTAAACTGTTCACAGCATAACCCCAACCTCCATTTTGATACTGCCAAACATGAGCCATTTCATGAATTAAAAGTTCGCGGCCTGCTTCTGTCAGAGTTGTTCCATCAATTGCAAAAATTGAACTACCATTATATGTAGAACTAGGATTGATAAGAATAGTATTTCCTAGCACCATCGCAGCAGAATTCAAATTGCTGACTTTCCGAATTTTAATGAGACTATAATCTACAGTATCTCGAAAGATTTCTCGAGCAACACTGATTTCGCGACTGCTCAAAACAAAATAATTTTGAGGCTCGTTTTTGCGTTGATAACAATCGGCGATCGCAGTATCACGTATTCTTTCCAACTCCAATCTTAATTCATCGCTGTTATATATATCATAAATTCCCCTATTATTATCTATCACATCAATTGCTCCTTGAAAATGTATACGAATATCCATAATACAACTACGGATATCATCTTCATTAAAAAGATGAGGCTTGATTGCTGTTTGATAAGGAACTTCTGCGACCAATTCGGGATCTCCATCAGTTCTCAAATCATAAAAGAAAGATGTGTTGTCTAGTAACGAGAGTTCTACATCTGTGGTTGGTACACTCACAGATTTGATATTCGATCCTGTTCCCGAACTAAAACCGATTAAAGCACCTGTCCCTCCTAATCCATTGAATCCATTTGATTTTAACCCACTCGTCCATTGCATATCGTCATAGCCCAAAATTATCCAATCTCCCTCTGGATCGTTTTCTAAATACAGTTGGAAATTATTCGTTTTATCATCTTTTGAGCCAAAATAACTGACATCTTGCCAATTAACTTGAATGTAAGAATTACCGCGATCGCTAACTCCCTGAGAAACAGAAACCTCCCCACTGTCTTGAGTATCAACATCAGCCCAAAAAGGAGCAATCATCGGAATATCCTTGGGAAAACCCTGAGAATCGAACTTTGAGAAAGGCTTTCCAAACGTCACCGTGCCATTATTATTGAGATAAAAACTATCGTAAGTCTGACCATAGAAATCAAAATCAAACCCCAAAGGAATCGCCGTCGAAGAATCATCATCATTTCCCACCAACTTATTTTCGCTTAAATCGACTTTTTTCGGCGGCTTCCCTCGCGTTAGCAACTTGCCAATCTCCAGACCTTCCACACCCGAAAGACCTAAAGCAATCTCCGTCTCCACCTGGGTCGAATCTTTCGCCACCGGAAACTCCGGTATAAATCGCCACTGTACCGTCCCCTCTCCATGCAACACTTCGGGTATCCGGAAATCTTCGCTGCCAGTCTGTAACGTCGTACTCACCGATTCGGGCAAGTAAAAGTCAACCTCTTTAATCTTGACAAACTTACCCAACTCATCATCTAGCTTCTCATGAAACGCCACCGTAGCCCCCATCTCCTCAAAAGCCTCCCGACCCCCAACCACATCCAACCAACGATAAAGCGCATAAGGAGTCTCCACAGTCTGGGTTTCCTCATTCCCAAACGTTACCTTCTCCTTCACCGTCACCACCGACCCAAACAAGCGATCCTTCTCCAACCCAGAAAGGTCGATCGCCTTCAAAACCCCCGCCAAACGCTTATCACTATCCCCCTGATTAAGAGTAAAAGACTGCTCGACAAAATCCAAATCTCCCGTCTTCTCCAGAAACGCCGCCAACGGACCCTCCACCTGCACAGAAACCTCCCGTTGGTCTACATTACCCCCAACAGTAGGAGCCGCAAATAGAAGCTCAAAATCATCATTATCTCCTTCCACCAGCAACTCCCCTCGAAGCTCCTCTACCCGAGCAATATGAGTTTGCCAATACCCACCCGATCCACTACCACCATCAATAGGTAATTGTGGTAAAGGAGAAGGAGAATCGCAATCAATAATTCCATACCAACAAGTACCCGGATCGGGATTATTGGGATTATCTGCCGAATCAAACCAAGGAGTATCAACCCAAAGCAAAGACACACTCTCCTGAGAAGGACTACTCCAATCGAGATTCACCCATCCCCCCGCAATCTCCTCATCATTATCCAAATACTCCACCACAATCTCATAAGACCCACCCGCATCTAACGGGAGAGAAACACTCTCCGAAACATCCTCCCCCAACGGCAAATTCGTCCCATCGATCGCCAACACCCCATCAATCCAAACCCGCACCGGTTCCGCCGCATTCACCTCAAACGTATACACCTCATCATATTGAGGAGAGATCGTCCCCGTCCACGTTGCCTCAAAAATCGGCTCCTTCGGTGGATACAACTGAGAAGAAGGAATCGTTTCCTTAACCTGAGAATTACTCGACCACAACAGTTTCGCCGTCGCATCGCCAGTATCCTCAAAATACTCCAACTTAATATCGTACTTCTGACCCGCCTCCAGAGAAATAGGTTGACTGACATTCTCCGTCACCCCGTGAGTCGTCCAATTATCCACAACCAACACCCCATTCACCCACAACCGCACCCCATCATCACTCTGGGTATAAAACGTATAATTCTCATCGTAAAGCGGCTCAATCTGCCCCGTCCACCGCGCACTATAAGTATCCGCATCCATCCCCTCATCCGGAGAACCACTTCCCCAAGCAAAATCCACCGACCCATCCGTGCGACTCGTCACCCAATCCGTGAAATCCTCATTATTAAAATAATCTCCCTTTAACCCCGTCCCTTGACCCTCTACCCCCACCGGAATCGTCAACTGTTCCGGATACAAAAACTCCTGGGGAATCACCCCTAAAGACCGAGAATCACTCTCCCAGAGCAACTTCAACTGAGCATCCCCCACCTCATCCTTATAATCCACCTGAAAATCATACTTCACACCCGCTTGCAAACGGAAAGGAATCTCCCCAGCAATATCCACACTGCTATTACTATCACTCCAATTCTCAATAACCTTGTACCAAGTATTTGTATCGGGATCGCGAACCCAAACCCGCGAACCCCCATTAGCACGAGACGTTAAAGTAAAATCCTCACTATAAGGTGCTTCCAACTTGCCCGTAAACCGTGCCGACCAATTATCGTTCGGTAAAGACCCATAAGCCGGATTCCCCCCATCCCATTCAAAATCAATCCCTTGAGGCGTTCCTCCCAAATTAGCCGTGCTACTGGGTTCTGTGCTGTTGAAATAGAGAGCATTTACCCCCGTCCCTGCTGCTTGTACTTCCGGTGCATATTCCGGTTCAATCCCATAGATATACTTTGTGGGAATCACTTCTCGCGTCCTTGAACCACTTTCCCACAGCAATTCTAAATCTGCATCCCCGATTTCTTCTTGGAATTCTGCCTTGAAATCATATTTCACTCCTGCTTCCAGAAACACTCCTGGACTGGTGTTGAGTTGGGATGTATTGGGGTCTTCTTCCCAGTCTTCTATCAATTCCTGCCATTCTCCTCCCGGTTCGCGCAACCAAAATCTCACTTTTCCATCGGCGCGGGTGGAGATGTTGTAGAGGTCTGTGCTGGGGGCTTCGATTTGTCCTGTCCAGATTCCTGACCAACCATCTGGGGGCATATCTAGGTAGGGCTTGCTGAGAAAGCCCTATATAGCAATTCTGGAGGCTATACAGCATACACAGTAGTAGTTTCATCGCTGCGATCGCCAATCCAGCCAGAAATTTTCCCCGAAAATGCAAGAGTTTTGAGTGGCTATGGGCAAAAACCTTGGACTTTTTTTGCGAAGAAAAGCTGGAAACTCTTATCTGGTATGGCTTTCAGGCTTATACAGCAAGCCCTAGGTAGGAGGGAGAATGCCCGCCCCAGTCTCGGTTGGCTTCGTTTTCTTGCCAGGTAAATCGCTTCTGGGAGAAGTCTTGGTGGAGATAATAATTGGCTTTGGGTCCTGTTCCTTGTGCTTGCACGCCGGGTTCTTCACTTAAGTCGTCGGCATAGAGGAATTGAGTGGGGATGACTTCGGGGGAACGGCTGGGACTTTCCCAGAGGGTTTCGATGCTGGAGTTTCCGGTGTCGTCTTGATATTCGATTTTGATTTCGTATTGGTTTCCGGCGCTGAATTCAAAGGGGACTGTGCCGGTGCGTTCTCGAATACCTCCGTTATCTTCTTCCCAGCCTTCGAGGATTTTATGCCATTCTCCTTGTTGGTCTTTAATCCAGACTCGGGTGCGTCCGTCGGCATGGGTGTGGAATTGATAGGTTTCTGATGTGGGGGCTTCGATGCGTCCTGTCCAGATGCTGGAGTGTCCGTCGGGGGGGGTGACGCTCCAAATGCTGCCTTGGTTGCCCCAGTCGTGCAGGATTTGACTATTTTGGTTGTTTTCTCCGCCGAGTAGCCCGAAGTCGGGGTGGTGATAATGTTTGACTTTGAGTCCTGTTCCGGTTTGTGTGGTGTTGGGGAGGGGGTGTTCTCCTGGGTGTAGGTAGGTGCTGGGGATGGTTTCCTGGGGACGGCTGGGACTTTCCCATTTTAGGTTGAGGCTGGCTTCGCCGATATCGTCTTGATATTCGATTTTGATGGGGTAGTGGGTGCTTTGTTGCAGGGGGAAGGGGATGGTGATGTTGTGGGTGGTGGTGCTGGGGTCTCCTTGGTTCCAGGTGTCGAGGAGTTTGTGCCATTCTCCTGTGGCGGGGTTTTGCAGCCAAATACGTGAGCGTCCGTTGGCTTCAAGGGTGAGGTCGTAGGTTTCGCTGCTGGGGGCTTCTAGCCATCCTGTCCAGCGTATGGAGAAGCGATCTGCTCCGACGCTACCCCAGGCTGGGGTTCCGAGTCCCCAGAGGAAGTTGAGGTTGGGGTCGATGCGGCTGGTTTGCGGTTGTCCGAAGTCTTCTCTGTTATAGTATTCTCCTCTTAGTCCGGTGCCGTTGAGTTCGGCTGTGATGGTTTCGCCGTTGAGGGTGAGGGTGAGGCGATCGCTTTCTTGTTGCAAGGCTTGTAGTTGCGGGTCGTCGAGGTCGATTCCTTGTACTACGCGGGCGAAGATTGCGCCTTCGTCTCCTGGGGTATCATCGGTTTCGAGTTTGACATCGAGGTAGTGTCCCAGTTCTTCGAGGATGATGTTACTGATGATTTGGGGGTTCTCGGCGTGGGTTTCGAGGATTTCTTGGGACAGATAAATGGTGTTCGTTTCGATACCATAAGCGGCGTTGGCGCTTCCGAGTTCGCTTTGGGTGAGGATTTCGAGTCTGGGGAATTCTTGTCCGCTAATGATGTTGGCTACGGCTTCGGTTACGTTTTCGAGTTGGATTTCTTCGCCAAAGGTAAATTGTACTCTTTCGAGGAAGTCGGGTTGTTGGCTGAAGGTTTCGAGGTTGTCGGCGGCGTTGTTGACGGCTTCGATGACGATTTCGGTTAGGTCTGGGCGATCGCTGATGATTTCGATGATAGCTGTATCTTCGCCTACGGGGATAAAGTCGGTTTCGATGTCGGCAAATTCGAGGATTTCTTGTCCTAGGTCGCTGTCTCGCCAGTCTTTCCCATCGGCGATGACTTCATCGATGTCGGGGGCTTCTCCTCTGGCTCCTCTCACTTGAAAGATGATATCGTTATAGTCTTTGTCGTACCAGTTGCTATCAAAACGAACGTCTTCAAAGACGAAGGTTTGTCCGTCTCCGGTGATGTCGGCGATTTGTCCCCAATGTAGTGAGTCGTTAGGATTGGCGGTGCTCAGGGAAAATAGGGGGGTTTTTGAGCCGCCGATGTTGGGGTTCTCAAAGACTTGCTCGACTTCTCCGTTAGGGACGAGCATGATTCCGAATTTATCTCCGGCTCTCATTTGAAAGGTTTTTGCGCCTTGATATTCTCCCTGATTAAAGTTTCCTTCTCCTAAGTTTCCTGCAAATCTGGCTCCTTCTTCTCGGTCTGAGATAACGATATGTCCCCATTCCGTGTCGGATAAGGCTCTGTTGGCGGCTTCTTGGATGAATTCTGGGGAGCCTGGTTCGTATTCTTCCATTCCTTCTAGACTGAAGATGGCGAGTTCTCCTTTATATTTTCCGCCATCGTATAGGAAGTCGATCGCTATTTCTCCTGTTGCGCCTACTTCAAATGTCCCTGATGTGAAGGGTTCTTGGGGGAGAAATGGCTGTATTTGCAAATCCTCTGGGTTTCCATCCTCTAATATGTCAATCTCATCCAAGAAAGAGAGGTTGTCTCCCTCTAATAGTGCGAGGTCGGGTGCGTCTTCTCCACCAAAATCAATGAGGGCGCTGGGGGTGAGAATCGGTTCTAGGATGAAGGCTTGAAACCTATTCTCAGTTTCTTTTTGGGTGGATTCTTGACGCGAGAATAAACGAATAAGCCAATTCATCGGTTTCACACTATGAGGGAGTTGGGATGATAAGTCAAGGACGCGATCGCGTTCTTTCTCTGACTTGAATAAGTATGGTAAGGCAAGGAAATTAAAACTGCAAATTAACCGATCGGTGGATTTATCAGTAATATTGCGGGTTTACCTTGACTCAGAGTTCTCTTTTTGTCATATTTCTTAATAATAGGGATTCAGGATTGGTGGGTAAAGCATGGGACTAAAGAGCGGTTAGGGGGTGCTGACAGAAAATATACTCTTCAACCGGGCGATCGCCGATTAAATGCTCTTGAATAATGCGTTCGATAATTTCCGGTGTTGCATTCCGATACCAAATACCATCGGGATAAACCAGCAAAATCGGTCCCTCGCTGCAAACTCGCAAGCAATTGGTTTTCGTGCGAAAAATACAAGTCTCGCGATCGCCTCCCGGTTCGTCTAAACCCAGTTCCCCCAAGCGTCGTTTCAGATAATCCCAAGACTCTAACCCGACTTCTTTCCGACAGCATTTCGGTTTAGTCTGATCCGCACAGAGAAACAAATGTCGCTGAATTTTTTGCAATCCGAGACTTTGTACGCAGGATTCTAGTTTTTTTGTATCAGACATTTCAATTATTAATTCTCAATTCTCAATTATCTTCTCATCCCTCTTCCCAAAATTGTTCCGTGCGGGGTACTATAGAAGACTGTGAGTTTTTGGGCTAAAGGTTATGAAAGCGGAAGAAATGATTCGCTCAATTGAGGCAGAACACCTCAAAGACAGCTTACCCACAATTCACGTGGGCGATCTCGTTCGCATTGGAGTTAAAATCCAAGAAGGCGGCAAAGAAAGGGTACAGCCCTACGAAGGCACTGTAATTGCGAAACGCAATGGTGGAATTAGCGAAACCATCACCGTGCGTAAAATCTTTCAAGGTGTTGGTGTAGAGCGGGTTTTTCTGCTCCATTCTCCTAGAGTGGTTAGTATTAAAATCCTGCGACGGGGTAAAGTCAGACGCGCTAAACTTTATTATCTGCGCGATCGCATCGGTAAAGCTACCCGGATTAAACAACGCTTCGATCGCGCCCTTGAATAATTGGAGAGAGAATATTTTTTGGCAAAATACTGGCGTGTGTTCCCCCTTTTACGTTAAACTGAACTAATGAATGCTTCAAATTGATTGACTGGGTTAATTTGCTATCAATCAAGCTATGAACTGAAGGTTCACGAGCGCTCTTAGTTCAGTTGGTAGAACGCGGGTCTCCAAAACCCGATGTCGGGGGTTCAAGTCCTCCAGGGCGCGTTAAAAGGGTAAAGTAGATATACCCTATATGTATTGCCTTTCCCCTGTTGGCTAAACAGGTCGAAAAGTCCTTTCCCAATAGGGATGACAAGTCATTGTCCATCTGCAAACAAAATGGGGAGAAAATCCACCGTGGCCAAGAAAAAATCGTCAAAAAAGGACACCAGTAACAACAAAAATAAATCTCAAAATGGCGCTCAAAATGCACCCCAAAATCAAGGCGATCGACAAAATGTAAAAGATAGCGTCAAAAATAGTCCTTCCCTCGAGAAGGAAAAAGCAGCCCCAGTCCCTCGAAAAGATACTGGTGAAAAATTTAACGCCGTTAAATTTTTTCAAGAATCGAAAGAGGAACTCTCTAAAGTTGTCTGGCCGTCACGACAACAATTAATTAGCGAATCTGCTGCTGTAGTTTTAATGGTGACATTGGTTGCCACGACGATCTATTTTGTCGATAACTTATTTGTGTGGTTAAGTGGCAAGGTGTTCTAATGAATGTGACGAGGGACAATCTCGAAGATACAAATCTTGAAGAAACCGATGAAGACTTCCAAGAGGAAGAGTCTTTTCCGACGATTAAAAATGCGCGTTGGTATGCCGTTCAAGTTGCCTCGGGTTGTGAAAAACGAGTTAAGGCCAACTTAGAACAGCGCATCCACACTTTAGACGTGGCCGATCGCATTCTGCAAATTCAAATCCCCCAAACCCCAACGGTTAAAGTGCGTAAAGACGGCACGCGAATTCATGGGGAAGAAAAGGTTTTTCCTGGCTATGTTCTCGTCAAAATGATTTTAGATGATGACGCATGGCAAGCCGTTAAAAATACACCTAACGTGATTAATTTTGTCGGTGCGGAAAAACAACGTCCCTATGGAAGAGGAAGAGGCCACGTTAAACCCGTCCCTCTGAGTCCGTCAGAAGTCGAACGCATTTTCAGACAGACCCAAGAACAAGAACCTGTTGTCAAAATTGATATGGCAGTGGGTGATAAAATAATGGTTCTGTCGGGTCCCTTTAAAGACTTTGAAGGTGAAGTGATTGAAGTTAGTCCCGAACGGAGCAAACTCAAAGCACTTCTTTCAATTTTTGGACGGGATACGCCAGTGGAATTGGAGTTCAATCAGGTCGAAAAACAAAGCTAAAATGGCAAAAAAAGTAGTTGCATTGGTTAAGTTGGCACTTCCTGCGGGAAAGGCTGCTGCTACCCCACCAGTTGGTCCCGCTTTGGGTCAACATGGTGTCAATATCATGGCATTTTGTAAGGAATACAATGCCAAAACTGCGGATAAAGTGGGAATGATTATTCCTGTGGAAATCTCTGTCTATGAAGATCGCAGTTTCACTTTCGTTCTCAAAACCCCTCCTGCTTCAGTTTTAATTAAAAAAGAAGCGGGAATTGAAAAGGGTGCGAGTCAACCCAATAAAGAAAAAGTGGGTTCTATTAGCCGCGAACAATTGCGGAAAATTGCTGAAGTAAAAATGCCCGATCTCAATGCGAATGATATTGATGCTGCCATGAAAATTGTGGCAGGAACAGCTAGAAATATGGGTGTTAGCATTACTGATTAAGGATGTTAATTTAACATTCCTGCATTAATGTTTTAGTGTCCTGTTTTAGCGCAATATTTCAGTTTCAATCTCGAATTTCAGATATTTTGCCACCTTATATTGGGGAGAGGCGATCGCTTCGTTAGAACCCAAGGAGTAAACCATGACCAAGAAGATTTCTCGTCGCTTGAAAGCAGCGATCGCGAAAGTAGAAGAAAGAGCTTATGAGCCATTGGAAGCCATCAGCCTGTTAAAAGAAACAGCAACGGCTAAGTTTGATGAAACTGCCGAAGCGCATATCCGCTTGGGAATCGATCCTAAATATACCGATCAGCAGTTGCGGACTACAGTGAGCTTTCCTAAAGGAACCGGGCAAACTATCCGGGTTGCGGTTATTGCTCGCGGGGAAAAAGTCAACGAAGCAACAGAAGCTGGAGCAGATTTGGCGGGATCGGAGGAATTAATCGAAGAAATACAGAAAGGGATGCTGGACTTCGATAAACTAATTTCTACCCCGGATATGATGCCGAAAGTGGCTAAATTAGGGCGCTTATTGGGTCCTCGCGGCTTGATGCCTTCCCCCAAAGCAGGAACCGTTACCACAGATTTAGGGGCGGCGATCGCCGAATTCAAAGCGGGAAAAATTGAATTTCGTGCCGATCGCACGGGCATCGTTCATGTTATGTTTGGAAAGACATCCTTTGCGCCAGAAGATTTGTTAGCAAATCTGAAAACACTACAGGAAACTGTCGATCGCAATCGTCCTTCCGGGGCAAAAGGTCGTTACTGGCGCAGTGTCTTTGTTTCCGCTTCGATGGGACCCTCAATTGAAGTAGACATTAGTACATTACGGGATTTAAAATTGTTGGAATAAGGTAGGCAATACCCCCTCGATCCAACTCAATAAAAATTCATCAAAGGCAAACCGAAGACCGCAGGAGCCATCAGGCTTAATCAATATCCTGCCGAGGCGAGTTAAATGATGGTAAGCAAATGGGATAGTTAATATCTTTAGTTCTTGCCGCATTTAGACCCCGACCTCGGCACCAGAGGCGGGGTTTGATTTTGGAGTTAATTATGAAAAGGAGGTGAAACTGAATGGGAAGAACCCGAGCGAATAAAGAAACGGTAATTGCCGATATTAAAGGACTTTTGAGCGAGGCTCAATTGGCTGTTGTCGTTGATTTCCAAGGGTTAACCGTTGCCGAAATTACCGATTTGCGCGATCGCCTGCGTCCTACGGGGGCAGTGTGTAAGGTGACTAAAAACACCTTAATGCGGATCGCCGTTGAGGAAAACGACGAATGGAAGCCGATGACAGAATTTCTGTCCGGTACCAACGCCTTTTTACTCGTTAAAGACGATATTGGCGGTGCTGTCCGCGCTTACCAAGACTTTAGAAAAGCGGCCAAGAAAAGCGAATTTCGCGGCGGTGTCATGCAGGGACGCGCCCTGAATGAAGAACAAGTCAAGGCGATCGCGGATCTACCTTCCAAGGAAGAACTCATGGCGCAAATTGCTGGAGCTATCAACTCCATTCCGACGCAATTGGCTGTGGGTATCAAGGAAGTGCCGTCTTCTCTGGCGCGGGGTATCAACGAAGTGCCGTCTTCTTTGGGTCGCGCAATTCACGCGATCGCCCAAAAAGAAGAGCAAGATGCAGCGTAAGCCAAATTTTGCTCGCAAACCAAGTTCGTTAAGCAAACGGACTCGAAATTTACAAGTTAATCTTTACTGACAAGGAGTTTACCAATGTCTGCTGCAACTGAAGAAATTCTCGAAAAGTTGAAATCTTTGACCTTACTCGAAGCCTCTGAATTAGTCAAAGGAATCGAAGAAGCCTTTGGCGTAAGTGCGGCTGCACCTGCTGGCGGTATGATGGTGGCAGCGATGCCTGGTGGCGGCGGTGCTGCTGCGGCTGCCGAACCCGAGGAAGAACAAACCGAATTTGATGTGGTCCTCACGGAATTCCCTGGGGATAAGAAAATTGCCGTTCTGAAAGTGGTTCGCGCTATTACTGGTTTGGGTCTGAAAGAAGCCAAAGAGGTTGTAGAATCGGTTCCCAAGGCACTCAAAGAAGGGATTACCAAAGATGAAGCTGAAGCCATCAAGAAACAGTTGGAAGAAACTGGCGCAAAAGTTGAAATCAAGTAATTTTTGGTTGGCTGCGATCGCCTAAGCGATTAAAGTGGGGATGGTACTTGCTACCATCCCTATTTTCTTGTAGGAAAATTAAGTATTTTTTTATAATTCTATCTTATCTAATTCTCCTAATATTTTCTGCATAAATTCTTCTGGATTTTGTGTAGGAAGTTCGCTCAACGCGACATATTCTTCTGGTGTATATTCGCCATCACTTTCCATTGCTTCTTGAATGAAATCTGATAAAATATTGGGATGTTCTAAAAGATCGCAAGCCATTTCATAAGCCGTTTTTCCTGTTGGTTCTGACTCCACTTTTGTTGCTAGGCAAAAGTTCAACAATTTTCCCAGATTACTCTCCGGGCGAATTGACATCAGAAAAGACATGGTTTGAGCGAGAACTTGTTTTTGCTTATCCATTTTTACTCCATTTTTTATTATATTTTTATAAAAGTTTGGCAAAATATTGAGTCATAATCGATCGCGGTACTTTTCCGACTAATGTTTTCTGTGTGTGGCGATCGCCATCTAAAAAGGTAAACTGAGGCACTCCTGTGACGCGATATTGTTGAATAATATCCACCCATTGAGGATCGTCAATATCGAGCATCACGAAATTGAATTTTTCTCCATACTCTGATTCTAGATTTTCCATTGTCAACGCCATTCCTTGACAAGTGGTACACCAGTTAGCATAAAATTCTAAAATTGTTGGTTGATTATTTTTCATGGCTAAATTGTAAGGAGTAGAACGTTCTGCCATATTTTTCATAGTCACTAAACCCGCTAAAGAAGAACTCGAAAAAAGTCCCGCTTTTGCTTCAGGAATGAATAATAAACTATTTAAAAATAAACAGAAGAGCAATGCGATCGCAATTTTTCTAAAGTTCAATAACATAGTTTGAGATAAATCAATAATGAATCAATGTTCCCTCACTGATAATAATAAGCGAGAAAAATATGAAAAACAAGCATGACGCAAAAGACAGCGACTAGAAAAATATGGGTATTCAGCCACCAAGCACGCATATTGCGAATGAGTGCAGCTTTAGAAATCAGGAAACGGCTCTTATGCACCTCTTTAGTATCTTGAGGTATCCACCCAAAATAACGCCGAGAAGACTCTAAAACCCCCGTTTCTGCAACAGCACCAACTAAAGCCGACAGCGTGACCCCAAAAAAGACCCAGAGAAATATCGCATTAAAATTTAAACCTCGCGATCCAATAGTATGAATAAGAGTCGTTCCTAAAAGCGCAATACCGAGAAAAATATGCAAACTGCGCCAAAATTGTAACGATCCTGGGAGTTTAATTTTAATCAGCCAACTTCGCCCTCGTTTGCGAGCCATTAAAAGCATTTCTAGGAAAACAAATAATAGAGAACTATACCCTGTAATTTGCTTATAAATTTCTCCTTGTAGAATCAGATGTAACTCAAAAGCGCGATCGCGGAGATTGGGCAAATAGTAGGGACTGAAAACAAAAGGAGCGAGCAGAATTGCTGCCAATAGGGTCAAAATAATTAAAGTTGAAAATTTTGGCTTCATTGCAAAATCTTGAGAACTTAATTTTGTTTTTGTTCGCGCGATCGTAGCATTAAGGGACGTTGCAGAAAACGTCCCTACAGAATTTACAGAAATTAGAGTCAAACCAATTGGGATTAAGTTCCTTCTACAGGTAAATTGATGACAATTCCCCCCATAACTTCTCCCATTTCAAATTGCTTATCAGGATAGCGTTCTTGGTGAACGGGATGGGTATTATGACAAGTAATGCAAGCCTCAGCTACTGCTTTGTCGGGATAGACCGCAGAGAAGTATTTCTGACTGCCAATTTCCTGATAATCTTTGTAAGGTTCTCCTGTTTCAACAACTTTTGCCATTGCTTCTTTTTCAAAGTCTGTTTTAGGGGCTTGGGAATCATTAATATTCCAAGGAGAAATTAAACCGTAAGTAAATGTTCCTTCTTCAGCCGCAATTTCCGAACCCAAACGAAACATCTGTGCGGGAAGAGGAATACCACCTGTTTCTTTCCAGGCTTCTGTTGCTTCTGCGGGGACAACTCCATCTTCTTTTGGTTTTCCTTCTAAGGTTTTCAAGCGGTTAACAACGTGCTTGGTATAAGCTGTTCTGTCTGCTAATAATACCGTGTGAATGTAATCGACAACCACTTCGGGATTAATGCCACTGCTACTCCCTTCCGCTTGGGGTGTAGGGCTACCTCCAGCACAGGCGATCGCGGTAAAACAAATTGCAGCTGCTAAGGTTAATAAAGCGATAGTTTTCGCTTTCAAGTTACGCAAAAAAGCAAACATTGTAGGTTCTCCTCTTCAATTAAAAAACTGTCTCGAAATACGCAATTTTGCGTAATTAATTCTCTGTCCCCGATCGCTTTTCCTCGAGAGCTTTGACCATCTCTAAAGTTTGTAAATATTGCGTCGGGGGCGCAGCAAAATTTGCCTCCACTAACTCATCATCAAAGATACTATTGTAGGAATATTCCATGCCGTGACAATTCATACAAACATCTTTGACCATGCGATCGCGAGGCAACAAATTGTAAGTATTGTTGTGGTTGACAAATATAGTTTTTGTCCCTTCAATTTTCTGTCGGGGTAAGTGACAAGTGGCACAAGTTACTAAATCTGCTGTAGGTTTGGGCAGCGATCGCCCTTGGTCAAATAATAAGCCGTGTTTTGACTTGACATAATTCAAGGAATGTGAATCATTATGACAAGTCAAACAGGAATCAACTGAAGCCGTAAAAGTGTTTGCAGAATGAACATCGTGACAGGTATTGCAGTTCATTTGGCGATCGCCTGCCGCTTCTTTCATCGGTAAACGTGCCATTGCTGGAGTTAGAGGGGACAGACCTTCTTGCAAGCGAATGCCATGTTTTCCTAACAAAAATGTTTCTACTTGTTGTTTGTGACAGCTTTGGCAACTTTCATGGTTTGGCGAAACAATTAATTGTTTAGTTTCCGGTTGTAGGTGGCAACTCGAGCAATTAACATCAGCAAAAGCATGAGCGCTATTTTGCCATAAAAGGTTAATTTCTTCGATATGTTTTTCCGTAAAGCTACCAGCATGGGCAGTGGGAGAAAAAAACAGTAAAGACCACCACAAAAATAAGCCCATGAAACAAACTATTAATTGTTTGGTTTTGCGACCTTTCATTCCTTCCCTCGACTGGCTAAATTAGCATTTTGAATCTCAAATTTTGCTTGCAAAAATTCTTGGTTCAAGTCTGGTTTAGGGGGTTTAGTCGGGCGATCGCCTTCTTTCAATACCGGAACTTCCGGTGTGGGCAATAATTGCGGTGCATTCATATTTTGCCGCAAAAATCCCGTTGAAATTGAGCGATGATCGTGAAAATTGTGACATCCCGCCGTCCAACAACCATCTGGTGCAAAACCATCGTGACTTGCTAATTCCCCCGTAATAATCTCCTCGTGACAGTTCATACACAAATCGGGTTTTAGATGAACGCCGCGAGCGAAAATATGTACGTGTTCCACATGACAAGCCGTGCAAGTTAAAACATCAATTCGGGTTAATAAATCAGCCCAACGGGGATCGCGAAACTTTTTCGGTCCGTGAGCATCTTCCGCCATTTCTGCTTCGTGACAGCGCAAACAAGTTTCATTGGTTACAGGACTAAATCCTTCATGACAAGAACTACAAGAAGCCTCAAAAAGAACGTGGCCAGGGGAAGTTGTACCAGGCAGAAAAATAGTGCGCCGATCCAAAGCAAAAGCGACAGAAAACCAAACAACAAGTAGCACAATAATTCCGAGAATGGCAAATTTAGATTGTAAAAATTGACTAGGCTTGAAAGCCCTACCGAACAGATTTGCCATCTTTCAAAAATTACAGCAATAGCAGCAAGAAAACGAGAATTCCTGCACCCACAAAAACCCCTCCAAATAAACCCCAATTTATTTCGCTTTCTGGCGAAACTAATGTTTGTGGTTCATTTATTTCGTTTTCTGGCAAAAATAATGTTTGTGGTTCATTTATTTCGTTTTCCGACGAAACTAATGTTTGTGGTTCATTTATTTCGCTTTCCGACGAAACTAATGTTTGTGGTTCATTTATTTCGCTTTCCGACGAAACTAATGTTTGTGGTTCATTTATTTCGCTTTCTGGCGAAACTAATGTTTGTGGTTCATTTATTTCGCTTTCTGGCGAAACTAATGTTTGTGGTTCGGGGCTAACATCAGGGGTTTTTAGCGTCACCTCCTCAGTAGAATAATCTGCCCCTTCTAGCATTAATTCAGTGATAACACCATAGGCTTTTACCCATGCCTGTTTAACTTCTTCTGTCCAATCTGTACCGAGATATTGCCCAAAAGTGGTCAAAAGAGCATTCCCAACCAGGGGATAATGTACTGGCAATGCACCGTATTTAACGTGCCTTGCACCTAATCCTTTTAATGCTTCGGTTAATTTGTCTGGGTTGCGTAGATTTTCGACAACTAAAACCAAAGAACCGAGGAGTTTTTTCTTTTGAGAAGCCATATCCGTACTACCAAATAAAGGTTTGGCTTCCGGATTAGTTGTAAAGAGATTTTCGTAAAAACTACTTACAAATTCATCGGCTTGGGGTTTGATTTTTTCAAAACTGGTTTCAAGTAGTTCTACTGCTAGTGGAGATTCTTCTTGAGGAGAATCTAAAGCAATTTCTTCAGTAGAATAGTCTGCTCCTGAAAGCATTAATTCAGTAATTGCTCCGTAGGCTTCCACCCATGCTTGTTTCACTTCCCCTGTCCAATTTTCACCGAGATATTGCTCAAAAGTGGTCAAGAGAGCATTCCCAACTAGGGGATAATGTTCTGGCAATGCACCATATTTAACGTGCTTTGCACCTAACCCTTTTAAGGCCTCACTCAATGTGTCTGGTTTGCGTAGGTTTTCGATAACCAAAACAAGAGAAGCGAGGAGTTTTTTCTTTTGAGAAGCCATATCCGTACTGCCAAATAAGGGTTTGGCTTCTGGATTAGCCGTAAACAGGTTTTCGTAAAAACTGCTCACGAATTCGTCAGCATTGGGCTTGATTTGCTCAAAACTTTGTTCTAGGGTTTCAATCTGTAATGACATGAGAATTTAGACTCCATTTAACACAATCATCTCATTTTAGGCAAAATTTATCTTGCAAAATCTATAAATTTTACAAAGTTATTTTGTCTTTTAAAATTGGAGATTGAGTTATGATGTTCGCGCGATCGCTGAAATGTATTTATAAGGGCTATATCAACTAATTTTCGTAACTTTTATTACAAAAAAAGGTATAGTATTACGTTTTTGCAATAAAAAAATGCGAGAATCGCATGAATAATATTCTCAGGGGTCTGAATATATAGAAAACGCGATCGCCTCTCTGATTTTTCAAGTATCATTTTAATGAGCGATCGCAAGTTATTTCTAGATAAATATGTTCCAGTCCCACGGGTTGACGGGAAATCGAATCTAAGGAAATGTTCTCAAAACAAGCAATAATTTCTGTCAATTCTAATACTTTTGGCAGCCAAAATGCCAAGCGTCCCCCATAATAGCGATGAGGAAATCCCAATTCTTGTCCTCGAGCGATCGCGCTATCCTCATCTTGGGTTTGTATGCTAACAATTTCTTTGGCTTTGACAAATCGGCGCAATTGTGAAATATTCCCTTCCGCTAAAAGTTGTCCCGATCGCAAAATAGCAAGGCGATCGCAGAGTTTTTCCGCTTCATCTAACAAATGCGTAGTTAATAAAATCGTCATTCCTTGCTGTTTTAATTGGCGAATTAACACCCATAAATCATACCGCGTTTCAATATCTAATCCTGTTGTCGGTTCGTCCAAAATCAGCAATTTGGGTTGATGTACCAAAGCGATCGCCAAATTTAACCGTCGCTTCATCCCTCCACTCAGGGTTTCTACAATACTATTGGCGCGATCGCTTAAATTCACAGCCGCTAAACTTGCAGAAATGCGATCGCGTTGTTGTTGACCTGTTAACCCATAGAGACGAGAAAAAAAGTGTAAATTTTCTCGACACGATAAACTTTTATAGAGTAAATTTTCCTGCGGTGCTACGCCGATAAGATATTTTGTTGCATTGGAAATGGGTAAACCATCTAGTAAAACAGTGCCGCGATCGGGTCGCAACAAATTGCATATAATATTCAAAGTTGTGGTTTTTCCTGCCCCATTAGAACCAAGAAGTCCATAAATTTCTCCAGTTTTAATTTCCAAACTTAAGTCTTGCAAAACCGGATTTTTATGATAAGATTTGCTCAAATTTTGAATACGCAACATTTCGATTATTAATTATCAATGAATTCTTACCAGCGTACTATTCATTTAGCGGATACAGACGCAGCCGGAGTGGTTTATTTTGCTAATATTTTTGTGCTGTGTCATGAAGCCTACGAGGAAGCATTAGCGCGATCGGGGATGAATCTTAAAGTTTTGGTCAGTCCTTCGGGAATTGCTCTTCCGATTGTACATAGTTCGGCAGATTTTTTGCGACCTTTGTTTTGTGGCGATCGCCTAGAAGTTCAACTCACTCCCAAACAACTAGGGGAGACAGAATTTGAGATTACCTATCAAGTATTATCTCTGACAACACCTCAAATAACCCTAGCACGAGTTATTACTCGTCATGTCTGTATTAATGCGGCAAATCGCCAGCGATCGCCCCTTCCTGAAGAGATTTTGCGATGGGTTAGTGGTTAGTGGTTAGTGGTGAATTATTTCTCTGAAAATGGGGAGGTAGCAAGCATTGCAAACCTCCCCTTCTTTGATTATTTTACGATTTTTTAAGCCATCTGATAAATATACTCTTTCACTTTACCCCGACGTTTACGGAGATGAGAGAGAGCCTGACTTTCAAGCTGGCGAACCCGTTCGCGACTAATATTGAGTTGTTTGCCAATTTTGGCTAAAGAGAGGGCTTTACCATCCTCTAAACCATAGCGTAGGGCAATAACATTACGCTGTTGGGGCGTTAATTCTGCCATCATATTCCCCAAATCTTGTCGCAAAGATTCTTGGGTTAAGTAAATATCGGGAGAGGCATTTTCATCTTCTAATAGTTCTGATAATTCTGTATCTTGGTTATCTCCTACTCGCATATCAAGGGAAATGGGTTGACGAGAAATACTCAAATATTCTCGAATTTGAGCGGTTTCTAAGCCTAATTCTTGCCCAATTTCTTTGGGTGTTGCGCTACGTCCCATTTTTTGCGAGATTTCTCTCTGAACTCGCTTGATTTTATTGAGTTTTTCGGTAATGTGAATCGGTAAGCGAATCGCACGAGATTGCTGGGCGATCGCGCGAGTAATAGCTTGACGAATCCACCAATAGGCATAGGTGGAAAATTTGTATCCTTTGGTGGGATCGAATTTTTCTACACCCCTTTCTAATCCTAGGGTTCCTTCTTGGATTAAATCCAAAAATTCCATATTGCGCTTTTGGTATTTCTTGGCGATCGCCACCACTAAACGCAAATTCGCTTCGATCATTTTTTGTTTGGCACGTCGCCCTTGATACAAGAGCTTCTCTAGTTCTTCTTCACTCAAATTGACTCGTGCTGCCCATTCTTTTCGAGTCGGTTGATGTTGCAATTCTTCTTGCAATGTTTCTTTTTCGTCCAACAATAACATCAATTGTTGAACTTGCTTTCCGTAGAGAATTTCTTGTTCGTGGGACAGTAGAGGAACTCGTCCAATTTCGCGCAAATAGGTGCGAACCATATCGGCAGAAATTGCTAGAGATTTAACTTTTGTGTCGAGTTTTGCGGTTGGCATCTTGCTTGTTATCACTCCTTAATCTTGGAAATGTATTCTGTTAGCCCGTTTTCCTCTGATGGGGAAATGCCCTGCAAAGTTCAGTTTGATTCTGGAGAAAAAAACAATCAGGCGGTTCTCTACTTTTTCCGATCGCGGGTTTTTACTCTTGCTTGTTAATAAAATTTCAACGGGGATTGTTAAGCGAAGTCATTATGACTTTTCTTTCAGTCTACTACATCTATAGACCCATGTAAAGAGGTAATTGTTCATTCTTTCTCGCCAGTAGGAAAATACTTGTATTACCATAATGGCTTGATTGGGGAGTGAAAGGAAGTGTAGATGAGGGCGGATCGCCGAACCCATTTAAGGTATAATGGAGTGGAGTTTCGGATATTCCATTCCACTACAGCGTTCTGAGGAGACATTCCGAACGCTTTTAGAAAAGTTTTAAAAAAATCTAGATAAAAATCTAGGTAAAATTGAGAAAGAAAAGTTGAAGAAATCACACTGACTGGCGCGATCGCAAACCTGAAAATGCCTAATCCAATACCTCCGATTACTCTTCCTCCCATCACAGATCACCAAAAGGAAGGGGAGTGGTTACTACAAACCTTACAGACTTGGCTCGATCACGAATTTCTTCCCGAACCTGTCAATCGAGAAATTGCTAGACGTGCATCTCAAATCTTCGTGCGTCAGCGTTTGGAGGGAGAAAACGATTTGGGGTCTTTGGTAATTGCGATCGTGACGGAAATGCAAGAGTTTGATTTTAGTCAGAGCTTTTATGGAGAGTTCGCTGTAGCCAATGCAGTCAGCGATCTGATCCTGGAGAGTTTGGGGATCGATCGCTGCTGTGGGGCATGATATAAATTTAGCTTAAACTTAGCTTAAATCTAGCTTAAATTTACCAACTGGATTTCACTACTCCAGGTAAAAGTCCTTCGTGAGCCCATTCCCGGATAACATGGCGGGAAAGACCAAAATCGCGGTAATACCCTCTAGGACGACCGGTAAGCCAGCAACGATTGCGAACGCGAATCTTAGAACTGTTTAAGGGTAAATTTTGTAATTGTCTTTGAACTTCCAGACGCTCTAAAGGAGTTTTTGCCTTTCTCACTTGTTCTTTGAGATCCGCTCGTTTAGCAGCGTATTTCTCAACTAATTTTTTGCGCTTTTTTTCGCGCTCGATCATGCTCTTCTTGGCCATGTTTGCCTAGGTTCGTAAATTTTTACAGTATTTTCTAGGATAGCATTTTTTCGATCGCGATCGTTTCCTCTCGACATTGAATTTCGATTGCGGTATAGTTGTTCTTATCGAGATTGAGGGAATGTCATTATGTCTGTTGAACTAATTCGCGAACAAGCGCCTCCAGATCGAGCGATCGACGAATTGACTCACCATCACCCTCCTACCGATTTACCCTATGACGACGGAGAACCCTTGGAAAGCAATCGCCACCGCATCGCTATGAATGTTTTAATCGACTCGATCCAGCAAGCCTATCAGGGACGAGATGATTATTATGCAGGCGGAAATATGTTTATGTATTACAGTAGCGCACAGGTCAAAAATAAAGATTTTCGCGGTCCTGATGTCTTTGTGACGTTAAATGTGGATGGGACTCGAGAGCGTCGCAGTTGGATTGTTTGGGAAGAAGAGGGACGTTATCCCGATACGATCGTAGAGTTAATGTCTCCCTCAACAGCAAGTGTGGATACAGGAGACAAAAAGCAACTTTACGAACAAACTTTCAGAACGCAGAATTATTTCGTTTACAATCCTTTCGATCGCGAATCCTTACAAGGTTGGCATTTAGGTGGCAATTTGCGCTATGAAGACCTAACACCGGATGAGCGAGGTTGGTTGTGGTGTGAAAGTTTGGGGTTATGGTTGGGAACTTGGGAAGGGACTCTGAGAAAAGAAACGGCAATTTGGTTGCGGGTTTACGATCGCTCTGGCAATTTAGTTTTATTACCTGAAGAAATTGCTCAACAGGAACGAGAAATTGCAGAACAAGAACGGGAAAGAGCAATTTTAGCTGAAGCCGATCGCGATCGCCAACGACAAGAAAAAGAACGTGCTGAGGCTATTGCAGAGGAAGAACGCAGAAAAAACAAAGCACTGCGCGATCGCCTGCAACAATTAGGAATCGATCCCGATGCGATCGGCTAATTCCCCTCAAAGAAATTGAGTCAGATCGAACTCTCCCGAGGGGACATCCTCCGCAAAACGTTCTGCATTGAGAAGTAATAATAATCGTTCTGTATAATCTACCGCACCCCTCAACTCCTCTTGCAGCAACGTCAATCCAGCGTTGGCATATTCTTCAAAAATTGTAATTCTCTCTGACTCGCTTTGGGGATTGTAAGCTGAGAGAATGGCCGGATCTTGGGTTTGCGCGATCGCAATGAGTTTGATAAGGCGATCGTAGCCGCGAGAAATAAAAATATCGAGTCCGATCGGTGCGGGTTCATTTTTAGAAGCAATGTCAATAGGAGTGCGTTTTTGCGCCTTAATTCCCAGCAGTGCAGCAAAAACCAACAGATCTGCATAAGTCTGAAAAGTCCCCTCGCGTCCCGATACCAGTGCTTGGACAAATTCAGATTTATCTTTTGAGACGCGGATTCTACTTGCACCCATTTCCAAGAAAAATGAACAACGATCGGCGATCGATAGGGATGAGGGAAAACGAATCTGTTAAACTGAAAAGTTGTGGTTTACAGAGACAAACTCTCAAACCGAATCCCCCTTGACCCGATATTGCCAAATTTTATCGAACTATAACCCTGATGAAACATACTATTTCTGTTTTAGTTGAAGACGAAGCAGGAGTTCTCGCTCGCATTGCTGGATTATTCGCCCGCCGAGGCTTTAATATTGAGAGTCTGGCTGTCGGTCCTGCCGAAAAAATGACCGTATCCCGCATTACGATGGTGGTATCCGGGGATGATAGCGTGATCGAACAAATCATCAAGCAACTTTATAAGCTCATTAGCGTTATCAAAGTACAGGACATCACTCAAACTCCTGCGGTTGAACGAGAGTTAATGTTAGTCAAGATTAATGCGACGACATCTAATCGCGCTGAGGCGATCGAAATCGTACAAGTGTTCCGCGCTCGCATTGTTGATATTTCTGAAGAGACATTAACTATTGAAGTAGTCGGCGATCCTGGGAAAATGGTGGCGATCGTGCAGATGCTCAACAAATTTGGGATTCGCGAAATTGCTCGCACGGGAAAAATTGCCCTAACGCGAGAATCTGGAGTCAATACTGAATATCTTAAGTCTTTAGAAGCGAAAGTCAGTTAAGAGGAGGGCGATCGCGCTATCCTATCCAATATATAAAAAAAGCAGGGACAATGAATAATCGTCCCTGCTTTGCTTGTGGCATGAAGGTTTTATTTAGTATGCTAAACCCATGCTGCGGGTGGTTTCTGCACCGAGATAAACTCGAATGCTTAGGAAGTCGGTCGGACAAGCCGTTTCGCATCGCTTACAACCCACACAGTCTTCTGTGCGAGGAGAGGAAGCGATTTGAGAGGCTTTACAACCATCCCAAGGCACCATTTCTAAAACGTCGAGAGGACAAGCTCGAACGCACTGAGTGCAGCCAATACAGGTGTCGTAAATTTTTACGCTATGAGACATTAGAACTATCCGCTCCTTAGCGAGGGTTTTCTTAACGAATTTTTACTCAAGGGTTAGTTTACCTCAGAGGTTAATCTCTACTGATAAAAGATGACAGAACCGTTAAATTCTGTAACAATTTATCGGAAGTGAAGGGGAAATCGCAACATTATGTTGGAAAACTCGGCTATTTCTGTCGGTTTCCCCCAATGGCAAGGAAATGCTCCTCGGAAGAAGATAAAGATGCGAGCGATCGCACTTATCTCTCTGGAGCATTGGAAAAATGTTACGAACCCAAAGATATTCCTACCCCGATTTAGCTTCTCTACGTCGCCAGATGAACCAATTGTATCGCGATGAGAGTGCCAATCATGGGCGCAATGACAGAGAAACTCCTTGGAGTCCTCCCGTTGAATTAGAGAACTTTAGCGATCGCCTTGTGTTGCGGGTTTTGCTTCCTGGGATCAGTTCTCAAGATATCGATATCAGTGTCCAAAGCAAAATGGTCACAATTCAGGGAAAACGTCCCTATCAACAAAAGGCCGACAGTCGAGGATTCTTTCAAGCAGAATTCCCCTATGGCGAATTTGAGCGCAAAATCCCTTTACCGTTAGCCGTCAGTCACGATGGTATTGAAGCGAGTTTCGCTGAGGGAATACTCACTTTGAATCTTTACAAACGGGAAGCACGAGAAAACCGTGCTGTTAAAGTCAATCTCAGCAAGACCCAAACGAGCGATCGCATTGTAAGCCAATCGGAGGCGATCGCGGATCCTTGGAATGATTAAGTTATCTAAACGGGAAACAAAATTAATAATGAAATTAATCTAATTTCCCGTTTATGCGTCCATTTAGCCCATAAACTTCGCGACTTCCCGCTAGGGTGACTAATTCGACTTCTTTTTCGTCTCCTGGTTCAAAACGGACTGCGGTTCCTGCGGGAATATTGAGACGCATTCCTTTGGTTGTCTCGCGATCGAAGTTCAATGCTGAATTAACCTCGTAAAAATGGAAATGGGAGCCAACTTGAATGGGTCGATCGCCGGAATTGCTCACATTGACGGTTAATGTCTCGCGTCCTTCATTTAACGCGATCGCCCCTTCTTCTACCAATAGTTCCCCTGGAATCATTTTTTTTAATTTGCAATTTTTCAATAACTAATTATCAACCATCAACTATCAACTATCAACTATCAACCATCAACTATCAACTACTTCGCGCACGCGATAGATGGGTCTTCCTTGGGATTCGTGGTAAGTTCTCATCAATAATTCGGCCAATAAGCCAAAACTAAATAACTGGACTCCCGCTAAAATCAGAATCGCTACGAGAATGAGGAGAGGGCGATCGCCAATTTGCTTTCCCAGTCCAAACTTGAGAAAGGTTAAATATCCCCCCAACACAGTTCCCAAAACTGTACAAATGATTCCCAATGAGCCAAAAACGTGCATGGGACGGGTGAGGAATTTTCTCATAAAGAAAACCGTGAACAAGTCCAAAACGACTCGAATCGTGCGTCCCAAACCATACTTACTGTGTCCATATTTACGGGCATGATGGCGCACGGGCAATTCTGCAATTCTGGCTCCTTCAATATAAGCTAAAGCAGGCAAGAAACGATGCAATTCCCCGTATAAGTTCATATCGGCGACTAACTCTGCCCGATAAGCCTTCAGAGAACAGCCGTAATCGTGAACTTTAACCCCCGTCATGCCCCCGATCAGCCAATTTGCAATCTTAGAGGGTAAAAGGCGAGTTAACGCATCATCTTGGCGATTTTTGCGCCACCCACTCACTAAATCGTAACCCTCCTCCAGTTTGGCTAATAAGAGGGGAATATCTGCCGGATCGTTCTGTAAATCTCCATCTAGGGTCACGATCGCCCGTCCCCTCGCATAGTTAAATCCAGCCGCCATTGCGGGAGTTTGTCCATAATTGCGCCGTAGCAATACTCCACGCAAATAAGGTTCTTTTTGCGCCAATTCCTTCAATAATTGCGTAGATCCATCCGTGGAACCATCATCAATACAGAGAATTTCATAACTCAACCCTGTCTCTTGCAATACTACATTAATCGCTGCAATCAACTCGGGTAAACTCTCTACCTCGTTGTACAGAGGAATTGCTACCGAAACATCTAAATCGGTAATAGGCAATCGTTCATCAATCAGGGATAATTGTTCCTTGTTCATTGTTTAATTAACCATGCGATCGCTGCACCAATTGCTTCTGCTGAAGTTCCAATCAGGCGATAGACGGCGATCGCCATGACAAACTCTCCTTGTAATAAGGCGATCGCCGTCCCCTCAAATACGCCAATTCCTCCTGGTGCCCCTGGAACAATCATTCCTAATAACCAAGCAAAAATAAACACGCCGAATAACTGAGGAACCTGCTCAAATTTTAAAGGATATAGTGCCAAGACAACCATTAAAAAACCACTTCCGCGCAAACCCAGAAAGATGAATTCCCCCAAAAGAGGCAAAACAGGATAGTTTTGTACTTGTGGGATTGATTTTTTGGTTGCAATGTGTTTGTTTTTTCCTTTGAGTTTGCCCGCGATCGCCAAAGCAGGATTGAGAAAAATGGGATGAATTCCCACTAATACCCCTCCTAAAAAAAGCAATTGCCAACCGAGGTTAAACTGAGGATAACTCAATAAAGCCCAGATAATCGCCGCCGCCGCCATGAGTAGTGACTCGAGTAGGATGCTAATTGTTGCGATCGCCAAGGAAATTTTCTCTTTTTCGGCTGCGCGAATGCGTCCATAAAAATGCCAAATATTACCGGGAATATATTTAGCAATATTTGTCGTCAGATAGACGCGAATGCTCCATTCTGGGGCAACGGGATGCTTTAAAAATGATAAAATCCAACCCCATACCCATCCCGTCCAACAATGTGCTAGAAGTGTCACTAGCAAGGCGATCGCTAAATAACCCCAATCTATATTTTCAATACTTGTCGCTGTCACATTCTGCCAATGAACTCGCAAAGTTTTCGCAACAAAAAAGCAAATTCCCGCCAAAATTGCCCAGCGTAAAAAGGGTTTGAGAGAAGAAATAACGGATTTGAGGGAAAATTTCATCGTGCTGCGAGAATCGACAAAGACAAAAGCACTTTTTGATTATTGAAGTTATTTTTTTGGAGTTATAGCTCGTCTTTTGATCTATGATAGAGCAAAATTATCTGATCCTCATCCTTTTTTTCAATACAATTGTTCTTAAAACGATTTTTTCAATCCAGAGAATTAGGATATCGTGTAGTGATTGGGAAAATACTCTTCTCAAGGAAATGATAGTCAAAATTAAAATCACTGTTTATCAACTATTATCTAAAGCTAAATCAAAAGGGATTTTGATATTTATAATTCTGGGTATTTCGACTTTTTTGTGTTTTTGTAAAATTAACTATAGAGGTTTGTGGATTGATGAGTTTATTAGTATTAGAGATGCCCAAAATCTTGGCTTCAAAAAAGGAAGGCTTTTATATTATGTTCTTTTGAATCCTTGGATGAATATCTCTAAACATGATATTTGGCTGAGAAGTCTTTCAGTTATCTTTGCTTTAGCAAGTGTTTATGCTATTTATCGGTTAGCTCAACAACTATTCGATCAAAAAACTGCATTACTATCTTCTTTGTTTCTGAGTATATCTCCTATTTTTGTCAATCATACACAAGAAGTTAGATATTACATCTTGAGCGTATTTTTTGGAATTATTGGAGCAATTTATTTTTGTAAATATCTCTATCAAGATAATAGAAAACAGCAAAATATTAGTCGGTATGCTTGGATATTAGCTAGGGTTCTCGCTTGTTTTACAACACCTTTAAATCTCGTCTTTGTTCTTTCTGATTTCTTTATTTTCATTATTTATTTTATTACTCGAAAAAGAAGATTAACATATCAAAATATATCTAAACTTACGTCAGATTACTCACTGATTGCATTGGCTATTTTTCCCGTTGCTGTATCCGTTTATATAGACGTTAACTCTCATAAATTAACCCCGCCAATTCCAGGATTAACAGATGTTTTAAGACAAGTCAGAATTTTGACAGTTTATGCTCATCCACCCTCATCAAAACTTACAGCATTGTTGCTACAATTTATTGTTTTGATGATTTTGGCGATTTGGGCTTTTTCTTTATGGCGAAGTAGGAATCGGAAATATGTTATCTTGATTGCAATTTGGGCATTTTTGCCAATCTTTATCGTCTTTGTGTTTTCACACGCATTTTACTCGATTTGGATAAGTCGCTATATTATGTCGAGTTTGCCCTACTTTATGATTCTACTGTCTTTAGGATTGATTGAACTTGCAAAAAAATTCCGCATACTAGCAATTGTAATGTTGGGATTTTATCTGTTTGCATCAGGAGCAGGTCTAATGAAATACTACAATACAAAAAATAGATATATTGGTGCTTCCGATCGCTATCGGGATATTGCTCACTATATTTGCAGCGATCGCCACAGAGGAGATATCCTTGTTTGGTCGATTATTCATAAAATGACTCTGCCTTTTACACATTACTGCGATCGAGATTTATCAATTTATCCACAAAACTTACCCAATAAATCTTCAGATAGTAAAGAATTAGCCGCTTGGGTGGATTCGATACCAACAACAAAAGTACCAATTTGGCTCGTTTATGGTCAAAAGTCCAAACCTCTTTTAGAACCTCTGCAAAAAAAATTCACTATTGAGGAACATAAAGAATTTGATGGATTTAGTGTTTTTGTACTTCAGAAGAAGCGGTAGGGATAAAATATTGAGACAAAAACGATCGAGGGAATCCTGTCTTGGGGTTTTTTCGCGATTTCCGTATGATAGATAAGGGGATAATATCAGGGTGAGTGCTTTTCAGACTGAAATAGAGTGACGATTGTGGAGTAGAATTATGAAAACGCTGATTATTACCGATGAATCCGTCAATCTGGCCTCGCTCGATCGCGCTTTGCGATCGCGTCATCACGAGTTATTTTTGCTCAACCGCGCCACGGTAGAAGAGAATTTGTCTCATCCTCTCTATTCCTTGATTTTTATCGCTTTATCTAATCCTCTTGAACAAGGATTACCACTCTGTCGATTCCTCAAGCACAAATTTTCTAGTTCTACTATTATTCTCTGTGTAGAAGAAATTAATAATGAGATATTACAAGAATTTCTGGGAGTTGGGATTCATGATTACTTAAATCTTCCTTTGAGCGATCAGGAATTAAATTTACGTTTATCAGTAATTGAAAAACAAATTGAGGAAAATATAGCAAGAAACACTAAAGCGAGAACCGCTAATGGCTTCAGAACAGCAGCACTACAACAATTTCCCTATATAGTCAGTCATCATCTGAGACAAACTTTAATTCAAATCAAAAAACAATTAAATGAACTCCTGATTCAACCCAGGGAAATTCCTTTTGATATTGAAACAAAAGCATATCTTGGACAACTCCTAGAACGCACTCGATTAATGCACCAATTAATTAGCGAAGTCTTAATCGATCATAACCAAAACTTAAAACAAGGTATTTCAGAATCACCCATTTCCCATCAAGATTATTTACTGGTCGATCGCAATTTCATTATTCAAGAACATTCGGATGGTATTAATCGCTATGCAGAACAAGATATTGTTATTTTTAAAGGGGAAGATGTGCGAACGAGTTTTCCAGAATTAACGGGAAGCGAAGAAACTTTAACCAAAGTTATTCAGGCTGAAATTAACAATTTTGGAATACCTGGAATTGCCAGAGTTGCTGAACGAAATTCTCCCTTATATTTTGATATTTATGTCACCAAGTATATGGGAGATTTTCTGGAGAATCCTTATCTGATTATTCTTTTAAATGATGCCACAGATCGAATGATTTTTCAACAAAAATTAGTTCAATCTGCCAATGAAGCGGAATTATTATTAAGGAGACTTAGGGGGATTAATGATTATATTGATAAAATCATTAATTCTATGGCTGATGCTCTTATTGTAACAACGCAGGCAGGAATTATTAAAAAAGTTAATCGAGCAACAAAAGAACTATTTGGCTATAGCGAACGAGAATTACTCGATCGCCCCTTGACAAAACTCCTGTGCGATGGTGAGTTATTAAGTCAAGTTAAAGATATTAATGTCAAACCTCGAGTCGAAATTGCTTGTCTTCGTAAAACAGGAGAAAAAATAGCTGTTGCTTTTTCCTGTGGATCGATTCAAACCGTAGACGATCGCCCAGAATATGTTTATGTTGGTCGAGATATCACCGAACAAAAAAAAGCAGAAGCAAGAATTCGCAAACTTTATGCGTCTCTACAAGAGAAAACCATAGAATTACAGAATGTTAATGAAGAACTAGAATCATTCTCTCGAACTGTTTCCCACGATTTGAGAACGCCGATTTCTCACATTGAGTTTTTTAATCAAATGCTGCTTGAAGAGTATGGAGACAAATTAGATGAAGAAGGCAAAGATTATATTCAGCAGATTGAAAAATCCTGTCAAAGGATGAAACGCTTAATTGAAGATTTATTGCAACTCTCTCGTATTACTAAAAGCGATCTTCCCTTAACCGAGGTCAATTTAAGCCAAATGGCAAAAAATGTTCTTGACTCTTTAAGAGTTAATATGCCTCATCGCCAAGCAGAATTTAATATTTGTCCCGATTTAATCGTTCAAGCAAATGAACCACTTCTACACATTGTTTTGGATAATCTGTTGGGAAATGCGTGGAAATATACGAGTAAGCGCGAAGTTACAAAAATAGAATTAGGGGTGAGTATTCCGCCGTTACTCAATTCGGAAAAGTCAAATTCAAGAGAACCTTTTGTGTATTATATTCGCGATAATGGTGCGGGATTTAATATGGATCATGCTGCCAAATTGTTTCGTGCTTTTGAACGTCTCCATTCTCCAACCGAGTTTGAGGGAACGGGGATTGGTTTAACAACTGTTCAGCGTATTATTCAACGGCATGGGGGCAAAATTTGGGCGGAAGGGGAAGTCAATCTCGGTTCAACATTTTATTTTACATTAAATAGCGATTCGGTCATTGAAACTAGCGATTGAGGTCTTGAATGAAGGAAAAAAGATGTTGGTGAAATGCTTCTGTTGCTTTCATGTAACAAGCATGACCGGCATTTTCGAGGATTACTTTTTTGGCCTGCGGGATAAGTTCGACGAGAAGATCTGCTAATTTTGGTGAAACGAGATGATCGTTGCTTCCCCAGATGGCTAAAACAGGCAGTTTAATGCCGGCGATCGCGTCTTGATAGCGATTAATACCAACGGGGGCAACGGCAACGAATCCTCGCAATTTTTCGGCAGACTGGGTAATGAATGGCAAACTGTATCCACCACTCATGGAAGGAGACACAAGCACAGGGCGATCGCATTCAATACCCGCCAGTAATTGCCCGAGGAATTCTTCTCGGGGAAAATTGATGCTTTGGGAAGCCCCATATCCTGGCACATCGATCGCGATCGCCCGATAACCGCGATCGGCAAAATAAGCTAAAGTGCCAATCTCTTGCCAAGTATGTGCGGTAAAACTCGCACCGTGTAAAAATAAAATGGTGGGGGAACTTATGTCTCCTATTTCTAAATAATGAATCGTCGAACCTCGAATTTCTAAAATGTGCGATGCAATGACGGGGGGCATGGTTTTAATCAATCAGGAATAACTTATGAATATCGTACTGCGTCCGCAACGAGATTTGGATATTCGCGGAGCATCTCTCCTACAACAAAAAGTTGTCAATTTAATGCCCGTACCGGAAAATTCTTGTTGGGCGATCGATCTGGTACAAGTTAATACTATCGATCATTTTGGTCTAACTGCGCTGATGGCGGTGCGTCGGGCGGCAAAACAGCATCAATGTCAATTTTATTTACTGAATCTCAAACAGCCGGTTCGTTATATGTTAGAAATTACTGAACTCGATCGCGAGTTTAATATTGTTGAAAGTCTCGATGATATTTTTCAATCTAAAATTCGTTTGTTATTGTGTTGAGAGGCAAGAGGCAACGGGCAAGAGGCAACAGTTCATTATTAATTGGTACTCGATATGCGTTGGATAGTTAGTTTTTTCTGTTTATTATTACTGTTTTTTGTGCCGATGCCTGCTTTTGGTGGGGAAAATGCTCCCGATGCAACGGTTTTGGAGCAGCAGTTACAGGAGGGGGAGGCCTTAGCAGAAAAGGCGATCGCGGCTCTCGAGGGCGGGGATTTGGCCACAGCAGAGGGCTATTGGAGCGAACTGATCGATCGCTTTCCCGAAAATCCGGCGGTTTGGAGCAATCGCGGGGGGACGCGGGTACTGGAAAATAAACTGGAGGAGGCGATCGCGGATTTCGATCGCGCGATCGAACTTGCTCCTAATGCGCCAGATCCCTACTTAAATCGAGGTATTGCGAAAGAAGGACAAAAACGCTGGGAGGAGGCGATCGCGGACTATAACCGGGCTTTAGACTTAAATCCAGAAGAGGGGATGGCTTACAATAATCGGGGTAATGCTCGAGCTGGACAAGGACGCTGGGAGGAGGCGATCGCGGACTATCAAAAAGCCTCGGAATTGTCCCCAAATCTAGCTATTTCTCATGCTAATTATGCCTTGGCTTTATATCAAAGCGATCGCCAACCAGAGGCGATCGTAACAATGCGAAATCTTGTTCAGAAATATCCCATGTTTGCTGATATGCGAGCAGCATTAGCGGCAGTTCTTTGGGTACAAGGAGCGCAAGGAGAAGCGGAAAGTAATTGGGTTGCTGTTGCGGGTCTTGATAGTCGCTATCAGGATATAAATTGGGTTAAAAATATCCGTCGCTGGCCGCCACTTATGGTTGATGCTTTAGAACGGTTTCTCAATCTTGATTAAATCCCAATCTATTTTGAGTTTGAGAAAACTATTGAATAATTTTGTTCATTGCCTCATTGAACTCTTCTTCTGAAATTAATTCCGCTTCTCCCATAATTGAGACTTTAGGAAGTTGCGTTTCAAAATTAATGAATAAAAGCTCGATTTTACTTTTATTGATTCTAGCTTCGTGACAAGAATAAGAGATGGGTTCTTGGGTGGGAGGAACAATAATATAAAAATCAAATTTTGAGATAAACTCGACTGTATTTACTATTCCTAACTCCTCTGTTTCTGTATAGTAAAAATTTTTGATAGGTGTAGTAAAAAATGTTGTTGGTAGGGGAATTTTTCCGAAGGATGTAGACTTAAAAACGCATTTAATTCTCATATTTTTTAGGCTTCTCGATCTGATAATTTACCATCGAAATTTTTAGAAACGAAAAGGGGAGCAAAATGCTCCCACGTGCAGAATTTTCGCAACAGTTAGATTGCTTTTCTACTTAGTAAAGGTGAAGAAGCCTGCAAGAAATCTTGCTTAAAACCAAACTCAAAGGGATGATTGCCAAAGTCTAACTCGGGTAATTCTTCAAAGGTAGATTCTAGCGTAAAAATATCATCATCTTGCCAACTCAAATCCGGCATTTCTCCGGCAAAGTTCAAAGGGGTTTCTGCCAGCAAATTAGCAGGTATTAAAGTCTCTAAATCTTGGGTTAAATTGGTGTTACCGATCGCAGTTTCCCAATTTTCCAAAACTGCATTAAATGCCGTTTTTATTGTCTTTGAGGAGGAAATATTGAGAAAACTACCATTGAAAAAAGAAGTGGCGATCGCCTTTCCTTTAAACAGTTCTGTATCGAAGATTTTTAACCCTAGTTCGCTCAAATCTACCTCGAACAGTTGCGGATCGATTGCATTGGCGATCGCCTTCGCATCAATGAGATCCACAGCAAATTCATTCTCGAAGTTAGCTCCTTCCTCAAATTTAGTCGCCCACTGTTCCAATTCTGCCGAGGAAATTGTCCCATAATCATCCTTGAAACTCACTTGGTAAGCCTCAAAAGAAATCGGTTGGGGCATAAAAATGGGGGTATTCAGAGATTGACTAGAAACAATTTCAGCTTGGTCTCGCAGACGGCGCAAATCGGCATCGAGGCGATCTAGGAGAGGGGTTTCAACTTTAGAATCTAAGGCGATAATTTCGGGTACGGAATTATCTTCCGCAGCAGCGATAATCTGTTCTGGAGGTAAACCTGTTGTTTTCTGTCGGTGTTGTTCTAGTGTCGGGGAAATGAGTTCGCTGAGGGTGCGATCGTCCCGAATTAAGTCCTCAGAAGTGAGTTTAGCTACCTCTGCTTTGGCGTTTTCTGGTTCGAGAACTGCTTGGAATTGGGGATCGTCTTCGAGGTTTCCCTCGTACTTATCTGTAGCGAGTTCGGAGGTGGAAGCATCCTGGGAGGAAATAGCGGGAAGATTTTCCCCGGTTGTAGAATCCCAGTTCTCCGAGGCTGCATCGGGGACATTTTCCCATTCTGCTTCGGCGATCGGTGTGGAAGAGTCCCATTCTTCTAAGGTTGTATCGGGAAGATTCTCCCATTCTGTCTCGGCTGAGGCTGCATCGGGAAGATTTTCCCATTCTGTCTCGGCTGAGGCTGCATCGGGAAGATTTTCCCATTCCGTCTCGGCGATCGGTGTGGAAGTGTCCCATGCTTCTGAGGCTGCATCGGGGACATTCTCCCATTCTGCTTCGGTTTCTGTCGGGAGAGGTTCGGAAGTCTCCCAGATCGGGGTATCTTCTTGCCAAGATGGATCGGAATATTCTTCAAATTCAACGCGATCGCGTAATACTTCTGTTTCTTCCTCTATCCCTTCTTCTTCCAACAGAGAGGAATCGCAAGTTAGGGTATTGAAATCGGTAGAACTCGCCTCAGCAGAAAGCGTATCAAAGGTTTCGCAATCGTCCAAATTGTTTTCGGGAACAAGAGATTCCATCGCGAGGGCGGTATTGGCTCCGATCCCCAGCAGACAAAGGGCTGCTGTTGTTGATTTGGTGGTTAACCAAAATTTTGTCATTTTTTTCCTCACACAAATAAAAGTCAGTGAAATTCGGGAATCGAAGCAATCCCCATGTATTGTTGTTCATTTTATCGAGAAGAAACCCAAATTGGCCTGTTTCTCTGAAATATTGTTACAAACGCGATCGCCACAAACCCCTCAACCACAAACTATCAGCTATCAGCTATCAACTATCCACTATCCACTATCCACTATCCACTATCCACTATCCACTATCCACTATCCACTATCCACTATCCACTATCCACTATCAACCACAAACTATCAACTATCAACTATCAACTATCAACTATCCACTATCCACTATCAACTATCAACTATCAACTATCAACTATCCACTATCCACTATCCACTATCCACTATCCACTATCCACTATCCACTATCCACTATCCACTATCCACTATCAGCTATCAACTATCAACTATCAACTATCAACTATCCACTATCTTACGTTCGTAACGAGGACGACAGGGATTGCCAAAGGCGACTTGTGCTGCGGGAATATCGCGGTAGACGCTACTTCTGCCCCCAATGACTGCATTTGCCCCAATTTTAACCCCTGGTGCGATAAAACAGTCCGTTGCGACCCATGCCCCATTGCCAATGAAAATCGGTTCGGTTTGTAGGGCAAAAGCGCGATCGCTAATGTCATGGCTTCCCGTACATAAATAACATTTTTGTGAAATAACGCAATGTTCCCCAATCCAAATTCGATCTAAACTGTATAAAACGACATCATCCCCAATCCAACTGTAATCCCCAATCTCAATTTTCCAAGGGTAAGTAATACGAGCCGTGGGACGAATAATTACCCCTTTGCCAATTTTTGCACCAAACAAACGCAAAATTTTACAACGAATTGAACTGAAATTATGTAGCGTCAAAGGAAATGCGATCGCCTGCACAAACCACCATAATAAAACATACCAACTCGGTTTGCCGCGATCGTATCCCGATTGGTCGTAATTGCGTAAATCAATCCAAGGTTCGGTATCGAGAAGAGGAGAAGATGGGTTAGTTTGCTTCATTAGTTTCTAACTGTTTTGTTTGTGTCTTCTCTAATTCTGTAACTTTCATTTTTTGACTATTATTTTGACAATTCCGCATCTCATACCATTTAATCCCAATTTGAGCCTCATAGTGACTAATTAAACGAGCGTAAAAATAACCTGCTCTCCCGTCCAAAAATCCTAACTTTAAAAAGTAGACAATAATAAAACGTAATAAGGGTCTTAAAGGAAGCCAAACCCAAACCTTCCTGATAAAACGCTTCTTTTCTAAAGGAGTTCCTTGAAACAATTTAGGCTGAATAATCCTGCCTTGATGTGATGCGACAGATTTTTCGTAAACCCCTTCACGAAGATTATCATAAAACCTCGCTTCCCAATTAGAATAACGATTGTGACGAGCTAACCACGCAGAAATACTTTTGAAATCCATGTGGATCATCGGCGCATTTTCAATAAAACCTTCTTGGGAATCCTTATCTAAAATAACGTGTTCGTGAACTTCATTATCTCCCGTGTCAGAACCATCTTCTGTTAATAAATTCTCGTAGCGACCCTTTGCGTGTTTGAATAAACGCAAATTCCAATCGGGATATTTTCCACCATATTTAATCCAGCGATCGAAGAAATAAACTTTACGATTGATATAGTAACCATCGTATTGAGGATTTTTGAGAATATTCTCAATTTCTCTCCAAAGTTCATCCGTAATCTGTTCATCACAATCAACAATTAATACCCATTCGTGCTTGAACTTCAAATTTTCTAACGCCCAATTTTTCTTTTTCGGCCAGCTTCCTCGTTCATAATCAAATTGAACTATTTTTATATTATAGATTTCACTCTGTTCTTTACAAATTTCTATTGTGCGATCGCTACTATGGGAGTCTACAACAAAAATTTCATCTGCTCTAGAGACACATTCCAAACATTTAGGCATATTTAATTCTTCGTTCTTTGCCGGAATGAGAACCGAAACAGGAATTTTCTTTTCAGATTCAGATGTAGAATGTTGGGTCATTATCTTGGTTGTTAGAAAAGGTTGAGAACGAGAGAACAGATAAAAAGTGGGCAATATTTAAACTTCTTCTTTTAGTTTGCCGTGAACCATCACTAATGTTTCGGCAAGATTGCTGAGTCGATTCTCAAGTGTTTGTTTGCTTTTGAGCAATTGGCGCAATTTTTGGTAACGAGAGATGGCTACACTAACTCCTGCAACTTGCTCGGGGGGACAAGTTCTCGACCAGAGACGACCATTTTCATCCAAACCGCAAAGGCGATAACCGGGGCGATAAGATGAGTTAGATTGTTCTAAACTTAAGGAAGGTGATGGGGAGGCGCGATCGGGAAGGGGAGATTGAGATTCAAGCCAGCCATCAACAATGGGACCTTCGAGATAAAGGTCTTGAATGGCAATCAAGACTTTTTTGAGTTCTCGCTGCCAATTCATGGTGATTTCCTCAATTTCTTTGAGCAAGTTAGTTGCAAGGGCTGGATTAACTCCGTGGCGATGCTTGCTAATTTGCACCGCTTGCAATCGCGGTAGGTTTGTGAGTTGACTTTGATACGGTTTAGGAAAGGATGCTGTTGGGGTCTTTTGAGATTGAGGGAGTCGGGAAGGGGATAATTGGGAAGGGGATAATTTAGGCTGGGAGAGTTGAGGGGAGGGTAATGAGATGGGCTTGGCGAGAGCAAAAGAGGGATTACGTGCTTCTTGCCGAAGTGGGAGTTTTGTTTCTCGATAGTTTCGCCCCTCTCGGGGATTTCTGTCGAGTTGAGCTAAAGCCGTTTCGATGCGTCGTAGTTCTGGTCTCATGTTGGTCTCTCGCCACTATTTAACTTTGGCCTGATTTGGGATGGCAATTAAGTTGGCTGCTATCCGCGATCGCCAAGGGAAATTTTTCTGGTTTTGAGGTTATCCTCTCATCCCGTTTTAAATTTCTCTGCTCCTATTGTATTGGTTCTTCTTTGCATTCTTCACCTTAATTTTGAAAAATGTCTCTAAAAAAATCATCTCGGCCTTTAATTTTAGTGATCGGTCCGGCTAGTTCGGGTAAAAGTGCTTGGGCGGAACAGTTGGCGCGAGATTCAACAAAAGCGGTGAGTTATGTGGCCACGGCGCAGGAAAATCCCGAGGATCCGGAGTGGAATGCTAAGATTTACCAGCACGTTTTACGTCGTCCGGTGGAGTGGAAAACCTTACTCGTTCCGGTGGAATTGGCTGTAACGATCCAGGCTATGCAGGAGGAGGATTGTTTTTTGGTGGATTCTTTAGGAACATGGTTGGCAAATGTTCTCGATCGCGGGGAGGAAGAATGGGAGGCGATCGCCGTCAACTTGTTGGCCAGTTTGCAGCAAGCGCGGGGAGAGGTGATTTTAGTGGCAGAGGAGACGGGATGGGGTTTAGTTCCTGCTTACCCCCTCGGTCGCAAATTTCGCGATCGCCTAGGTAATTTAACGCGACGTATTGGCGCGATCGCTTCAACGGTATATCTAGTTACAGGAGGATATGCGATCGATTTAACTCAAATTGGCACCCCCATCTCTCACAATATTTTTAAAGAATTATCGTGATACTCAAACCCTAACATCAAACCCGCACTCACCAAAGCGATAGTACGGGTTTGATGTTATTTCGATGCCTTGTTCTTAACTGAGAAAAGAAGCGATCGCTCTTTCGAGTTTCTCGATCGCCTCATTCACTTCTGCTTCAGACACGATCAAAGGTGGCAGGAAACGCACAACTTTTGGACCGGCAGGCACGAGAAGCAAGCCTTCATCCATTGCAGCTTTCACCAAATCAATAGAAGTTAAATCACGATTCTCCGCAATTTCTAGCCCATTAATTAAACCCCAACCCCGCACCTCAGTGAATATCTGGGGATAGAGTTGGATGATCTCGTTTAACTTCCCGCGCAGTTGTTCCCCGCGACTTTGAACATTATCGAGAAGATTGTCTGCCATCAACGTTTTTCCCACAGCCAGACCTGCGGCACAAGCAAAAGGATTGCCCCCAAAGGTACTGGCATGATTGCCTGGTTCAAACACATCGCAGGAATTCTTACACAGCATTGCACCGATGGGAATGCCTCCCGCTAAACCCTTAGCACTGGTGAAAATATCCGGTTCAATGCCCAGATTTTCATAACCCCAGAGTTTCCCAGTGCGTCCCATGCCCACTTGTACTTCATCCAAAATCAAAAGTAGGCCATTTTCATCGCAAACTCGGCGCACTTCTTGGAAGTATTCCCGAGTCCCAGGACGAACTCCCCCTTCTCCCTGTAAGGTTTCTAGTAAAACGGCTCCAACGCGACGGTTGCCCTCATCAATGTCCCCGATCGCATCTTCCAAAGCCTGGATATTATTAAACGGGACATAGGCAAACCCATCCACCAAGGGTTCAAAGCCCTTTTGATATTTAGGTTGACCCGTTGCGGTAATCGTGGCCAGAGTGCGTCCGTGAAAACTGGCCTTAGCAGTTAAAATAACAGGATATTGGATTTCTTGGACTTTGTGAGCGTACTTGCGAGCGAGTTTGATCGCCGCTTCATTGGCTTCTGCACCGGAATTGCAGAAGAAGACTTGATCGGCACAAGAGTTATCGACCAGCCATTCCGCCAATTCTCCTTGTTCCGGGATGTAATATAAATTGGAAACGTGGTGTAACTTTTTGATTTGTTGGGTTAGGGCTTCAACAAGAACGGGATGAGCATGACCGAGGGTACAAGTGGCAATACCTGCAACAAAGTCGAGATATTCTTTCCCATCGGTATCCCAAACCCGGCAGCCTTTTCCTCGCTCTAGGGCGATGGGAAAGCGCCCATAGGTCGTCATCACGTTAGCATTGAAGCGGTTCGTATCAAACGCCATTTCCGAGGATTGCGGGGTTGAGATCGGCTCTTGAACGAGGGTGTTTAAACTCACTGGCTCACTCCTAATCGAGACAGAATGGGTATTAGCGATCGCGATCGCCATTTTTTTATGGTTAGAGATATTTTCTTACATTAACGCAAGGGATTCTGTGAGTTGCCTCACTTCGTCCCTAAAACTGTCAGCAGCTAATTCTCTAAACCTTTATATTTAACACAATTTACGGCTTTTGCTACCGTATCGAGAATAACGCGATCGCAGAAATAACTGGGAAATGCGATCGTTTCCTGTGGTTTGCCCATTACCGAGAATATCTCTCAAGGGGAAATTTGAAAAAGCAAATGGTAGCGGAACGATCGAAGGAAACGAAAGCAATAGGCTACAATACCCCCTTAGTTGTTTTTGGGAAAAAATAAATCATGGGTCGCGCCAACAAAGTCGTTCTCGCGTATTCTGGGGGAGTCGATACCTCCGTTTGCATCCCCTATCTCAAAAAAGAATGGGGGGTAAAAGAAGTTATTACCCTTGCTGCTGACTTGGGACAAGGGGACGAACTCGGTCCCATCCAGCAAAAAGCCCTTGACTCTGGGGCTTCCATCTCTCTTGTGGAAAATGGGCAGGAAAGTTTTGTTAAAGATTATGCTTTTGCTGCCATTCAAGCGAATACTCTCTACGAAAACCGCTATCCTCTCTCTACTGCCCTCGCCCGTCCCCTCATTGCGAAAATGCTGGTAGATGCTGCCGAGAAATATGGTGCCGATGCTGTCGCCCACGGTTGTACTGGAAAGGGAAACGATCAGGTGCGTTTTGATGTTTCGATTATGGCGCTTAACCCGTCGATCAAGGTTCTCGCCCCGGCCCGAGAATGGGGGATGGGTCGAGAGGAAACGATCGCCTATGGGGAACAGTTTGGCATTCCCTCCCCGGTGAAAAAATCTTCTCCTTACAGTATCGATCGCAATCTTCTCGGTCGCAGTATTGAAGCGGGTCCCCTGGAAGACCCCATGATGGAGCCTCCCGAAGAGATTTTTGCTATGACTAAGGCGATCGCGGATACTCCCAATGAGCCGGAATATGTAGAAATTGGTTTCGATCGAGGTATTCCTACCAGTGTCAATGGGACTTCTTTGCCCCCGGTTGAATTGATTACGCAATTGAATGCGATCGCTGGAAAGCATGGGGTGGGACGCATCGACATGATTGAAAATCGCGTGGTGGGGATTAAATCGCGAGAAATTTACGAGGCTCCTGCTTTATTGTTACTCATTCAGGCTCACCGCGATCTCGAAAGTTTGACTCTCACGGCGGATGTTACTCAATATAAGCGAGGCATGGAAGATACTTATGCAAATTTAATCTATCAAGGACTCTGGTATTCTCCTCTCAAAGAATCTTTGGATGCTTTCATTCAAAAAACCCAAGAGCGGGTTACGGGAATAGTTCGGGTTAAATTATTTAAAGGGAGTGCCAGAATTGTCGGTCGTCGGTCTGACTATTCTATCTATTCCCCCGACCTCGCTACTTATACGGCTGATGACCAATTCGATCACAAAGCGGCGGAAGGATTCATCTATATTTGGGGTTTACCTACCCGAGTTTGGTCGGAAAAAACCCGCAAATAATCCCTGAATTATTTTCTCGCAGGAAACCGGGCGATCGCCTGAAATCCTATAGCGATGTTGTCTTGCTTGGTTGGATAAGCTGAGAAAACCTCAGCATCCCCCAAGCGCTGTATACAACATCGCTACTTAAATTTGCGTACATTTTTGCTAACAAAATTAGCGTTTTTTCTCTTTACGAATGAAGTAAAAACCATCAAACCAACCTCGCCGCCAAAAAAAGATAATCAAGGCGATCGCAATCAAAATCATAATTCCCCAAATGGTTGCATAACCCCATTTCCAATCTAGTTCTGGCATAACTTTAAAATTCATGCCATAAACGCCAACAATGAAGGTTAAAGGAATAAAAATAGTCGAAATAATGGTCAATAAATTCACGACTTCATTGACCTTATTATTCACCGCAGACATATAAACGTCCATCAAACTAGAAGATAATTCTCGATAAGTTTCTACGATATCCAATAATTGAATGATGTGATCGTAACAATCACGGAAATAAACCTGTACTTCGGGACTAATTAAAGAAGTATCCTCGCGGATTAACGCATTAATTGTACTCCTCAAAGGCCAAATTGCTCGTCTCAAGGCTAACAATTCTCGGCGTACATCGTAAATATCTTCCAGTATTGCCCGTTGAGGATTTTTCAGTACTTCATCTTCTAAAATATCAATACGTTCTCCATAATCTTCCAAAACGGGGAAAAAATTATCGATCACTGCATCCAATAATAAATAAGCTAGATAATCAGCACCCAATTGACAGACTTTACCTGTATTACTCCGAATGCGCGATCGCACGGGTTCAAAACAATCTCGAGTTGGTTCTTCTTGAAAAGTAATTAAATAGTGTTGTCCTAAAACAAATCCCACCTGTTCGTTAAAAAAACCTTCTTTACCAGGATTGGGAAGTACCATTTGGACAATAATCAAAAGCTGTTCCTTGTAATCCTCCATTTTCGGTCTTTGGGGAACATTAACCACATCTTCTAATACCAAAGGATGGAGTTGGCAGATTTGTCCGACTTGTTGTAGGATATTTTCCGTTCCTAAACCTTGTACGTCAAACCAAGAAACAGATTCCGTGTCTAAATAGGGAATGCACTCTTGGGGGGAGATATCCGTCCGGCGAGTGGCGCGATCGCTGTTATAGTCAATGAGAACGATTTGCGTGGGAAGGGCATCTGGGTCGATATTAAGGGTCCCTGGTTCGCTTCCAGGGCGATCGAAGTAATAATCGAAATAATCCTCTTCTTCCTCTAGTATCGGGTCATCCTGTTGGTTTTCTTGTTTTGGCGATCGCGTCATAATGTCTCCTTCTGTTGAAAGCATCCGAGTAAGATTTTAAATCTTTTGTTGCGATCGCCGCACCGAGGGAACTTTGATGATAAGAGTTAAAGATATTCCTCTTGCTAAAACTCATCCCATGTCTTTTTCCCTTGAATCCCACAACTCTTACCCCGATTGCGTTCGACTCGATTTACAAGCAATTTCCTCTCCAAGCGATCGCGTCGATCTCTGGCTAACTCTTCACTTTAACCAGCAATGGGAATCTGTTTTGCAGGGTCGTCTCTGTTTTGCGATAGTTGGGGGAGAACTTAAGTTAACACTCGGAGAAGGGACGGAATTAGTACCGGGGTCGGAATTGTCGGGGGATTTATTAGGAGGTGTCGGTCTGACAGTAGAAGCGATCGCCCCGATTTCTCCCCAGCATCCACGCTGGATATTTGCGGCTAAACCTGGAGAATTTGTTCTCCAAGGAAGTTTGGAGGAGATAAAATTAGCAACTGTGGCGATCGCGGATTCTAAACTGCACCTTGAAGCGACATTAACGACGACTTCAGCCAATGTGCAGATTGTAGCAGGAGAAGGACTTTGGCCTCGCGATATTGGTCCCAACAAACACGCCATTTTAGACCGGATTTTAGCCCGTTTTCTTGGGCAAGAAAAACTCACGCCTTATTTAAGCACAGTAACATCATCGGTGAGTTTTCATACAGAGATAAAAGAGAGTCTAAAACAGAAAAGCGATCGCCTACAAAAAGTCGTCAATGCGATCGTTAAAGCAACAACAGATAATATTCTAGAACTGGCTCAAATTGCCGAACTTGACCCGAAGCAAGAGTTTGCGGGAGGAAATTTCTTGGCTGCCAATTTAAGCGCGATCGATCTCAGTGGTGCAAATTTAACCCGCATTAATTTGCGCGGTGCCACCTTAAATGATACGGATTTAAACGAAGCGAATTTACAAGGAGCAAAATTAAGCGGGGCAGATTTAAGCGGTGCTTTTTTGGAGAATGCGAACTTGAGAAATGCAAACCTACACCGAGCCAGTTTAGCATTGGTCAGTTTAGCAGCAGTGGATCTCAGAGGGGCGAATTTACAAGAGGCAAATCTGAGTAAAACTACTTGGACGGGGACGCAAGTGGAAGGGGCAAAATTTAGTCGTGAGTGCGAACTTTCCGAGGAAATTAAACAGCAACTCCAGCAACAAGGGGCGATTTTTGTTTGAGGCGATCCTTCTAAAAATAACTGAATTTTGAAAAGATAGTGCAGTTTAGTCAACAGTATCAAAATTCATATTGAGTTGCTTATATTTGGATTTAAAACAAGGAAATTCATATTGAGCAATTGTTTCAATACACTCGATTTCGTCGGGTTTAAGATATTGGTAGTTTTGGGGTGGATGAAAAGATTCTGACAATCCCATTCTTAATTCTTCTAATTTGACAGGTTTAGGTAGCACCTGGGGATTCTTAATAAATATGCCAATTCCGACGGAAGCTCCTTTATAGTAGCGATCAAATTCTGGGCGTTTAAGTCCAGAATACTTTCCTACCACTCTCCAAAAATCATTTAAGTCTTTTGGTAAATTGTAAACAGTTTTAATCCAATCTACTTCAAACCATCCCATTAAAGATTTTTGAGGAGATGATACATAAACAAATACTAAATCCCCTTGTTGTAATCGAGTCCGAATTCGGCGCAATTCAACAGTTTTCTTGCCCCCAAAAATCTGATTTGCATATTCAGGCTTTATTGATAGTAGCAAGACTTTAACAGACATTCTAAAAATTTGTTTCTTTAATGTTTAGACCTAACTTATAGATTATAGCAAATAATTCTTTAGGAATCTCGCTAGTTCCTACAACTGATATATTTTTATTAGAAACTTGTTGTGATAATTTTTGCAGTTCATCATGAAATATACAGCGATCGAATAACTCAGTATTACTAAATCGAATTGCCATAATTTCAGTATCTTCATTTCCCTTTTCAATCTCCAGAACATTCTTTTCTTCAAACACTCCTAGATTACGAAAGCGTTTATATAATTCTCTTGGTTTTCCCACAACAACTTCTTCAAGATGAGAACAAGCCCGAATGGCACTTATATTAGTATAACCTCGATCTTTATCATTTTTTGTGACATACCATAAAATTCTGCCATTGATACAATTTCTATGAGGAGGCACATAATTTTTCTTATAATAAACAGCTTCTCGATTGATTGTTATTTCCGGCTTTGAAAAGAAATTTAAAGTTTGTTCTGCCAACTTTTTATCAAATAAATTTTCTGCCCAAAAAGGCTGAATTGGAATGATAAAATTAGGAATCTCCGCATCAATTATTTTCATTGGATGTAAAAATTTTTCCATCATAAATAATATATTTGTATCTTTTTTGTCTAAACTTGCTGTTTTCAATATCTCTCCAAATTGCTGAAATATCTCATAGTCTCTATTCGTCTGTGTTATTAGATAGATAATGTTAGAACCAAGATTATTTGCGGTATCTGCCATTTTAAAATTGGCTTTTATCCAGCTATTACCAACTTGTAAAAAATGATCTTCCTGGATGAGTTGTAAAACAATTGGAGAAATTGATAAATCGGTAATTCTTGTAAATTTTCTATCCTCTTTGACAGCAGTAGAAATTGTCTGAAAAATGCTATGCTTCATAATTGTTTTAATTAAAATTTCATTTCCTTTTCCAACTCTAATCATAGGAATTTCTAATTCATCTTCATCGCTGCGATCGTAAACAATCAACATTAAAAATCCCGATGAATCTTTAATTATAACAGATTCAAATTTATCCTTTTCTATAACAAAACGGCGCATTTTTTGTTGAAATTGAGATTTTGTTTCATGCCGATCTTGTTCTTGAAACCAAAAAATATTGGAAAAGTCATCAATTTTATCATTGGTAAGTTTTTCTTGTCGTAGATCGGTTAAACCAGCAAGACGAATAGGCTGATATTCTTGATTTTCTTGAAATTCGGTTAATTGTATAATTAAATCTGTTGGACTCTTGATAGAAATTTTGAATTGTTGATAAAGAGTATTTGCTAAATTTAAAATTTGAAGATCGCGAGTTACTAAAAAAGAAACATCTGATGCCAGTGTTTGAGCTATATATTTGATTTTATTATTATTAATTTCTACATTTTGACTACAGAAAAATTCTCTTAGCTTTTGATATTCAGATATATATTTAGTTTCTTCAAAGGGAAAATTTGTGAGATTCGCAGTAAAATTCCTGTATTTTTTGCGTTCCTCTTCATTATCAATAATGTTAATGCAATCAAAAATTTCATTGACAAACCCTAATTTTAAAATATCTTGTAACCAATCTGCAAGCAGTGCCTTTGATTCTTTAGAATTCTCTATATTTTCAGAAACAAGTTCAAAGAGAATGGAAAAATCGATAATAACTCCAAGATTTGACTCGAGATGTAAATCTAGCAACATTGATAATAGTTGTGGAGTTTGAAAATCAAATCTCCAAACTGTATTTATTTTTCCTGGTGTTTTTGCATCTTTTTCGATTTCTGGTACGAATCCAAATGTAGACCACATTCTATCTAATCTAAAGTCTCGACGGCAAGTTAATTCAATTCCTCTAGTATTACGAGCCATATACTTAAGATATTCTATACATTGACGAGCAATCCCTCGAGAGCGACAATTTCTATCAATACATAAATGCACTAATTTAAAAAGATCGCGAGATCGATTATAATTATATAAAATATATCCAATACACTCTCCTTGAGTATTAATTACTACAACAATATTTCCTTTTGCTGCATTATTGATAAAAGCGCCTTTAGCCAAAAAACCTAAAGTATCTGAATTAGCATCACCAAGATTAATAACTGTTTCTAAATAGGGAGATCGATGATTGATTTTTTGAAATGTAATTTCGGTATCTCTAGTCATAGTTGTTTTTATTAATTCAAAAAATAGTACGGTGCATTGAATATAACTCACTTTTCCCTAAGTGATGTTTTTCTGTATCAAATCTTAAGATACTGCCTTGCCAGGTATAAATCAACGATCGCAGATGAATCATTCTTTTACAAAACGGCGATCGCGATAACCCTTCAAACTAAACCTTGACTGTCATTGCGATCGCGATCGCACTCCCTTAACCCTTTCCATCACCTCTAAATCTGTTTGAGTTCACCCTGCCTTGCAGAATAGCATCACCCGCGATCGCGACGAATTTCACGCTTCAACAGTCGATGCGATCGCTTCCCTTTCCCCGCAAAACTGAGACTATAAAAACATTGAGAAAACCAACCTCCCAAAAACAATGCTTAACTTTCAACTCTTCCCCAATGCACTTTCGGAAATTTTCGTTTCTGCTACCCAAAACGGCACCCTCAGCCCCAGTATTTGTAAGAGTTTGATAGTTGCAACCCAAAATAATAGTTTCAATGAAGAAGAGAAAGACATCGCCAAACGTCTCCTCTGGGCGGTAAAAAAAGGTAAAATCCAAGTAGGCGCATAGCTTCTGGTTTGCAATTATTCCTTCTTCCCTACACCATTTTCGCGACCAGAAACACTTTCCAAAGCCGCGATCGCCGCCCCAGAACCTGCAATAATATCCCGTTCCTCTCCCCCCAAATACAACCGCCCAAAACTGCCGATCGCCGACACCTGTAAGATATTAATATTCGCCGCCTTTTCCGCCTCATTAGCCGCCAACGCCGCATAAGCCGCCGGAGTCACCTCCAAAACATACAAAGTTTGCCCCGCCAAAAGCATCTGCCCTCGACGAGTCCGATTAATTAATTGCGCTTGATGTGCGTCGATATTACGAATAATCTGACTAGAAACCACTCTGGGCTTAAGGCGTTCCCTTTCCGTCACTCCAAGGGCATCTAAAATCGCCTTTCCTGCCGTTCTCGTTTCCCCTTGACGGGGAGAGTGAATTTCCAGCAAACCATATAACCGTTCCACAAACTGAACCCCAGGACGCACCGATGTTGACTTGAGGGCGACATCCGTAATGCGATTAATTTCAATGCCAGGGGAAATCTCAATCCATAAAGACGTATCCCCAGGTAACGGCAAAAACCCCAAAGCCACCGTCCCAATATAAGCCGCGTGCTGAGATTGAAGATTATCAAGAAAGACGTAACTGCGTAGGTCAATACCCAAAATCGATCGCTCCTAGAAAAATAGGAAATGCTGCTCCCTGTCCAGTGATAGCTTATATCGGGCATTCGCACAACTGAAAATCCATGAGGAGGCCGACCAATCCCAGTAATTCCCTGGTTTGTCAAGAAACAATAACAGAGCGATCCCGCGATCGCCTATAACTTCGTGAACTGTTTGAAAATCCTTTCCAGATGACCTTGACCGAACCTCAATAAATTTTGTTACATGAAGTTAACAAAGCGATCCCCAATCGAGATGTGACCCCAATCCCCAAAATTTCCCCTTACCCAAAGGAAAATCAAAGGGAAGAGGGGGGGAATACACACCAAAACAGCGATCCCAAAAAAATCTGGAGGGTCTGCCAAAAATACCAAATTTGGTATCTGGAATAACCTCTCCTTGGGAAATGGGGGGTTGTTAGCAACCGACTCGAAGAAACACATTTTCGAGTACGGACTTAAAACCTAAACGACCTATCGCTAGTACTTCAAAAAAACAATGGCAAACGAACGCCTACCCTTAGAAGAAATGACATTGCGGCAACTTCGCAAAGTCGCCAGCAAATATAATATCTCCCGTTATAGTCGGATGCGGAAAGTACAACTTCTGACCGCAATTCGAGAAGTTGCTGAATACTCGGTCACTTTTCCCGAACCCAGCACTCCCGCCTATCCTATCAACTCTCATCCTATTAGTCCTCCAAAAGAAGAACCAGAAGTGGAAGCCTCAAAATTTCAAGTCGGTCAAGCAACCCCCGTAGAAGTAAAACTGGCCTCCGTTGACGAAGGACTGGCCGAACTACCCGGCGGCTACGGAGAGAGTATTATTGTTTTGATGCCCCGGGATCCGCAATGGTGTTATGCCTATTGGGATATTCCTAACAGTCATAAAGAGGAAATGCGCCGTAAAGGGGGACAACAGTTAGCATTACGAATTTACGATGTTACCAACATTAAGCTAGAAACCCAAAACCCCCACAGCGTTCAGGAATATCCTTGCGATGAACTGGCACGAGAATGGTATGTTCCCATTCCCGTCAGCGATCGCGATTACTGCGTGGAAATTGGCTATCGCTGTGTAGATGGTCGTTGGTTAGTCCTGGCAAGTTCGGGGATCGTTCGCGTTCCCCCCATTTATCCTTCAGACTGGATCGAAGACCAATTCGCCACAGTTTCCTGGGAACAAGAACTCGCGGGTAAAAAAGTCCTGCAATTAAGCGGTGGTGATGGCGCTACTGTTGTTGAAGAGCTTTACGAACAACGGCAAGGCGATCGGGTTTCCGGTTCCATCTTCGGTTCGATGCAGCAAGTTTCCGAAGAAAATGTCAGTTCCTATGTCTTTCCTTCGGGAGTTGGCAAGTGGGCATCGGGATCGGGAATGTCCGGTGCAGGAATGTCTGGTTCGGGAATGCAAGAATCTGGCGCGGGAATGCAAATGTCCGGTGCCGGGATGTCTGGTGCAGGACTAGAAACTATGTCCGGTGTCGGGATGGCATCGGGTATAGGATTGGAAACCATGTCCGGTATGGGCATGATGTCGGGTACGGGACTGGAAACCATGTCCGGTATGGGCATGATGTCCGGTGCAGGACAAGCTATGTCCGGCGCAGGTATATCTGGTGCGGGTCTAACCATGTCCGGTGTCGGTATGTCGGGTATGGGTCTTACTACTATGTCCGGTGCAGGCATAATTTCAGGTATGGGACTAGAAACCATGTCTGGGGTTGGCATGATGTCCGGTATGGGCATGATGTCCGGTGCAGGACAAGCTATGTCCGGTGCAGGTATATCGGGCGCGGGACTCACTATGTCCGGTGTCGGTATGTCGGGTGCAGGTCTAACCATGTCCGGTGTCGGTATGTCGGGTATGGGTCTTACTACTATCTCCGGTATGGGGATGATGTCCGGTATGGGACTAGAAACCATGTCTGGGGTTGGCATGATGTCGGGTATGGGCATGATGTCTGGTGCAGGACTCACTATGTCCGGCGCAGGTATGTCTGGCGCGGGTCTAACCATGTCCGGTGTCGGTATGTCGGGTGCAGGTCTCACCATGTCCGGTGTCGGTATGTCTGGCATGGGCATGATGTCCGGTGCGGGAATGATGTCCGGTATGGGACTAGAAACCATGTCTGGAGTGGGCATGATGTCGGGTATGGGCATGATGTCCGGTGCAGGTCTAACTATGTCCGGTATGGGTATGTCGGGCGCGGGTCTAACCATGTCCGGTGTCGGTATGTCTGGCGCAGGATTAACTATGTCCGGTGTCGGTATGTCGGGTATGGGTCTTACTACTATGTCCGGCATGGGAATGATGTCAGGTATGGGACTAGAAACCATGTCTGGGGTTGGCATGATGTCGGGTATGGGGATGATGTCTGGTGCAGGACTCACTATGTCCGGTGCAGGTATGTCTGGCGCGGGATTAACTATGTCCGGTGTCGGTATGTCGGGTATGGGTCTTACTACTATGTCCGGTATGGGAATGATGTCAGGTATGGGACTAGAAACCATGTCTGGGGTTGGCATGATGTCGGGTATGGGGATGATGTCCGGTGCAGGACTCACTATGTCCGGTGCAGGTATGTCTGGCGCGGGATTAACCATGTCGGGTATGGGGATGATGTCCGGTGCAGGATTAACTATGTCCGGTGCAGGATTAACTATGTCCGGTGTAGGAATGTCAGGTGTTGGTTTTTCCGCTTCGGCACCCCCCATCCGTCCTCGCAAATTTTGGTTGGTTGCTGATGCAGAATTAATTATCTATGGTGCAACCGAACCCGATGCTGTTGTCACTATTGGCGGCAAACCCATCAAACTCAATCCCGATGGAACATTCCGCTTTCAAATGTCTTTCCAAGATGGTCAACTGGATTATCCCATCATGGCAGTTGCAGCAGATGGGGAGCAAAACCGTTCCATCCACATGAATTTCAATCGCGAAACACCTTCGCGTAAAACCAATACGAAAGAAGATGCTACTTTAGAGTGGTTTTGATGGGAATTTCTGGTAAAAGTTGAATCTTTCCCCGGCCTTGGGTCGGGGTTTTTTGTTGTTGGCGATCGCATGGTATATTTGCAAAATCCATCACTTATAACTCACTATTCATGTTGCAGTTTTTTACCAAATTGGGTTATCTCTGTCGGGAATCTTTATCCAGTTTGCGACGGGGGGGCTGGATGAATTGGGCTGCAATTAGTACCGTAACGGTTCTTCTCTTTTTGTTTGGAGTGTGTTTGCAAACATCTTGGCAATTGGATTCGTTGCTGGATCATTTTGGCAATCAGTTGGAAATCTCTGTCTATCTCCAGCCAGAAACGCAAGGAGAGACTATTGTGCCAATGGTACGAGGTGTTCCTCATATTAAGGATGTGCGGACAATTCCCAAGGAACGGGCCTGGCAATCTTTACTGGAGGAATTAGGTATTGCTGATGTTGCAGAAGCCACCGAACAACTTGAGGGGAATCCTTTAGTTGATGAATTGAAGGCGATCGCGGATAATGCCCAAAAAGTTCCTGAAATTGTAGCACAATTGGATCGAATACCGGGGGTCGATCGCATTGTTTATGTGAATGAAGCACGAGAGAGATTGCAACAAATTCAACAAGGTTTGAGTTGGATCGGAATTGTTTTAACCAGCATTCTTTCTTTAACGGCGATCGCGGTAATTACTACGACTCTTAATTTAATTGCTGTAGCACGACGCAATGAGTTAGAAATTATGCAACTCGTGGGAGCAACTAAAGTTTGGATATTCCTTCCTTTTGTTTTTCAAGGAGTCATTTTTGGTTTAGTGGGGGGTGGACTCGCTTTAGCTTTAATTACTACTTTAAGAACCCTTTTATCTAATCTTTTCTTTGTGAAAACAGATTTTCTCAACTTTCTAACTGAAGGATTAAAATTAACTTCTTTACAATTAAGTCTTTTACCTATTATTATTTTTACTTTAGGAATTTCTGTGGGAATGGTGGGCAGTTTTCTGGCAATTCGTCGTTTTTCTTTGCGATAATTGATAATTGATTAACATTAATTACTGGTTAAAAGTGTCCAATAGCGATCGATCAGTTCGTTAGTTTCGTTATCTAAAGGCGATATCTCTTCACACAACATTAAGATATTTTGAGAAGGAAAAAGAATAGGATTTTTTTGGAATTGGAGTGGCAAAAGATTAAATGCGGCTTCGCTAGGAGTCCCAAAGCTCAAACGTTGACAAAGTTTTGCTAATACTTGAGGTTGTAATATAAAATTGAGCCAAGCATAACCTCCTGCAATATTAGGAGCGGTTTTAGGAATGACTAGATTATCAACTGCAAAAGAAGTTCCACTTCTAGGAATAACAAAAGCCAAATCTTCATTTTCTCGGATAATTCGATTGGCTTCGTCTGAATAACACATAGCAATTGCAATATCTCCCGTGAGAATTTGCGTTTTCCAGTCCTCAGTTGTAAAGGTTGCGATCGCACTTTTCAAGCATCTTAATTTCTCATAAGCAGCTTTAATTTCCTTGGGGTTACTAGAATTATAAGAATATCCTAGTGATTTTAAAGCTGCACCCATTACTTCTCGAACATCATTGAGCAATGTTATTCTTTTCGCAAACTCTTGTTGGTGTTGCCAAAGATAATCCCAATCTTCGGGAGGTTTTTTAACTTGATTTCGATTATAAATTAATCCGGTTAAACCCCAAGCTATGGGAATACTGTAGCGACTTTCGGGATCATATTCAGGATTTTTAAACCGGGGAAATAGTCGATCCTCAACCAAGATTTTAGACTTATCCAATTCGAGTAAAAATCCCAGATCTATCATTTTTTTGACCATATAATCGGAAGGATAGAGAATACTATATCCTCCACCTCCACTGACTTGAAAACGAGCCAGCATGGTTTCGTTAGAATCAAAAATATTGGCAATACTGTGAATTCCTGTTTCTTTTGTAAATTGCTGTAAAAGTTTTTCGTCAACAAAAGCCGTCCAAGTATAAATATATAACTCATTCGATAAGTTTGGATTAGTAGCAGCAGCTTGAATATTAGCTAAAGTCCAACCACATCCCGATAGGAATAAATTTAATAAACTAATTCCGGACTTGGTTAAAAATTGACGGCGCTGCATTATTCTCATCATGGGGATTCATGATGGGGAGAGTTTTCATATTTCATCTCTTCTCCACCATGATGTTCGTGGTTTTCGCGATCGCCGTGTTCGTGATGAAGGGGAATTCTAATATTACCCATACCCTGATTTCCCACACTAACGATACCCATAGATTGAACCCCACCCGTTAAAACCCCCATCGCAACTGCTCCCGCAGAGAAAAACCCCATCGCAACAGCACCCAAAGAAATAATCCCCATCGGGACAACACCAATTGAGACGATTCCCATGGGAACAATGCCAATAGAAATATAGCCGATGGGGGCAATACCGATAGAAATGAGTTTCGGTTTTTCGGGGTGAATGTGCATGAGAAACTTATCCAAAAAATTTAAGCGATCAGTATGGAAAACCACGTCTTATATCTTGTCTAGATATTGAGCCTTTTGTCAAAAGACAGCCTGTAAAACTTCACCTCTCGATTTCTTGAAAATGAAGTTTGATTACAATAACTTGACAAGACTAAGTATTTCATTATTGCTATAAAATATATAGATATCGAACAAAAAACTAATCACTGCTGGGAAATATTTTGCAATATCACGTTATTAAAGAAACAGTTTCTCTGGTCACTGGCGATCGCCTTCGTCTTGATGCAGATATTTATCGTCCCGAAGCATCGGGGGAATTTCCAGTGTTATTAATGCGTCAACCCTACGGACGTGCGATCGCCTCTACTGTCGTCTATGCTCATCCTAAATGGTATGCTGCCCGAGGTTATATAGTTGTTATTCAAGACGTGCGCGGTCGCGGTACTTCTGAGGGAAAATTTGACCTTTTTATTAACGAAATTGAAGACGGGATCGAGACAGTAAATTGGGCATCTCAACTCTCTCAAAGTACGGGAGAGGTGGGAATGTATGGATTTTCTTATCAAGGAATGACTCAACTCTATGCCGCACAAAATAAACCAAAAGCCTTAAAAGTGCTTTGTCCTGGGATGTTAGGTTACGATATTTATGCAGATTGGGCGTATGAAAATGGGGCATTTTGTTTGCAGGCCAATTTAGGTTGGGCAGTACAGTTAGCCGCAGAAACAGCACGCTTGCAAGAAGATTTTAAAGCATATCAGGTTCTTTACGCGGCTGCTCGCGATTTACCATTTTATAATCCTTCATCATTTCTTAGAGAATGCTTGGGAAAATATGCCCCCAGTTCATTTTTTGATGAATGGATCGCACATCCTCAACCTGGAAAATATTGGCAGCAATTTAAACCTGATCTTACCAATGTAGATCTCCCCATGCTGCATATTGGTGGTTGGTTTGATTGCTATTTGCGAGGGACTTTACGTTTATATCGAGAAATGGCGCAACAATGCAGCAACCCACAGCATTTAATTGTTGGAGTTTGGGGACATTTACCCTGGGGAAGAAAAGTCGGTGCGATCGATTATGGTCAAGAAGCAGCTAGTCCAGTAGATGAATTACAAATTAGCTGGTTTGACCATTTTCTTAAAGGAAAAGATACGGGGATTTTAGAAAGCAATCCCATTCGTTTATTTGAGATGGGAAGCAATCAATGGAAAGATTTTAAAACGTTTCCTCAAGGAGAGAAAATTGCTTATTATTTAAACAGTAATAGTTTAGCGAGCATTCGTGATGATGGGGGAAAATTAAGTCTAAACGATTGCTTTGAAGAGCAGCAAGAAGATATTATCGTACACGATCCTTGGCGGCCTGTTCCCTCTTTGGGAGGTCATGTTGCTTTTCCATCAGGTTCTTTTGAACGCTCTCATATTGACTCTCGTAGTGATGTTTTAACTTATACCAGTGAACCTTTTGCTTCAGATTTACACATCGTTGGTAAGATTATTGTTGAGCTATATTATCAAGCCGATACACCAAGTTTTGATCTCTGTGCAATTGTCTCTGAAGTTCAACCCAATGGTTGTGTTTACAATTTTACTCAGGGTTATATTCGCATTGATTCGTCAGCCAATCCAGTGCAGATTCCTCTTCAAGAAACTTGTATTTGTCTCAAACAAGGGAATTGTTTACGTCTGAGTATTAGTGCGGCTTGTTTTCCAGCTTACTTGACTCATTCAGGTATGAATTTATTTAATAATGAAATTAATTGTAACGATGTAAATATCATAACAATAAGTCTTCAATCTGGCAGGAAATACCCTGCAAAACTATTGATAAACGTTTCTGATTTATTGGAAATATCGGCTCGGAATAAACTTTTTTAATCTAAAAAACCTTAAGATGGCGATCGCATCAGAACCTCCTCGCCATCGTCTTATCGTTTCGGATATACTCCCCAATCATATTTACAATACCTTTCTAGATGGGCTGATTTTACTATCATTTGTGATGTTGGTTCTCACAATTATTGAAAATATCACGGTTAATATGCTTTGTCTGCAAGGAAAAGAAACTTCTGCTAATTCCATCGACAATGTTTGTCGCTGGCTATTCCCGTTAACTTATCTGGGGTTGCTAGGTATTTTAGCTCTGGTTTATTTGGTTTGATTGCCTCTCCTTTGTCCTTGAATTTCTCATAATCTATTGTGTAGTTACAAATTCTTTAGGGTTTGGAGATCAAACCCTTACCGTAAAACATAGTAAATATCCCCAAAACAACTAATCCAGAACCGCTCCAAGTGAGTCCTGTAACCCAAGCTGGTTCTCGCTTTACTTGTAAGGTAGACTGTTTTAAATCGCCTGGATTCCATGAGGCTTGAGCAATCTTCCAACCTTGATACCAAGTGGGGTGATTCATCCATACTTTGCGCTCTTCAATGATATCTTGATGAGGGTCTTCAATGGCAATTTTGCTCGTCCACATTGCCACAGATTCCGATCCCTCATTGCGATCGACAATAAAATCTTCTAATTTAACAGCAAAAGGTAACTGTAATAATTTGGGACTAAATGCAGCAAATATTTCCTGATTAGGATCGTCGATCGCCGTAGGTTCTCCCCAAGATAACCAGGCTTTTGTTCCCGACTTTGTTTCCACTAACAAGGCTGGATTTCCCGCAGTATTAGGGTCAGAAATGGGAATCGTTTCTCGCTGCAATTGAGCCTTGGGAATATATGTTTCTAATGTAATTTGAAAATCCGCCCAACCTGGAGTAATAGACTGCCCGATCGCCAGTTCTCCCGATTTAAACTCCCGAGAAGATTTTGCTGCATAATATAATTTTCCTTCCTTGTCAAGAATTACTCGAAAATAATCTTCAGATTGTTGCGGAGGCAGAGAATAATTAAGATTAATTCCTGTTAATGATTCCCCAGAAATAAGGGAACGAACCGGGGGGAAATCGCGACCGAATACAAACCATTGTTCGACTCCGCGATCGCCGCTAATTTCTAATTGTAGGGCGGGATTATTGAAGCGATCTGAAACACTGGTGGGCTGCTTATTTCTGTTCAATTTAAAATCTGGGAAAAATTCGACTAAGCGGACTCGTAAATTGTCGTCGATTCCCACTTCTCGCTGTAAATAGGAGTCTACATCCAAAGAAATTTTGCCCGCATTAGCAACAATTTGCACTGTCCCTAAAGGATTATTGTTTTCTGCGATCGGCGTGTTTAATAATGCTTCTAACTCTGCTGAATTTCCCGATCGCACCATCTCTAAATCTGCGGGTCCCAAGGAGATTTTGCGGTAAGGAAGAGGCGCGATCGCTAACCAACGCTCTAAAGTTTGTCCCATGCGATCGCTATGCAAACTCAAACGCACTGCTGGATTTTCGACGCTTCCCCCTTCACGAAAACTTACAGTTTTGATAGCATTTTCGCTATAGCCTAATAAGGAAAGACCCGCGAAAGATTGAGGCGAAATTGAGCCATCTGCTTTGATAAAAATTCCGGTTTGTTGTACCTCTCCCTCTCGATTAGCAACTTCAAGTAAATCTCCCTCAACCCGAACTTGATTATTAGCGTCTAAATCTGTTCGTAAAAGTAACATTCCCTCAGCACCCAAATGAATCACCGCCGCCGAACCTGCAATAATAACAATCAAACCGAGATGAGTGAGAGCAAAACCAATTTTACGCGCCCCTCGCCAGGGATAGCGACTCAAAGCCGAAACACCCAAATTCAGTGCTAATAAGAACATTAAACCCCCAAACCAGGGACTTTTATAGATTTCCTGCTGTACCGTTGCTGAACCTACTTGAGACTCGTAAAATGTCGCCCCAATTAGGATGATGGCGATCGCACTCAATAAAGGAATAGCAAATTGAATCGAACCGAGAAAACGAGAAAGGCGATTGTGCATAGTGGTAGTTAGCAAGTTATTATCTAGACTGCAAAAAAACTTCCGAGTCTTACGGTAATTGGCACTTTAAGAATTTTTGTGTAGTTAATGTTGCAAAAAGAGAAAATGTATGAGATTCTTACATCAATATAATCAGTTTTAATCATACATGGGCGCGATCGCCTATCCTAGCTCGCGTTGCTTTAAAAAATTGGAATAGTAAACTCTCAGAGGTGTGTCATAGCACAACCTCTATTTTTCAATTTTGTTAAGCTAGAGAAGTGTTAAGAATTTTATCTATATTTTGACAAACACGATTTTTTCGGAATCGTTAATCGTATTCTCTGAAACCCATGATGGCAACCAAAATAGCTTCGGCATTCGTCAAGCAAAACCCCCAAGATGAGCGATCGCTCAAAGAAGTTTGGACAAATATCCAACCAGATAGCTGTCCTACCCACTACAATTTCCATCTCCATACTGTTTTCTCGGACGGACAGTTACAGCCGCAAGAAGTTATAGAACAAGTAGTTGCCATTGGTTTGCAAGGTTTGGCAATCACCGATCATCATACCGTTGATGGCTTTCGCATCGCGCAACAATATTTGGCAGAAATGGACTCATCGGCAAAAATTCCCCAATTGTGGACGGGAGTTGAGATTACCTCATTGTTACTCACCGTGGATGTCCATATTCTCGGTTATGCCTTCGATCCCAGTTGTCCGGCCTTGCTGCCTTATTTAAGCGGATCTGCGCCCAAAGGTAAAGCCGCACAAGCCGATCGCGTCATCGATGCCATTCATCAAGCGGGAGGATTGGCTGTTTTAGCGCATCCCGAACGATATCGCCGTTCTGCTAATAAATTAGTCCCCGCAGCCGTAAAATTAGGTATAGATGGCGTTGAAACCTACTACGCTTATCGTCACGTCGATCCCTGGCTGCCTTCCTGCAAACAAACTCAGCAAGTGAAACAATTAAGCGATCGCTACGGTTTATTCAACACTTGCGGCACCGATACCCACGGCAAAGATTTACTTTTACGACGTTAGTTTAACGGTGCTTAAATATGCTCTGATAATTTTTGCAATAGAAAAACTTATAGTTTGTTCTTCTGTGACTGTTTGTAGCCAAAGTCTTCGTTTTAAAGATTGGATTGCGTTTAAGATATGAGACGGAGAGTGCGATCGCCTTTGCAAAAGTGTTTCTAAAGAGATGGGTTGGGGATAAGCTGCGATCGCCTGGAGTAATTCTTGTTCTAGGTCAGATAAGCGCTTGAATTGGCGATCGTATTGTTCTTGTAGGGGATCGATTAACAATATTTCGTGTTCGAGAAATTGGCGAACATTGCCTTGAAAAAAGTCTCGGATGAGTCGAGAAACCCATTGCAACCAAAGAGGGTGATTTTGGTAGCGATCGCAGAGTTTTTCCCAGCATTCATCATCAGAAAGTCCTTCAGCTTGTAAAATCTGTGTGGCTGCATTTCCTAACCCTTTCAACTCTAAAATCTGGGTTCTATTTTGTTGTCTGTCCCACTCTACAAATTCCCTCGGTTTTTCATCGCCAATGAGAAGAATATGGCTTTTTCCTATCATTTTTTGCAAAAGTGTCCAAAAGGTGCGATAATTTTCTAGATTGGGCTTATAGTGTCCAGAAAGAGTTTGCGGGGCAAAAAGGGCTTGTAAATCGTCGAGGATGATGAAGGTGCGATCGCGTTGCAAGCATTCTCTCAGCTTTTGGTATTGCGTTTCGATGTCTTGGGGAATGTCCTCGGAGTCAGTGAGAAATTGCAAGAGATGGGTTAATGTGGCGGTTAAAGGGGGAGAAAATTGCAGACTGTAATAGATAATGCGATCGAATTCAGGTTTAATCGTTTCGATAAGTTTGACTGCGAGGGTTGTTTTACCAATGCCTGGAAGTCCGAGGAGGAAAATGAGGGAAGTGCGATCGTTAATAATCCAGTTTTTAAGAGTTTCAAGTTCTTCTGTTCGCCCATAAAAACGGGTAATTTCTGGTGCTGTTCCTAAATCAATTTGGGGTTGTTTAGTTCTGTTTTGTGCTGGTTTGGGGTTTTTAGAAGCATCAGGACAGAAATTAACATCTCCAATATGTTGCACAAAATCTTTACCAAAATGCGAAACATTAGAATAGTGCAATCTCTCCATTGTCGATCTAACATTAGACTTTCTTATATTCTCTCCTAACGCTTCCGATAAAATTTTCCACAACTGAGAAGCAACATCTCTCACATGACCTTCAGTAACACTGCGGTTTTGCGCGATTCTAGCGTACTTCTTACCCTGAAAGACTTCTCGCAAGATATCTTGTTGCAGATCGTCTAAATGCTCTCCAGTATGTGTAAAAACCAAATCGTCAGCCCATTCCACAATATTGTTCATTCTCATAACTTGAGACACTTAAGTTTTTCTTATCAAAACCCAACACTTTCCAATTATACCCAACACAATCCCACAAATTCAAGTTTTTTGTCTGCAACCAGATTAAAAATTTGCCGATATAATCCGACGTTTTGAGACTGGACAGTTATAAATTCTAGTTGGATAATTGACATTATGATTGAACTTTGTATTGCAGGGAGGCAAATATGAAATTCTCAGCAGATCGACAAGAAAAGAAAGGTCCCTTTGGTGGTGCTTATTATGAAACTGAAATTAAAGTCACCTTAACAGACAAAGAATTAGAAACTGCTCGAAGGCAAAACATTATGAGAGCCATTCTAGTAGGTGGCGATATGGAGGGAGAAGGAAAAGAAATATTCCTTCTCTGTGGTAAACAGCGAGTTTCTATGAATGACCTAATGATCGGAATAACAGCTAAAGTTGGGAATGGAAGCAAGTTGGGAACTTTAGCGAATTTTGAAGATCAACTCAGAGAAGCCTGTAAAGGTTTTAAAGCTAATCTTGAAGCCGATCAATTTTTTGCAGGTGGAGGTTCCAAATCTGAAGAAGAATTTTGATCGAGTATTTATAGAAAAATATTGAAGTCACAAAACAACGAGGAGAATTGATTATGAGTTATAGATTGGCGTGTCAACTTCAGATAGGTCCTAAGAATCTTGCAACATCAAAGGGTGAATTTAATCAACCTCCAACTAACGGCCAAGCTGTTAATGTTTGTAAAGGTTTGATTGCTGAAGGGAAAAAAGAATTTCCTAAAGATAATGGTCAAGCCTTTGAAACTGCTGTGGAGAAAATGATTAAGTGGGTTGAGAGCTTTAAAGATAATGGTTATCAACCCAAAGGTAATGGGGATGAACATCGGCAAGAATTCAATTATAAAAATGACTCATACAGAGTCGATATTAAAGTAGGAGGAAAAACAGCAGAAGGAAAATGGTTTTTAAAATAAACCTATTTATCTCTCTTCTGTCACTCTTGGAAAACCCTTATTCTTTCTGAATTCTAAAACTCTTATAAGGTCGGTGATTGCCATCTCCAAAAATGACAGAAAGAGGAGATTTAGAGGACTTCTAAAAAACAACAAAAATTTCAGGAGAATTAGAAAATGGGTAAGCGAAATGAAGTTGGAGGACCAGTATGTGGTCATTGTGGAAGCACAAGAATGACTTTTGTTCGGGAACGAATTATTAATAAATATACAACGCGTGTTGTGTACAAGTGTTTAGACTGTAAAGAAGAAACACCTATTGATACAGATTCTCCTCCCTAGAATTCTGCCGTCGCTGATTAAAAATTTAAACGACTTGTTGCGATCGCACTTCTTCCTTTATCGCTTTTTGCAGGAGATGGAGAAAAGGCGATCGCGTTTTTTCTTCTTCTAGAAAAGTGCTAAACATAAGACAAACAAGAGAAAAAAAAGATGTCTAGTGCGATCGCTGCTGCAATTTCCTGCATTTCACTATCTGTTAAAGTCCCCAACGGACGAACAAAACACTGTAGATCGACACTTCTCAACTAGCGATCGCAATCTAAATTAGTCCATTCGCGCCATTGAGAATCTTCTTGATAATGAGGTTCTATTTTATCAGCTTGTTTTGCTAAAATGTGACGACGTTCCACAAGAGATAACTGTAAAAAAGATTGCCGATCGCTACTTTGTTTAATAATTTCTTCATTTTCTCGAATTGTCATTTCAATTTCTTCTGAATTTGCCTCAGCATACGTCCAAGCATTAACCAGATCGATCGCGCTTAAACCAGGGAAAGCCGCTAAAATTTGCGCTTCACTCATCCCCTGACGGCGATCGTTGACCAATGACCAAACCGGAATTCTTGTTTTGCCAATACAAGCATCTCCTCCGCAAACTCCCGGTGTTTTTTGAATCCCCGAAAAAGATTGAGAAGCAA
>NZ_JACSWA010000063.1 GCF_016888125.1 Spirulina sp. CCY15215
AGCGGGAGATTCTTGAACTCGCATTCAAGATTTCCTGCTTCACAGATTTTTGACTAGGCAAAGCCCCCGTCAGATCATCTCCACAAGCATTTTCTGAGACGCTATGCCCTAGCGCCTTTTTGATTCCTCTGTCTCTGATAACTTCTGCTGCTGCTATATCTCTATGGGTTTTGTATCCACACTCCAGGCAATGATGTTCTCGTTCGGAAAGTGATTTTTTTCCAGTGTGAAAATCACATTTTGGGCAGATTTGCGGTGCGACCCCGGCGAATCGAATTCGCCTAGGGAACGCGCACCAAGACAGCGAGGTGTAATTCTTGTCAACTTCCGCGACAAAAACATCTCGTTTCCATGCTACCCATTTGAGAATGGTAATAAATTGACCAAAAGCAGCATCTAGGCAATGTTTAGATAACATTCCTTTTGCCCATATCCCCCCTTTAGTTCCCCCCT
>NZ_JACSWA010000064.1 GCF_016888125.1 Spirulina sp. CCY15215
AACAGGACAATTACTGTATCTAATTAAACAACCCTGTACGCATAGCGGTTTTGCTCTTTCGAGCCTCCTATTTCTAGGGTAATGTTAGCTTCGACAATGTTAAAAGGGCTTGTTAGGTTAGCAGCACTATTTCAGTGACCTTAAAATTGTTTAACTGCTAACGACAGGGCAGGGAACTAGCTTCGCATTCCAAGGTGTCGTG
>NZ_JACSWA010000065.1 GCF_016888125.1 Spirulina sp. CCY15215
CTCCTACCCATGCACCATGCTTGGCGTTTTGGGTATGCCATTCTCGCCACTCGATAAACTCGAAGGCGGCCAAAGTCACGCCATCAACAGCATGAGTTGCGGGTTCTGGCTTAGATTTGTCGGTTTTATTCTTTTCCAATCCTAACCATTTTCGTAGTTGACTTGTGCCATTTCCGTCTCGTTGCCAGCCTTGATGTACTTTGACTGGAGCGAGTTCAGATAACCATTGGATCATTTGACTCTGACCCACCATGACGGGAGAAAAACCTTTCCCTGATTTTGCTCCTTTTCGTCCACTGGTTCTATCTACGTCTGCCATCACTTTTTCGTAATGAATGACGCTAATGGGGTAAAGAGCAAATAACTCCCGAATAACTCGCAGTTCCAGTTGTCGGTTGGCTCGAATACTGGGCGGAAGTTTGCCTTTTCTTCGGTTAGAAAAGCGCTTTTGCCGATGACACCGTTGCTCAAAGGGGA
>NZ_JACSWA010000066.1 GCF_016888125.1 Spirulina sp. CCY15215
AACCCCTCACCCTGCAACAAATCCAAGCAAATATCCTCGACGATGATACCCTCCTCCTCGAATACGCCCTCGGAGGCGATCGCAGCTATCTCTTCGCTGTCAGCAAAACCGAGTTTACCGCCTACGAACTCCCCTCTCGCCAAGACATTGAAACCGCCACAGAACGCTATATCACCGCCCTGCAAGCCGAAAACCGCAACCCTCTCAGTGAAGGGACAGAACTCGCAAAAATGCTCCTCGATCCCGTTGCAGGTAAGCTGAAAAATCAACGTTTGGCGATCGTCGCTGACGGGAAACTCAACCGTTTGCCGTTTGCCGCTTTACCGTGGGGCGCAAGCATAGAGGGCGCAAGCATAGAGGGCGCAAGCATAGAGGGCGCAAGCATAGAGGGCGCAAGCATAGAGGGCGCAAGCATAGAGGGCGCA
>NZ_JACSWA010000067.1 GCF_016888125.1 Spirulina sp. CCY15215
CTTCTTCGAGTTTCTCGCTTATCGCGGCAATTCCTTCTTCCTCGCGACCAATAATACTCGATATCGTCCCTGCTGCTGCACCATAAAGCAGGTCTTGGGCATTATCGGCACGAGAATCAATGACGTTGAGTATATTGGTTCCTCCTGCTTCGGGAAAACGCACCACGGTGGTATCCCCTTGAATTAAACTTGGGTTGGTTGGAGTAACAACTCCTGCTGCCATGAGGTTAATATTTTCGGCAGTTACTTCTCCTGCGATGACCGTATCGCCTTCGTTGACGGCTGTATCGGTTCTAATTAACCGCACTGTGCCATCTGCTTCGATAATCACTTCATTAGCATGACCGATTTCACTGCCTCCGGTAATATAACGGGGGATATCTACTGCTCTGATTCCCATTAGATTTCCGGGTATATTAACGCTTCCTTCGACTGGGGCGGCATCCAGGACTAAGTTCACCACCATACCTTCGTGAGAGAGTCGAACTTGACTTTTACCTGGAATAGCGGCGAGGGTGATGTTACCGTTTTCTGTGGCTACGG
>NZ_JACSWA010000068.1 GCF_016888125.1 Spirulina sp. CCY15215
TTACCTCTCGTCTGAACCTCGGCATCGAGTCTCCCTTTAATGTCAACGACCTCGAAGACCAGTTGCGCTTATTGCAAATTAACCCCCTGATTGAAGACTTACAGATCAACCTTCAACCTGGAGGGGAAACCGGAGAAAGCATTCTTCTCCTCGAGATTGAAGAAGCATCGCCCTTTTTTGGTACAGCATTTTTTGATAATTATTCGGCGGCCAGTG
>NZ_JACSWA010000069.1 GCF_016888125.1 Spirulina sp. CCY15215
GAAGAGCGGGAGATTCTTGAACTCGCATTCAAGATTTCCTGCTTCACAGATTTTTGACTAGGCAAAGCCCCCGTCAGATCATCTCCACAAGCATTTTTGGATACGCTATGCCCTAGCGCATTTTCGATTCCTCTATCCCTGATAACTTCTGCTGCTGCTATATCTCTATGGGTTTTGTATCCACTTAATACCTGTTGCAAGACTTGAGCATTCACCGATTTTAACCACGGGTTGGTTTTCTTGACTTCTGTTAATTGTTTGGCTTGGTTGTTGTAATTTGGGAACGGTTTATCCGCCGGAATAATATATTCCTTGTCTAGAGAACAAGCGTTAACAGGACACTTCCTAGAGTTAATCCAATCTTTACGCTCTCTCAGAGCGTAATTCCAGACAGCACGACACACTCTCAAGGTATTCTCAATCACCTCGATTTGCTTTTCGTTTGGGACTAATTTAT
>NZ_JACSWA010000007.1 GCF_016888125.1 Spirulina sp. CCY15215
CCTCAATTTTCGCTACTCAAGCCGACATTCTCACTTCTATAAAGTCCACATCTGCTTGCCGCTAATGCTTCTCACCTTATAGAACGCTCCCCTACCACTTATTAAAATAAGTCCACAGCTTCGGTAAATCGCTTAGCCCCGTTCATTTTCGGCGCAGGAGCGCTTGACCAGTGAGTTATTACACACTCTTTCAAGGATGGCTACTTCT
>NZ_JACSWA010000070.1 GCF_016888125.1 Spirulina sp. CCY15215
TATCATCGCCAATAGGACGACAAGCGCGATCGCTGCCAGGGGAAGAATCTTCATTTTCTTCTCCCGCTACGATTTCCTCTTCTTCCCCCTCTTCAGAAGTCTTGTTTTCCTCTTCTTCCTTGTCTTGTTGAGTCAATTCATCTTCGGGAGTAGACAGACAACCCCGTGCAAAAAGGATGTCTTCTTCTCGGATTTCTAGAGAATCAAACTCTCGTTCAAATG
>NZ_JACSWA010000071.1 GCF_016888125.1 Spirulina sp. CCY15215
AAAAATTTGCGGCTTATCGATCGCTTCCCAGTTTCTGCGAATATCTTCTCATTGATCAGTATAGTTTCCATGTAGAACAGTACAGCAAAACCGAGGCTGGGAAATGGTTGTTTTGCGAGTACGATGGGGAAAATGCCAGTTTATCTTTAACTACGATTGAATTGGCGATCGCCCTGGCCGATCTTTACGATAAAGTGAATTGGGATGCTCCTTAAAAATGAAATTTAAAAATCGCTCTAATATATAGCGAATAACTATTATGACTCAAGCGATCGCACCTCCCACTATTACTCCGAAAGAATATCTGGATCGAGAAATTCAAAGCGAAAACCGCAATGAATACATCAATGGAGAAATCATCCCCATGACTGGTGGAACACCGAATCATAACCAAATTGCGGGTAATCTATACGCAACCTTGAATTTTGCTTTTAAACGCCAACCCTATCAAGTTTTTTTCGCCGACCAACGCTTGTGGATCGGCGATCGTCAAATCTACACTTATCCCGATATTGCGATCGTCAAAGGCGAACTTATCTACCAAGAAGGACGCAAAGATACGATTATTAACCCTTGTTTAATTGCAGAAGTCCTTTCTAAATCCACTCGCAGTTATGATAAAGATGAAAAATTTGCGGCTTATCGATCGCTTCCCAGTTTCTGCGAATATCTTCTCATTGATCAGTATAGTTTCCATGTAGAACAGTACAGCAAAACCGAGG
>NZ_JACSWA010000072.1 GCF_016888125.1 Spirulina sp. CCY15215
TGTTTTTCGAGTTCTTTTTCTAAATGTTCGCGATCGGCACGTTGTTTTTCAAGTTCTTTTTCTAAACGTTCGCGATCGGCACGTTGTTTTTCAAGTTCTTTTTCTAAACGTTCGCGATCGCGTTGGTTTTCAGCGATAATAGCTCTTTGTTTTTGGCGATCGCGCTGTTCAACAACCTCAACAAAATCAACAAAACGCTCTCCATC
>NZ_JACSWA010000073.1 GCF_016888125.1 Spirulina sp. CCY15215
TCACGACACCTTGGAATGCGAAGCTAGTTCCCTGCCCTGTCGTTAGTAGTTAAACAATTTTAAGGTCACTGAAATAGTGCTGCTAACCTAACAAGCCCAAATAACTTTGTCGAAGCTAACATCACCCTAGAAATAGGAGGCTCGAAAGAGCAAAACCGCTATGCGTACAGGGTTGTTTAATTAGATACAGTAATTGTCCTGTTAAAAGTGCAATACAAAA
>NZ_JACSWA010000074.1 GCF_016888125.1 Spirulina sp. CCY15215
AGTAGCCCAGTAATGGACTCTTACAGGCGTGGTCAAAACGCCGCTATACGCTCAAATATGCTGACCATAGCCACATACATTGCGTTTACTTTTGGGTTAGGTTTTATGCTTTCAAACGTCCATCACTTAGCCAGTTTGGTACGCTCCTCGTTCTGCCATTGTTCGCAGTGGTAATTCATACTGTCGTTAGAATGATCTAACCGTTGTTTCTTACTTACCGGGATTTCGACCTACTAGAACGATTCATCACGTAGACTTGGGTTTTACTCACCATAGGTTATTGTCCTATTTTTCTAGCTTCTTGTCAATCCAAAGTCGCCCACAGCGAAGCTAAAGCGCTTGGGGGATGCTGAGGTTTCCTCAGCATATCCAACCAAGTA
>NZ_JACSWA010000075.1 GCF_016888125.1 Spirulina sp. CCY15215
CGGTTGCGCCAACAGAAGGGATAATATTAAACGCTTTTTCTACGACTTTGACGCTAACATCAAGGGTAGAAGGAAGGCTGCTGATAGTGATGTTTTGGTTGCTAATGGGAACGATTTCAAAACCTTGCCATTCAAAGGCTCCCATATCCACCGTACCATTAGCAATACGCGCACCAGGTGCGCCTCGTTGGTCGGTGGTTAAACCTGCGGCTAAGGCGTTACTACCGGCATTGAGGGCGGGACTGGTGAGAGCTAGGGCGTGGGTTTGGGTGGGTCCGCCGTAGTTCCCCAGGGGGAGGAGTTGGGGGTCAACGCCGATGATGTTGTTGCTGCCGGTAATGGTTGCTCCGGTGGAGTTTTCAATCAGGCTGTTAGTAGCAATTATCATTCCTCCCGTTCTTACTTTTAAATCCGGTGCGGTGCCGTTGTCGGTGTTGTTGGCAATAATACTGTTCGTTAAGGTGATATCGCTGTTCGCATACAAACCACCACCACTACCACTACCACCATTGCCACTCACTGTACTGTTCGTTAAGGTGATGTTGTCACGCCCAAACAAACCACCACCCTTATTACCAGAACTATTACCACTCACTGTACTGTTCGTTAAAGTGATATCGCCGTTGTTCGCATACATACCACCACCCTTATCACCAGAACTATTGCCACTCACTGTACTGTTCGTTAAGACGATGCCGGTGTCCGTATACATACCACCAGCCTTATCGCCAGCACTATTACCACTCACTGTACTGTTCGTTAAAGTGATGTCGCGGTTCGCATACATACCACCAGCATTATCGCCAGCACTATTACCACTCACTGTACTGTTCGTTAAAGTGATGTCGCCAAAGTTCGCATACATACCACCACCAGCACCAGCAGCACTATTACCACTCATTGTACTGTTCGTTAAGGTGATATCGCTGCCGCTGTTCTTTACAAACAAACCACCACCCTCTTCACTAGCACTATTGCCACTCACTGTACTGTTCGTTAAGGTGATGCTTCTTTTCGCATACATACCACCACCATCACCAGCCGCACTCCCCCCTGAAATCGTCAGATTTTGAATCGTCGTGGTTCCTGTGGCTGCCGTACTGTTGAAAATTCGGAACGTATTGTTGCCCTGAACCGTTGAACCATTGCCATCAATTGTCAGATCGGCTTGTCCCCAGGTAATAGCCCCTGTTGTGTTGACAGTCCGCGCCGAATCAAACAGAATCAAGTCCCCAGCCGTTGCCGCTCCAATCTCGAACCGCAGGGTTCCCGCCGTATTAGTATCTGCGGAACTCGTCACTGTCCGGGTTGCCAACTTCCCATCCCAAACACTGAGGGTAAGATCGCTAAAAGGCGTGAGGACCTCAATATTTCCCGTGCTGCTTTCTAAGACCCAATCTCCGCCATAGTTGGCACTTCCTGTCGCATTCGTCGAAGCCGCTACATCTGCCCCCGTTAAATGCGCTAAATCCCCAATGAGGGCTTGTCCCGCTTCTCCTAATGCTGCAAAACAACTGTAGAGCAAGATATCTGCCCCTTCATCGAGGGATTTTGCCCAGGTTGCCAACTGTCCGGCATAGTTGTTGATATTTTCATTCGTTACCCATGTTTTCCCTAACCAGAAGTTGCCTTCGTTTCCTTCTGCGGTTATTGCTA
>NZ_JACSWA010000076.1 GCF_016888125.1 Spirulina sp. CCY15215
CATTCTCATCCGTCAATCCCCGCGTACTTCCCAAACCGTCCACTAAATAATAAGAATCTACATCATTTCGCTCCTGAGAAATCAAATCCAAACCATAGAGATAACTGACAACTTCATCACCATCAACATACTCAGCCAAAACTTGAGCATAAGGACGATTCTTATCTAACAAATAACTCGTCGTTTCAGTTCCAACCGTCTGAGAAACCCGAATATTATCATCATAAGCATAAGAAACAATTATAAAATATTAATGTGGTGCGTTTTGCTTTCGCCAACGCACCCTATGTCTACTTAATCTTCTGATAAAATATAAAGATCAACATCAATTTCTGCATTCAATTGAGCAAGTTTTTTAACCAGTTTTTTTTCAAAAGAAATCGTTGGTCGATTATCCTCATCGTAGATGTATATTGTACATTCTAGTTCAGAATAATATTTACAACATATTTTAACAAAAGATTTCCAATTGTTTTCAATTTTATTGAAAACACTTTCAATGTGTTTTGAGAGTTCGATTGAATTGTCAAGTTCAGATTTAATAGTCCAACCATTTTGTTTATGACAAATACTTGCATTTGGGTATATCAAATCACCTTTTTTCCAAACCTTTGATGGTGTTACTCCAACGAAAGCAGTAATTTCGTCAGGATCGCAATCAAAGTTGAGAACTGTAAAGGCACAAAAAAACTCATTCTTCATTGTTTGAACTCCATGTACTCTAATTTTATTATAGGTCAAAATTTATTTAAGTTTTTTAAGATTGATTCCTGTAGGTTCACCAATAGCGTTTCTCATTCCTTTTGGTTTGACATAAACATTGCCCTTTTGATCTTTGTAAAGATCTCTTTTAGAAGCATTTTCTTTACCTTTCAGTTCATGAATATCATATCCAGCTTTTTTTAGTTTCTTGATGTCTTTTTTACTAAGCTCAGCGTCTTCTTTTGTATCCCGATCCATATAATCATCATCTATATTCTCATCATCTATATCGTCATTCTCTTCAGCCCCATCTTCAGAATTGATTGCCGCAATAAAAATTCCATACTTAGCTAAAAATAAAGCTAGTGCTAATCGAGTGCTTAATGTTGATAGTAGTGGAGTAAAAGTAGCATAGGATTGAGATGCAAGCTGTCCTATTTGAGCAAAAACGGAATTAACTTCAGTTAAAGTAAACAACCCACTTGGGTCAATACCATTTATAGGATTAGCATTAGCATACAAATACTTATGCAAAGTAATTGGTTCAAAATGATCGCCCTCATAAGTATCGCGTCTTGTAAAGCGTCCTGTACTTGGATCGTAATAGCGCTGACGCAAATAATACTGTTCCAAAGTCCCATCGAATTGCTCCCCAGCAAACAAATAATCATTCTCGCTATTGCCAACAGAATTCGTTAAATTTCCATAAGCATCATAAGTGTAAACATCAGTAACATTTCCAT
>NZ_JACSWA010000077.1 GCF_016888125.1 Spirulina sp. CCY15215
CTGGGATCGATGGGTTGGAGGAAGTCGGGGGTGCTGGGGTCTGTACGCTCTTGGGGAGATTGTCCGAGCAGGTCAAAGGCACTGAAACTAATGGGTTCGGCTAAAACAGAGGGAGCAAGGCTAGAGACAAAGATTGCGCCGATCGCAACAGTCAATTTGGTCAATGTCATTGTTTCTCACAAAAAAAGAATAAGATGTTTGGTTGCAGAACTTGAGTTCAATTAAATCTCACGCAAGCCCCTTACTTTTTCAAGACTCAATCCGGTGGTGGCGGCGATCGCTTCATCATCGAGTTGAGGGAGTAATTTCCGTGCGATCGTGACTCATTTAAAATCTAGGGCGCAAGCATTGCTTCTTGGGTTTAGGAGTGCAATGCTTGCACCCTGAAATTATGACTATTATTAGGATTTTGCGGATTATCCATGAACGAGAATCTAATTTATTCTTCGCCACCTCCTCCACTATCATCGCCAATAGGACGACAAGCGCGATCGCTGCCAGGGGAAGAATCTTCATTTTCTTCTCCCGCTACGATTTCCTCTTCTTCCCCCTCTT
>NZ_JACSWA010000078.1 GCF_016888125.1 Spirulina sp. CCY15215
TTGCTAGGATGAGTGTAATTGAAAAACTTTGTATTTTTAAAGATTGACAATTGCTTCACTTTATTTTCCACTGAAAGCCAAGTTTATGAATTCTTAGGTGCAATGCTTGCACCCTGAAATTATGACTATTATTAGGGGTTTGCGGATTATCCATGAACAAGAAGCTAACTTATTCTTCGCCACCTCCCCCACTATCATCGCCAATAGGACGACAAGCGCGATCGCTGCCAGGGGAAGAATCTTCATTTTCTTCTCCCGCTACGATTTCCTCTTCTTCCCCCTCTT
>NZ_JACSWA010000079.1 GCF_016888125.1 Spirulina sp. CCY15215
CCGTCTGACAAGCACTGAGAACCACTAACTCGGCATTGAGATCGAGGTTATAGATATCTTGCAGCCGCAATAGTCCATCTTGACTGTTGCCTTTTTCATCGTAAAGTGAGAAAACTAAACCGGAACGCAGGGGGTTATCGTCAATGCAGCCATGAGTCGCAAGGTGTAGGATTTGATATTGAGAGAGATTGCCATTGAGGGCTTGGCTGCGGTTGGCAGAAAAACCGAGGGCGAGGAATTCTTGGTCATCGGGAACTAAAGCGAGGATGTTTTCGGCTTCGGTGCGGGTGTGTTCGAGGCGCTCGAAGGACGTGCAACCTTGGCGTTTATTGCCTTTGTCACTCTGGGGTTGACCCCCAAAACCCATGAGGAGATTTTCAGAAGTGGTGTCACTGGCGTTCTCACAGGGCGGCGTGCGATCGTCTCGACAGG
>NZ_JACSWA010000008.1 GCF_016888125.1 Spirulina sp. CCY15215
AGCGGGAGATTCTTGAACTCGCATTCAAGATTTCCTGCTTCACAGATTTTTGACTAGGCAAAGCCCCCGTCAGATCATCTCCACAAGCATTTTCTGATACGCTATGCCCTAGCGCATTTTCGATTCCTCTATCTCTGATAACTTCTGCTGCTGCGATATCTCTATGGGTTTTGTATCCACACTCCGGGCAATTATGTTCTCGTTCGGAAAGCAATTTTTTTCCGGTGTGAAAATCACATTTTGGACAAATTTGCGAGGTGTAAT
>NZ_JACSWA010000080.1 GCF_016888125.1 Spirulina sp. CCY15215
AAGGACGATTAAAAATAGCCGTTCTTCAAGGCGATCGCTACGTTGAAGTCACAGAAAGTCCGCATTTCCCTAACTTTCCCCTCACCGAAACCATTCCTCAATATTTGCAGAAAGTGAAAACCCAGGGACGCAATAAAACCATGCGAGAATTTAGAGCATGGGTGCGCGATCGCCATCTCTCTCAATAAATTTATAAGTGCTACAATACTGGCGATCGCGTTAGAAAAACCGAGCAATGTTATTAGAACTGAAACGCTTTGACATTCCACCCGGACAAAAACTCGTCCTGCGGGACGTAAATTGGCAAGAATTTGAGCAAATATTAGCAGAATTAGGCGAAAAACGAGCCTCCCACATTGCTTATGCTAATGAAACTTTAGAAATTATGACTCCCTTACCCGAACACGAAGTTGACAAACTCTTCGTTACAAATTTTGTCGAAATTTTGCTGGAAGAACTTGATATTGATTTTTACCCTCTTGGTTCAACAACGTTTAAAAATGAATTGATGAAGTATGGAATCGAACCCGATAACTGTTTCTATATTGAACATGAAACAGCCGTTCGTGGCAAGAATCGCCTCGATCTCACCCTCGATCCACCTCCCGATCTGGCTCTAGAAATTGATATCACTTCTCGTACCCATCCCGATATTTACCAAGCATTAGGTGTTCCCGAATTGTGGCGTTTTGAGAAAGGACGATTAAAAATAGCCGTTCTTCAAGGCGATCGCTACGTTGAAGTCACA
>NZ_JACSWA010000081.1 GCF_016888125.1 Spirulina sp. CCY15215
TTTGATGGGGTTGGTCTTCGGGAGCTAACCAAGCTCGCAGACCTTCATTTAACAGGATATTCTTGGTGTAGAATGTCTCAAATTCGGGGTCTTCTGCTGCCCGAATCTCCTGAGAGACAAAATCGTAGGCGCGTAGGTTTAAAGCTAAACCGACAATGCCGATAGAACTCATCCACAGTCCCGTTACCGGAACAAAGAGCATGAAAAAGTGTAACCAACGCTTGTTGGAGAAGGCAATTCCGAAAATCTGACTCCAGAAACGGTTTGCTGTCACCATAGAGTAGGTTTCTTCTGCTTGGGTGGGGTTAAAGGCCCGGAAAGTGGTGGAAGAATCTC
>NZ_JACSWA010000082.1 GCF_016888125.1 Spirulina sp. CCY15215
AGTTGGCTATGAAGTAAGAGAGTATCTGCTCAACAAATGGAATAGAAAATGTTCTTACTGTAATGCTGAAAATATTCCCTTGCAAGTTGAACACATTCATCCTAAAGCCAAGGGCGGTACCAATAGAATTAGCAACTTATGTTTAGCTTGTGAACCCTGTAACACCAAAAAAGGAACTAAAGATGTTAATATATTTTTAGCTAAAAAACCTGAAGTGTTAAAACGCATTCTATCTCAAGCAAAACGCCCTTTAAGGGATGCGTCGGCTGTCAATTCTACTAGATGGGC
>NZ_JACSWA010000083.1 GCF_016888125.1 Spirulina sp. CCY15215
AATCAGAGGGATCGGATTTGAGTAATAATGGTCGCATTTCTAAAGGTTGGTTACTTGTACTCCGATATTCTCGCTCGCGAATTTCAGAAATCGAGCCAAGTAAACCACTCGTTGCAATATGCCAATCGATGGCAGAAATAATTTCTGATTCATCTCTTTCATCATTAGTAACTCGTTCAAATTTCGCAACTTTCTTAGCTGATTTACAAAGTTCTTCACTCATTGTATAAGCTCTCGCAAATGGATAGTGAGCTTTAACAATGCAAACTCCCGCACAAGCCGTTAATTGTTTGTTGTCAGCAGCTTTTTGTTTTTCAAATACTTGTAAGTAACGAGCCGCAAGCGTTAAACCCAAACGACCATCACAAACAAAGGTAACATCATCTCCACCATATACTAG
>NZ_JACSWA010000084.1 GCF_016888125.1 Spirulina sp. CCY15215
CTCACCCAGATGGAAAAATCCATCGCCATCCTCGAAGACCTCCGCACCAAAGCCCCCACCACCGAACTCCGCCAAACCTACTTCGCCTCCGTCCAAGACTATTACCAGTTCTACATCGACCTTTTGATGGAACTGCACCAGAATAACCCAAATAAAGGCTACGATGCCCGCGCCTTCCAAGCCAGCGAAAGTTCCCGCGCCCGCACCCTCACTGAAATTCTCACCGAAGCACAATTCGACCTCAAAGCCGACCTTCCCCCCGCCCTCCTTGCTGAAGAAAAACGCCTTAACCAGGCACTCAGTACCGCCGAACAAGAGCGCGTGCAACTCCTCCAGAACCCCCAGGGTTATGCTAACGCCGATCTCGAAGCCATCAAAAGCAAGATCGAGACAATTCTCGACGATTTGCAAACCCTCGAAGCCCAAATTCGCCGCGAGAACCCCGCCTACGCGAACTTAAAATATCCTCAACCCCTCACCCTGCAACAAATCCAAGCAAATATCCTCGACGATGACACCCTCCTCCTCGAATACGCCCTCGGAGGCGATCGCAGCTATCTCTTTGCTGTCAGTAAAACCGAGTTTACCGCCTACGAACTCCCCTCTCGCCAAGACATTGAAACCGCCACAGAACGCTATATCACCGCCCTGCAAGCGGAAGACCGCAACCCTCTCAGCGAAGGAACAAAACTGGCGAAAATGCTCCTCGATCCCGTTGCAGGTACGCTGAAAAATCAACGTTTGGCGATCGTCGCTGACGGGAAACTCAACCGCTTGCCCTTTGCTGCTTTACCGTGGGGCGCAAGCATAGAGGGCGCAAGCATAGAGGGCGCAAGCATAGAGGGCGCAAGCATAGAGGGCGCAAGCGTTGCGCCCCTACTGGTCAACCACGAAATTATCAACCTTTCCTCTGCTTCCAGTCTCGAGGCACAACGCAGCCAATGGGCAAAACGTACCCTCGCACCCAAACAGATCGCCGTCCTTGCCGATCCTGTCTTTTCCTGTCGAG
>NZ_JACSWA010000085.1 GCF_016888125.1 Spirulina sp. CCY15215
CCTACGGGAAATTATCAAAGTTGTACAAGGAGAAGAAATTACACTTTAGACCCAAACCACCATCTTACCGAAAGAAAGGAGGCATGGCAGTTGTTAGCTATCCCTCTCGATGGGTCAAATTGAAAGATGGGCAATTAAAATTCACCCTTGGCAATCAGGTTAAGGCATGGTTTGGAATCGATAATTTTCTCTTACCCATGCCTTCAAATCTGGATTATAAATCAATCAAAGAGTATCGAATACTTCCCAGAAATGGATGTTTTTATATTGAGTTTGTTTACCAACAGCCAGACATTGAACCTGTTGAAGCGAATGGAAATGTCTTAGGAATTGACCCCGGATTAAATAATTGGATTACGGGAGTATCCAATACGGGAAAATCCTTCATTATTGATGGAAAAAAGGTCAAATCTCAGAATCATTGGTACAACAAGCAGGTTGCTAAAATCAAGACAGGAAAGCCACAAGGATACTGGGATGAAGAACTCGCCGAGTTAGCCGAAAAACGTAACCGTCAAATGAGAGACAATATTAATAAAGCCGCAAGGTTCATTATTAATTGGTGTCTCAGTAATAATATTAGTAATGTCGTCTTTGGTTGGAATCAGTTCAATAAAGATGGGATTAATATCGGCAAAAAGAACAATCAAGAATTCGTGCAAATTCCCACAGCAAAGTTGAAAGATAGAATATCTCAACTTTGTCAACAGTACGGAATTAACTTTATCGAGA
>NZ_JACSWA010000086.1 GCF_016888125.1 Spirulina sp. CCY15215
TAGCTGTTAATGTGGGGCAAAGTTTAACCTTAATTGGGGGAACGGTCATCAATACAGGCAGTCTCAATGCGCCCAATGGTACCATAACCCTTGCTGCCGTTCCTGGGAGCAGCTTAATCCGCATTCAGCAAGCAGGGAGTCTCTTGAGTTTAGAGGTTGAAATTCTCAAAGATAGCAATGGTGAGATTCTTCCTTTCACAATGTTGGATATTCTCGCACTATTAACAGCTTCTCCTTCCCCGACAGATGCAAATCTGGCGAATGCAAACACAGGAGATTTAATCGTGACGGGGGAGGTGCAGGGGGAAAAT
>NZ_JACSWA010000087.1 GCF_016888125.1 Spirulina sp. CCY15215
GCTATCGTATCTTAATTGTCGATGATAAACCCGTAAATCGGCAATTGTTGGTACAACTCTTGAGTCCTTTGGGCTTTGAACTTCAAGAAGCCAGTAATGGCCAAGAGGCGATCGATATCTGGCAAGAATGGCAACCTCAGCTAATCTGGATGGATATGCGAATGCCCGTGATGGATGGGTTTACCGCGACACAAAAGATTAAAGCGACTACCCAAGGACAAGCAACGGCTGTCCTTGCTTTGACGGCCAGTGTTTTAGAAGAGGAACGAGCAGTGGTATTATCGGCAGGATGCGATGATTTCTTGCGTAAACCTTTTCGGGAAGACCAGATATTTCAGGCAATGGAGAAACATTTGGGAGTGCGTTATATTTATGAGGATTCGA
>NZ_JACSWA010000088.1 GCF_016888125.1 Spirulina sp. CCY15215
GCAACGGGAGAGTAATTCTAGATCTAGGGTTGTCAATTCAGGAATTTCACTGCTGCTAATTCTTTTATAACCGCGATCGCCTAGACGATAGAGACTAAAAACACCATCTTCCCAAAACCAAACTTCCGGTATCTGCAATAGCTGATAACGTTCTAACTTGTTCGGGTTTCCACTGGTAAAAATCACTTCAATGGCCAGATCGGGACGGGGTTTAGATTCTCCGAAACAGTAGGATTCATC
>NZ_JACSWA010000089.1 GCF_016888125.1 Spirulina sp. CCY15215
AGTACCAACAGGCGATCGCACTCTATCAGCAATCACTGGAAATTAAACGCCAAATTGGAGACAGAGGGGGAGAAGCTGCTTCTTTAGGCAATTTAGGCATTGCTTACAACTCCTTGGGAGAGTACCAACAGGCGATCGCACTCCATCAGCAATCTCTGGAAATTCAACGCCAAATTGGAGATCGACTTGGTGAAGCTATGTGTTTGAATAATTTAGGAGAAGCACATTATTCAATTACTCAATACCACCAAGCCGTTCTATTTTATCAACAAGCAATTGCTCTTAAACAAAATATTGGGAACTTACACAGCTTGGCAATTTCTTGGGAAAATTTAGGGGAGGTTTTATCTAAACTCAACCGCATCCCCGACGCACTTGGCGCATATCGTAATGCAAAACAACTTTATCAAGAAATGAAACTCGATCGCAAGGTTCAAGACTGCGACAATGCCATACAAAATTTAGAATCTCCTCCTTCCCGACAACCTCAGAATATTTGGCAAAAACTCCGTCAATTTTTCCGTTCTTTCCGTCGTTTCATCGGCAATCTTTTCCAATAGAGATAAATCTCTAAATTGCACCGCGATCTCTTATTTTTCCCCTTAAAAACGGGTTCACAGGAACGCACAGATTCCCACTCTGTTAGAATATCATTGTCAAGTCAATCCTGTCAAGGAAAAATTGAACTATTTTTGGCTTTTTTGTTAAGGATTACATTACTCAATCGATTCAATCCTCCTG
>NZ_JACSWA010000009.1 GCF_016888125.1 Spirulina sp. CCY15215
CCTCAATTTTCGCTACTCAAGCCGACATTCTCACTTCTATAAAGTCCACATCTGCTTGCCGCTAATGCTTCTCACCTTATAGAACGCTCCCCTACCATCCCCTCTGCCTCCCTTATTAAGGGGGGTTAGGGGGGATCCACAGCTTCGGTAAATCGCTTAGCCCCGTTCATTTTCGGCGCAGGAGCGCTTGACCAGTGAGTTATTACACACTCTTTCAAGGATGGCTACTTCT
>NZ_JACSWA010000090.1 GCF_016888125.1 Spirulina sp. CCY15215
ATCACCCTCGCCGCTATTCCAGGTAAAAGTCAAGTTCGACTCTCTCACGAAGGTATGGTGGTGAACTTAGTCCTCGATGCCGCCCCAGTCGAAGGAAGCGTTAATATACCCGGAAATCTAATGGGAATCAGGGCAGTAGATATCCCCCGTTATATTACCGGAGGCAGTGAAATCGGTCATGCTAATGAAGTGATTATCGAAGAAGATGGCACAGTGCGGTTAATCAGAACCGATACAGCCGTCAAGGAAGGCGATACGGTCATTGCAGGGGAAGTCAACGCCGAAAATATTAACCTCATGGCAGCAGGAGTTGTTACTCCAACCAACCCAAGTTTAATTCAAGGGGATACCACCGTCGTGCGTTTTCCTGAAGCAGGAGGAACCAATATACTCAACGTTATTGATTCTCGTGCCGATAATGCCGAAGACTTGCTTTATGGTGCAGCAGCAGGAACGATATCGAGTATTATTGGTCGCGAGGAAGAAGGAATTGCCGCGATAAGCGAGAAACTCGAAGAAGTAGACACAGAATTAGACGGCATCGCCATCA
>NZ_JACSWA010000091.1 GCF_016888125.1 Spirulina sp. CCY15215
TGAAAGGAGATAAGGTTAGGATTCCATTAGGAATGAAGGTAAAAGCAGCCTTTAAAGTTGATTCATTCCTGTTACCATTTCCCACCAATCTCGACTTTAAGAAGATTCGAGAAATTCGGATTCTGCCTCGTAATGGTTGCTTTTATGTTGAATGGGTCTACAAATTAGAACCTCAACAAATCGAACTCGACACCCAAAAAGTATTAGGAATTGACCACGGAATTGATAACTGGTTAACCTGCGTATCCAACAGAGGAACAAGTTTCATTAT
>NZ_JACSWA010000092.1 GCF_016888125.1 Spirulina sp. CCY15215
TCTTTGTAAAGGTTGCTAGAATCCGATTTAGGAGGATTGAAATGTTAACACTAACTTACGAGTATAAATTAATCCCGAACGAAAAGCAAATCGAGGTGATTGAAAATACCTTGAGAGTCTGTCGTTCTGTCTGGAATTACGCCCTCAGAGAGCGAAAAGACTGGATTAACTCTCGGAAGTGTTCTGTTAATGCTTGTTCTCTGGAGAAGGAATATATAATTCCGGTGGATAAACCTTTTCCAAATTACAACATCCAAGCCAAACAATTAACAGAGGCTAAGAAAACAAACCCGTGGTTAAAATCTGTGAATGCTCAAGTCTTGCAACAGATGCTCAAAAGATTAGACAAA
>NZ_JACSWA010000093.1 GCF_016888125.1 Spirulina sp. CCY15215
TTATCGAGAAGGGACTCAATGGGTTGTTAATCTTGCTTTCAGTTTGATTGCTGCTACAACTATTGGTATTATTCTCAGGTTTGTTTTAGGAAGTTGAGGTGCGATCGCAGAATTCAAATAAAATTCAAACAGAAGGCGATCTCGGAAATTTTCTGGCTGTTGCTAGAGCCACATATTCAGCAATAACATAGTTATGAGTTATGCGGATTTTCGCCTTTTCATATTCCGTAATAGCACAATTATGTAAGGGTTCAGTATGATATTGCAAGCATAATAAACCTGATGTATCAAGAAACATTAATTTTCTTCGTAAATGTTGGTATATTCTGCTACAAGATCGGCATCAATACTTTCATTCGTAACATCAATTTCTGCAAGATTAAGTTCCCCAAAATGACCCTTAAATCTTGCTCGTGCAGCTTCTTTTTCTTCTTCAGTTGAAAATATTTTTGAGAATATTTTTAAACTGCGATCTGTTTTCCCCTCGAGTAATATTGTTACTAAACCTTCGGGAGATATTCCCTTTCTTTGCGCTTGTCGCTGAATTTCCATAAAAGCGCGATCGCTTAATTGGACAGTTAGAGTTTGACTCATTGATTTTAACAGAGTTCCTAAAGATATATCAAAACAATCGTAATCGGTTATGCCAAGTATAGCAAAACTGTGAAAATTGTCACAACACGCGATCGCCTGAGATTGGGCTTTATTGTAAAAGTGAAACCCAAGGAAAAAATGAAATTAGAGGGAATGCACTATGTAGAGCCTTATCAAGATGGAAGTTAAATCAAAATTACGATAAACTGAAGATACTTTGGAGCTAACTGGAGCAATTATGACACGATCGGAAACCGCTCAAATTCTCGAAGAACTCAAAGGCATTAGCACTCGCTTAGATCGTTTAGAACAATCAGCAGGTCATTTTGAACGCACAACAACAGAGAAATTCGATCGCCTAGAAAAGTCGGTGGAACATTTGGAAAAATCAGTCAATCATCTAGAAAAGTCGGTAGGTCGTTTGGAACTTTCCGCAGATAAATCCGAGGCTTATCGAGAAGGGACTCAATGGGTTGTTAATCTTGCTTTCAGT
>NZ_JACSWA010000094.1 GCF_016888125.1 Spirulina sp. CCY15215
GTCGTTTTAGAACCGGGGTCTATTTTTAACTGACATTCATTAACTTCTCCTCCCTCTATGTCTTGAATAATAATTGTGAAGGGAAACTGTTTAAACATCTTAGCTCGTCCCGCTTTGAGTAATTTTCTGGCTCTGGCAGGATGCGTTGGGTTTAAGGGTTTCTTGTTTTTATTTAATACGAATACCCGCATGGGTTAACTCCTATTGCTAGGGTAAAGTGTGCCTCGACAATGTTATTTAGGCTTGTTAAGTACAACTCACTGGCTTAACTCTTAGA
>NZ_JACSWA010000095.1 GCF_016888125.1 Spirulina sp. CCY15215
TCAATACTTTTGATTTTATTATACAAGCAGTGCAGCCTCTCGTCGGCGAAACTCGATAGATTATGACTGGGAAAATGATGGCAAAAATCGTCGAAATTTCCCAGAGTGACAAAAGCGGGCTAGGAAAAAGAATCAGGATCGATCCCCAATTGTAAAAGGCGATCTCTCATTTTTTGTAAGTCAGATTCGGCGCGATCGGCACGCTGTTTTTCGAGTTCTTTTTCTAAATGTTCGCGATCGGCACGTTGTTTTTCAAGTTCTTTTTCTAAACGTTCGCGATCGGCACGTTGTTTTTCAAGTT
>NZ_JACSWA010000096.1 GCF_016888125.1 Spirulina sp. CCY15215
ACCATTATTAGCAAGGGGGAGTAACAAAGGGTCAATCCCTTTTATATTGCTGGTATCGGTGGTAATTGTTGCTCCTGTCGTGTTTTGGATGAGACTGGATTGAATCGTATCGAAAGTCCCGCTTAAATCCGGTGCTTGTCCGCCGAGGTCTTGGTTTTGGGCGATGATGCTATTGTTAATGGTAGCGATACCGGTGCCAAACTTGAAAATGCCACCACCATCACCCGTGCCATTGTTATCGGCATCGGCGACGTTGAAGGCGATCGTGCTGTTCGTTAAGGTGATGTTGCTCGCACTCAAACCACCACCACCATAATCAGCACTATTGCCACTCACTGTACTGTTCGTTAATGTGATGTTGCTCGCATGCAAACCACCACCACCACCACCACCAGCACTATTGCCACTCACTGTACTGTTCGTTAATGTGATGATGCCGCCGCCCGCATTCAAACCACCACCAGCACTACCACTATTGCCACTCACTGTACTGTTCGTTAATGTGATGATGCTCGCGAACATACCACCACCAGCACCAGTAGGACTAGAACTATTGCCACTCACTGTACTGTTCGTTAATGTGATGTTGTTGCTCGCCCTCAAACCACCACCAAAACCACCACTATTGCCACTCACTGTACTGTTCGTTAATGTGATGTTGCTCGCACTCAAACCACCACCACCACCAAGAAAACCACTACTATTGCCACTCACTGTACTGTTCGTTAATGTGATGTTGCTGAAAGCCCTCAAACCACCACCACCATTAGCAAAAGCAGCACTCCCCCCAGAGATCGTCAGGTTTTGAATCGTCGTAGTTCCTGCTGTTGCCGTACTCTCAAAAATCCGGAACGTATTGTTACCCTGAACCGTGGAGCCATTGCCATCAATCGTCAGATCGGCTTGTCCCCATGTAATAAACCCTGTTGTGTTGACAGTCCTTGCTGAATCAAACAGAATTGTGTCCCCAGCCGTTGCCGCTCCAATCTCGAACCGGAGGGTTCCCGCCGTATTATCATCTGCGGAACTCGTCACTGTCCGGGTTGCCAACTTCCCATCCCAAACACTGAGGGTCAGGTCACTAAAGGTTGTGAGGGCTTCAATGCTTCCCGTGCTGCTTTCTAACACCCAATCCCCGCCATAATTAGCACTTCCCGTTGCATTTACCGAAGCGGCTACATCTGCACCTGTCGCATTGGCAATTTGATTAACTAAACTTTCCCCAACTTCTCCTAAAGCCGTAAAACAACTATAAAGCAAAATATCTGCAGTAGGAGAGAGAGATTCTCCCCAACTTTCCAATTGAGTGCGATATTGTTGAAGGTTTTGCGCTGTAATAAAATCTTTCCCCAACCAGAATTCTCCAGAATTTCCTTCTGCAACGATGCTTAGAGTCTCGATGGGGTCATTGGCAAAATTCAAGACTTCGGTAATCTTAGCCATACCATCTTCACCCCTCAGCACCAAACGGGAAACAGTGCCGGCTTCTCCTCCATAGAGTAATTCATAAGGATTATCTGCTCTCTCGTCAATGAAGGTATAATCCCAAGAATCCCCAACTTTTTCGCCAAAGCGCATCACTGTGGGGCTGTGTTGTGTTCCATCCC
>NZ_JACSWA010000097.1 GCF_016888125.1 Spirulina sp. CCY15215
GCGCCGCTTTCCCCCTTGAGCGGGAACGCACAAGTGAAGTTGACGACGAGAAATGGGCGGTCTTCTGATGATTGTAAATGGAGCAGAGGTGATTTGAGCGTCTCCTACCCATGCACCATGCTTGGCGTTTTGGGTATGCCATTCTCGCCACTCGATGAACTCGAAGGCGGCCAAGGTCACGCCATCAACAGCATGAGTCGCTGGTTCTGGCTTGGATTTGTCGGTTTTATTCTTTTCCAAACCCAACCATTTCCGTAGTTGACTCGTGCCATTTCCGTCTCGTTGCCAGCCTTGATGCACTTTGACTGGAGCGAGTTCGGATAGCCATTGGAGCATTTGCTTTTGACCCACCATGACGGGAGAAAATCCTTTGCCTGATTTTGCTCCTTTTCGGCCACTGGTTCTATCTACATCTGCCATCACTTTTTCGTAATGAATGACGCTAATGGGGTAAAGGGCAAATAACTCCCGAATAACTCGCATTTCCAATTGTCGGTTGGCTCGAATACTGGGCGGAAGTTTGCCTTTTCTTCGGTTAGAAAAACGCTTTTGCCGATGACACCGTTGCTCAAAGGGGAGTTTACGGTTAATTCGCCGTCCTCTTCTGGTGCGGCGCATAATTCGGCGTAACTCCATCCGTTCCACAATGGTTTTGAATGGCAAGATTAAATGTGCTGTCCATAATGTTGCTCGGGCAGATTGGACTCCAACCCCTGAATAATGCTTGCCGGGGTCTAATCCAACGGCTATGGGCTGTGTTTCTTCTCCTGACGGTTCTTGCAGAAGTTGAACGCAGAATATGCCTAAATCGTTGTGTTTGACTTGGGCTTTTCCTTGTTTGAGCCACCTTCTAGCACGACTGGCTTTGGTGGGCATTAATGGTTTTCCTTCGGGTGATAATACAGGTACTCTTAACATGGTGATAAACCTCTGTAGAGATGTAGCATTGCTACCTCCGTCAAGTAATTAGTCCCTTCCTGCCATTTCAGCTAAGATGTCCTGACCGAACAGCGACGAGAGAAATCGTCTTGCAAATAACTCGAACGAGCGCTTGGGGGATGGCGAGGTTTCCTCGCCATATCCAACCAAGTAAGACGGGAAGTATTCGAGAGTGCGTTCCAAGCTGAAACTCTATGCAGTATTCAACGGTTTAAATCAAGGTTTCTCCCTCAATCCCCATCGCCTTGCGTTG
>NZ_JACSWA010000098.1 GCF_016888125.1 Spirulina sp. CCY15215
GCTATCGTATCTTAATTGTCGATGATAAACCCGTAAATCGGCAATTGTTGGTACAACTCTTGAGTCCTTTGGGCTTTGAACTTCAAGAAGCCAGTAACGGCCAAGAGGCGATCGATATCTGGCAAGAATGGCAACCTGAGTTAATCTGGATGGATATGCGAATGCCCGTGATGGATGGGTTTACCGCGACACAAAAGATTAAAGCGACTACCCAAGGACAAGCAACGGCTGTCATTGCTTTGACGGCCAGTGTTTTAGAAGAGGAACGAGCAGTGGTATTATCAGCCGGATGCGATGATTTCTTGCGTAAACCTTTTCGGGAAGACCAGATATTTCAGGCAATGGAGAAACATTTGGGAGTGCGTTATATTTATGAGGATTCGA
>NZ_JACSWA010000099.1 GCF_016888125.1 Spirulina sp. CCY15215
TAAACGCCGCCCATTTATAAGGAAACTCCCCATTTTTCCACATTTGCAACTGTGCTTCTCGCAGGGCAGAAACAGCATCCAATCCATCTTCTAACATTTGTTCGTAATAATTAGTCATTAAGTTAGCAGTTGCCGCATCATTCACATTCCACAAACTCACTACGACCCGCTTTGCTCCTGCATACATAAATCCCCGTGTCAAACCCACTACTCCTTCCCCGCTAACCGCTTCTCCGATGCCCGTCTGACAAGCACTGAGAACCACTAACTCGGCATTGAGATCGAGGTTATAGATATCTTGCAGTCGCAATAGTCCATCTTGACTGTTGCCTTTTTCGTCGTAAAGTGAGAAAACTAAGCCAGAACGCAAAGGATCGTCATTAATACAACCGTGAGTAGCGAGGTGCAGAATTTGATATTGAGAGAGATTACCATTGAGAGCTTGAGAGCGGTTGGCAGAGAAATCGAGGGCAAGGAATTCTTGGTCATCGGGAACTAAAGCGAGGATGTTTTCGGCTTCTTTTTGGGTGTAGGGGAGGCGCTCGAAGTCACTGCAACCTTGGCGTTTATTGCCGTTGTCACTCTGGGGTTGACCCCCAAAACCCATGAGGAGATTTTCAGAAGTGGTGTCACTGGCGTTCTCACAGGGCGGCGTGCGATCGTCTCGACAGG